>CAZIKE010000047.1:0-24660 GCA_964539775.1 uncultured Chitinophagales bacterium
ACGCCACTTCCACCCTACTCTGATCTCCGATCATGAAGCGATGCACGCGTGGCTTGCCATTCGCTTCTACGATCTCGACATCGTTCCCGAGAATGCTTCCCTCGATGCGGATGCCGACACTCAGGATCTTGCAATCACGAAGCACGATGCTGTATTCAACTTCGCTATTACGGACAATCGTTCGGTCGCCGATGGAGGTGAACGGACCGATGTAGCTGTTTTCGATCACGCATTCCTTGCCGATGATGGCGGGGCCTCGTACTTTGCTGTTCACGATCCTCGCGCCCGGCTCGATCACGACTTTGCCCGCAACATCCGACAGGTTGTCGACCTCTCCTTCTCCTCTTGGCTCAATGGCGTCGAGGATCAGCCGGTTCGCTTCCAACAAGTCGGCAGGTTTGCCCGTGTCCTTCCACCAACCGGTGATTTCGGTGTAGCCGACTTTGTATCCTTTGTCTATAAGATACTGATGCGCGTCGGAGATTTCCAACTCGCCGCGCTGGCTGGGCTTCAACGACTTGACGGCCTCGAAGATGTGCTTGTCGTACAAATAAATTCCTGCAACCGCATAGCGACTCTTCGGGTTTTTGGGTTTTTCCTCAACGCCGACGATTCTTCCATCACGGATTTCCGGCACGCCGAAGCGCTCAGGGTCCTTGACCTTGGCGAGCGTCAGAAAGCAATTGCAGCCGCTGCGTTCGAACTCGTCGATAAACCGTTTGACGCCGCCGACAACCATGTTGTCGCCGAGATAGAAAATGAACTTGTCGTTACCGATAAACTTCTCCGCCAGCATCACAACTTGCGCAAGCCCACCGGGCGTTTCTTGCGGGATGTACGTGATGCGCACGCCCCACTTCGAGCCGTCGCCAACGTAGTCGGGCACTTCCCGGCTGTCGGCGTTATGCACAATGGCGATCTCCTTGATACCCGCCTCAACGGCAGCCTCGATGGCGTAGTACAGGATCGGCTTGTTGGCAATGGGGATCAGGTGCTTGTTCTGCGTGTGCGTTATGGGACGCAGTCGCGTTCCGCGCCCTCCACTGGCGATGAGTGCTTTCAACGAGGACCTTTGAATGTCATACTTGGTATTGTGGTGTACGATGCGATCAGATCAAAGAGCGCTTGTGCTGTCTCCTCTTCGAGTGAACCTTTCACCTCAGCCAGGCGCGTCGTCTCGGCGGAAAGGGCACTAAAGTACGGGATCAGCTCCGGCAGAAATTGTCGAAGCGCCTCAAAGTGCTGCGCAACGGTATCCACGCCGCCGCGCGCAATGGGTCCGCTAAGCGCATCGGCGGGAGATGCTCGCGCCACGTTGCGCAACGTTGCCATGATGATCGGTTCGAAAACAGGATAGAACCCCCTCTCCTTCGTTCTCAACGCCTCGAACATCCTTTCCAGCTCCCACAAGAGTGTTGTGAGATGATTGGACGCCACGACACACGCAGCATGATAGAGCGTTCGCATCTCCGGTCGGATCACAATGACCTTGCCGTTCAGCTTTCGCGCCAACCGCCGTGCTGTGCGAAGCGCCGCTTGCTTTCCATCAACACCATAATAAATGTTGCGCGCCGTCGGGAGAATTTCCTTCGGCGAAAAGTCCCGCGGGAACGTCTGCAGCGGATGGAACGAGAAGACCGTTGCCCCCCTTCGGGCTAACGGCGCAAGCGCTTCCGCCGTGAGTATACCTGACGCATGACATACTGCGAGGCGCCGGAAATTCAAGTGGCCAACAGTTGCAAGCTTGTGCACTACATCCGGCACAGCCGCATGCGGGGTGGCGATGTACACAAGATCGGTCCGGGGCGGAATTGCCGCCAGTGAGGTGGACACGTTCGTGCACCGGATGAACTTCCCCGCTGCACGGGCCGAGCGCATCGAGCGCGAAATCACCGCGATAACGCGTTCGCCGTTGTCCGTCAAGATTCTTCCAAGCACCGACCCGACCTTGCCGGCACCGACGATTGCAATGTTCACGCGCAGGAACCTTTCATGCGATTGGCAATGGCGCGTAGGCAACAGCAGAGAGATACCCAACTACGCTGCTGTAGTCGCCGGAGGTGTCGCCGGAGTTGCTTCGATGCGTCACCTTCATCTTGCGGACTCCCAACTCGTCCAGTGCTGCCATGACGGCAACGGTCGGCCCGCCGCCGCATGCTTCCGTACGATGTGTCTCGAGATCCGTCATCAACTTCTCATAATCAAATGACGCGACGTCGGCGGCGATGACTGCATCCATTCGGTTGGCAACAGTCGCAGGATAGTAATGCGAAAGATCCGTGCTTGCCACAAGCAACGCATTCTGATCGCGCAAGACCTCAGCCAGGGCACGCGCCAGTGCAAAACAGATTTCTCGTTTCTGATCTCCAATGACCAGCGGCAACAGGGCGAATGAGCCGGGGCGCAGCGTCAATTGCAGAAACGGCAACTGCACTTCGAGAGCATGTTCGGAACGATGTCCTGCTTCCGACACGATCACCACATCGCTTGTGCCCGCAAGCGCATCCCGCAACGCGGTGCTCACCGGAATCGTACCCAACGGCGTCTCATACGCATCACCCGGGTATACCGACACGCCATGAAAGAAATCGAAATGACTTGGAGAGACTACGACAACCACCGGCACATCCTTCCCGCGCAGCAACTTATACGCGTGCGCGGCGGTGAAGCCCGAATACACATAACCCGCATGCGGTGCCACGACCCCGCGAATCTCACCCTCCACCGGCTCGCTCTCGGCCTCCTCCATCAAAGCGGCAACCATCTCCCGAAGCTGCTTGGGATCTGCTGGATAGAATTTCCCCGCCACGGCAGGCGGACGAATGTGCTTTATTCCGCTCACTCTGATCTCCTCCTACTGCAGGACATCAGCTTCTGTCACGATCTCCGCCTCAAACACATACAACTCGAGGTCCGGCGCATAGCGGTACGAAGGAGGCAATCCGGCTTTGCGCAGTGCCGCCTCAAGAAACGTTTCGCGATCGAGGTGGTATTCCACCGCCACCTGAGGCAACAACAGTCCGCGCCTCAACCCGAGCACAACCACAATGCCGTGAACGCCTACCTCAATCTCTTCCACCGAATGGATGCGCCGGAGCGGCGACAGAACCGATACTTCGATACTGACGTGCTCGAACTCCTCCGGCGTTAACGGAGCGAATCTCGGGTCGTCGAATGCTGCCTTCACGGCCACTTCTGCCACAACCTGCACCACGGGTTTTTCTGACTCGACATAGCCGATGCATCCTCGCAGCTCGTGATCGAGGCGCAGTGTCACAAACGCACCGGCAGGCTGCGCTAAACCTTCCGTGGCCGGACTCGGCAGTGTATATGGCTCCCCCTTCAGCGCACTGGCAATTGCCTCACGTGCAACTGCCAGCAACTCTCGCTTTTCTTCCGCTGAAAGCATTGTCGAGAGTCCTATGCTAAGCCGAAGGTGTTTTCCCGAAACCGATTCCGTACGCACATGCCGTCGGGTTTCGGAATCCCTCGTGCAGAGGAAACGTAACGAAAAACAATCGGACATTCAATGCCTTGCTTGTCGTCGTATGGTTGTCTACATTGTTTCAGCCAACGAAGACCCTTTGAAATATGCAAATCGTTTCATGTCGCTCATGATCTCCATCTCCGGCATCCGCGGGATTGTCGGAGAAAGTCTCACACCCGCTGTGGTGGTAAAGTATTCAGCCGCATTTGGAGAGTATTGCAAACGAACGAACCGCACGCCCTCGCGGACGCCCGAGGTGATTTTGGGAAGAGATGGGAGGAGTACCGGGGGAATCATCGCGCACCTCGTCTCCTCCACACTCCTCTCGACAGGAGTGAATGTCCGGGCGCTGGGCGTGTGCCCTACGCCCACCGTGGCACTTGCCGTCGAGAAGCTCGGCGCGGCAGGCGGCATCAGCGTTACTGCAAGCCACAATCCGATGCAATGGAACGGACTAAAGTTCTTCGCCCCTACCGGCTTGTTTCTCGATGCAGGTCAGAACAAGGAGGTATGGGAGATTGCCGACAACGCAGAAGTGACCTTTGCATCATGGGACAAGATCGGAAGACACACGGCCGACGATTCGTGGATCAAGAAACACATCGAGGCGGTCTTGGCCCTCCCCTACCTCGACCTTGAGCGGGTCAGGAAGCGCAAGCTGAAAGTCGTTCTCGATGCAGTGAATGCTGCCGGCGGCATGATTGTTCCCGCCCTTCTTCAAGAATTGGGTTGTGAAGTGATTCCGCTGCACTGCGATGTAAGCGGCGTGTTTGCTCATACGCCCGAACCGCTCCCGGAAAATCTCACCGAGTTGTGCGAGCGTGTGAAAACGGAAAGGGCCGACATCGGCATTGCCGTTGATCCGGATGTGGACCGGCTTGTTCTCATCACCGAAAAGGGTGAGCCAATGGGGGAGGAATATACAATTGCCTCGGCAGCAAAGTTTGTGCTGGAGAAGGAACGACAGCTTGGTCATACGTACACGCAGTCGGTCGTAATCAACCTCTCGACCACCCGTGCGGTGGAAGATATCGCCGCCCAGTATGGAGCGAGGGTGTATCGTACACCGGTAGGCGAGATCAATGTCGCCAAGAAGATGCAGGCCGTGGGTGCCATCATCGGCGGTGAGGGAAGCGGCGGCGTGATTTTGCCGGCCGTGCACACCGGACGCGATGCGATCGTCGGTATTGCACTTATTCTTCACCTCGTCGCTGAGTTCGGAGGAACACTTTCGGCGCTGAAGGCGAGCCTGCCCGCGTACCACATCGCTAAAGGGAAAATCGAACTGAGGAACAGCGCTCCCGATGCTGCGCTCGAGCGCATCGTGGACTCTTACAAGAGCGCGGGCAGAATCAACACCGAGGACGGCGTGCGAATTGATTTCGCCGACGCGTGGGTTCACCTCCGCAAGTCCAACACCGAACCGATTGTACGAGTAATAGCGGAAGCGAGAACGATGGAGAAGGCGCAGGAGATTGTTGCAACCTTTACTCGACAGATACGATCATTCCCGACCTGAGCGGATGCATGTTGCCGCGATGATCGCACGCCCTTTTTTCATCTTACCAAATACATTATCTTTGTACTGTATCAATCCGAGCAAGTATGATCCTCTCCAGAGTCACCGGCACCATCGTTGCAACGCAGAAGAATAGATACCTCAAGGATAAACGCATCCTGATCTGCCAGCCGATCACGCTGGACGGAAAAGCGCTCGGCAGAGATATTCTCGCGCTGGACACGGTCGATGCGGGCATCGGCGATACGGTGTTGGTTGTGCAGGAAGGCCAAGCTGCCGCGCAGGTGTTGAGGAGCAAGGATGTACCCGTGCACAGTGTTGTTGTGGCAGTGGTCGATGGGATGGACGTAATGGAGTGAGGGGCCATGACCATCGATGTGCGCGATTTGCTCACCCTCGCCACGATCCCCGGCATCGGCTCCACACGGCTGATCAATCTCATCACCCATTTCAAAGATACACGTCTCATAGCAGAAGCATCGGCGAAGGAATTGGCTCATGTGGATGGGATTGAGAAGAAGACTGCTCTCAACATTGTGAATTTCTTCCGCGATTCCGGTGCCGCACGCGCGCAGCGCATCGTCGATGATCAGTTGAAGCGTCTGAACAAGGTGGACGCCCGCATCGTGACGTTCTGGGACAAGGAATATCCATCGAATCTGCGAAACACGTACGACCCGCCGGCATTCGTGTATGTTCGCGGCGAGATGTTCAGCAACGACCGCTATGCAATAGCCATCGTGGGGACACGCAGCGCATCACCCTACGGTGTCCACATGGCCGAGCGGTTTGCGCAGGGCTTTGCCCGGCTCGGCATTACGACGGTGAGCGGACTGGCACGCGGTATCGATACCGTAGCACACACGGCAACCCTGCGGGCCAATGGCCGAACCATCGCCGTGATAGGATCGGGGGTTGATGTCATCTACCCTGCAGAGAACCACACGCTCGCCGAGCGAATCATGGAAAACGGTGCGATCATCTCGGAGCTCATGATGGGTGCCAAACCCGATGCACCGAACTTTCCGCGGCGCAACCGCATCATCAGCGGCATTTCCCTGGGCACGCTGATCATCGAAACAGGCGTCGAAGGGGGCGCCATGATCACCGCATCCATCGCCTTCGATCAGAACCGCGAGGTCTTCGCCGTGCCGCAGGCTGTCGGAGAAAAGCGAGCCAGCGGGACGAATCTTCTCATCAAGCAAGGCAAGGCAGCGCTTGTCGAGCACGTCGATGACGTTCTTGCCATTCTCGGTCCGCAGCTCAAGAAGCTGCTGAAATCCTCCGATACCGCAGTGCGGGCAATGCCGCAGCTTTCGATGTTCGAACAGGCGTTGTACGACGCAATGGACGATGCGCCGGTCCACATCGACGCGCTTGCCGAGCGCGCCAGAATGTCCACGGCAGACGCGCTGGTCCATTTGCTCTCGCTCGAGTTCAAAGGCCTCGTCCGGCAGAACCCGGGCAAGATGTTTGTCAAGATCATGTAAGCCATATCTCGTACTGACGGGAAGCACATTCCGTGATTGATCCTGTGACGTTGCTTTTCTCTTTGGCTGAATTTCAGTACCTTACGTGTGGTTATCGTAGCGGCGGGGGGCGCGTATGTTCATCATAGGCGAAGCCGTTGTGGATAACGAAGTTGCCCGCGCGTCGTTCTGCTGCCACCTCCAACGGTGCAAAGGCGCCTGTTGCACGCGGGAAGGCGGTCGAGGGGCTCCACTGGAGGATGACGAAGTGCTGGAACTTGAGAAGGCCTACCCCATCGTCAAGCGGTACCTCGACGAGAAGAACATACGCGTGATTGAACGTGACGGATTGTACGAAGGCCGGCCCGGCAGCTACGCAACAACGTGCGTCGAGCGGCGCGAATGCGTGTTCGTCTATTTCGAAAACGACATCGCACGGTGCAGCCTTGAGAAGGCGTATTTGAATGGAGAAACCGATTGGCGCAAACCGTTGTCGTGCCATCTCTTTCCGCTGCGTATCCAAACAGCCGGAAGGGACTTCGTCCGCTACGAAGTGATTCCCGAGTGCGCAGCCGGACGCAAGCGCGGCGAGGCCGAGAAGGTCAAGCTCTATGCGTTCTTGCGCGAGCCACTCGTTCGCAAGTATGGCACAGCATGGTATGAGCAATTCCGACTCTACTGTGAACGGATAAACACCGATGCCGCACCATCGGATTGAACGAACGCAAAGATGCTGAATCTCTCTCTTCAACATAAGATGATGATGAAGCTGTCGCCTCAGCAGGTACAGTACCTGAAGATGCTGCAGCTTCCAACGCTGGCACTCGAGCAGAAAATCAAGGCTGAACTCGAGATGAACCCGCTGCTCGAAGAGGGCATCGACGAAGAACAGGAGTTGGTGGAAGAAACGGTCGAGCAGGCCAAAGAGGATGCAACGGCGGAGGAGTCTGTTGGCGGTGAGGCCGAGGTCAAAACCGACGAGGAGCCGAAAGCAACCGAGGACGAGTATACTATCGACGACTTCATCAAGGATGAATACACGGGGTACAAGGCGGCCGAGCCGTTCGATCCGGAAGAAAAGGACGAACTGCCCATGCCCGACACCGTGCCGCTCTATCATCGCCTGCTGGAACAATTCCATCTTCTTGACCTGGACGACGAAGAAGTGTTAGTGGGACCGGAGATCATCGGTAATCTGGATGAAGATGGATATCTGCGCCGCGACCTCGCTTCCATCGTCCAAGATCTCAACCTCTCTCACGGCACGAACATTACGCTGGAGAAGGCGGAGAGTGTGCTGAAGAAAATCCAGCGCCTTGATCCCGTCGGAATCGGCAGTCGAACGCTTCAGGAGTGCTTGATTGTCCAAATGGAAATGAAGGAGATGGACAATCACTACATCAAGCAGCTCACACTCAAAGTGCTGAAGGAGCATTACGAAAGTTTCACCATGAGGCACTTCGAGGAAATCGCAAAGAAACTGAACATTACGCTGGACGACTTGAAAGAGGTGGTGGATGTGATCCAGCATCTCAACCCAAAACCGGGCGAAGGAGAATTTACGCCTCACGAAAATTACGTCATCCCCGATTTCATCGTCACGCAAACGGAGGATGACTTCCTGATCACGCTGAACGACAAGAACATCCCGCCGTTGCGGATCAACAAGCAGTACAAGGAGCTGATGTCCAAGCGGAAGAAAGACGGTGTGCCGGCAGAGGCCAAGGACTTCATTCGCCAGCGGTTCGAGGCAGCAAAGTGGTTCATCAGTTCCATCCATCAGCGGCGGGAAACGATGCTGAAAGTCATGCGCACCATCGTCGATAAGCAGCGGGAGTTCTTTGAGAAGGGCGAGGGACTCAAGCCGATGATCTACAAGGACATCGCTGAGGTGATCGGCATGGACATCTCCACGATCAGCCGCGTCGTCAACAGCAAATACGTGCAAACGGACTACGGCGTCTTTCCGCTCCGCTATTTCTTCAGCGATTCCATCAGCACGACGGATGGCGAAGAGATTTCCAACAAGGAAGTAAAGAAGAAACTGAAAGAACTGATCGAACACGAAGACCCGCTCAAGCCGCTCAGCGACGACAAGCTCGCCAAGATCCTGAACGAGCAGGGTCTGAACATTGCACGCCGTACCGTCGCAAAGTACCGCGAAGCCATGCAGATTCCGGTCGCGCGCCTGCGACGCAGGCTCAAATGACCAGGTCATCCACACACCGAGATCCTCCCATGCCCGAACTCATTCGAGCCACAACGGTCATCGGCCTTACGCTCAACGGGAAGTCCGTTCTGGGCGCCGACGGCCAGGTGACCGTCGGCACCACCGTGATGAAGCAGCGAGCGAAGAAGGTACGCAAACTCTACAACGATTCCGTTCTCGCCGGCTTTGCCGGTGCTGCCGCGGATGCCTTCACGCTCTTCACTAAATTCGAAGACTATCTCGAGAAGTACCGCGGCAACCTCGAGCGCTCCGCTGTGGAACTTGCCAAGGAATGGCGCACGGACAAGTACCTTCGCCATCTGGATGCGCTGCTTGCCGTGCTGGACAAGGAGCGCGGCCTCATTATCTCCGGGACGGGCGAGTTGATCGAGCCTGATGACGGCATCGTGGCTATCGGCTCGGGTGGAAGCTATGCCCTTGCCGCCGCGCGGATGTTAGTAAAGCATTCTTCGCTTTCGGCACGTGAGATCGTTGAAGAAGCCTTGCGCACAGCCGGTGAAATCTGCATCTACACGAATACGAATCTGACGATCGAAGAAATGTAATTGCATGAAGAATCAGCACCCCAAAGTGACACCCGCCGATCGCTCGCGTGAGCTGACGCCACACCAAATCGTGCGCGAGCTGGACAACTATATCATCGGGCAGCACAACGCCAAGAAGTCCGTTGCCATCGCTCTGCGCAACCGCTGGCGACGCTTGCAGGTTCCCGCGGGGCTGCGCGAAGAGATCATGCCAAACAACATTATCATGATCGGCCCGACGGGCGTGGGGAAGACGGAGATCGCGCGCCGTCTCGCAAGACTGGCCGACGCGCCGTTCATCAAGGTGGAGGCATCCAAGTTCACGGAAGTGGGCTACGTCGGGCGTGACGTCGAATCCATTATCCGGGATCTGACAGAGTACGCTGTCAATATGGTGAAGGAGGAGAAACGCGCTGAGGTGTACGACAAAGCGCGCGAGCTGTGCGAAGAGCGGCTCCTCGATATTCTCCTCCCACCACCTCGCAAACGAACAGGTCATGACACGGAGGAGAACACGGGAGTCGACGAGCGGGAGGATGTCCGAGCAACCCGGGAAAAACTCCGCCAGAAGTTGCGCGAGGGGAAGCTTGAGGACCGCGTCGTCGAAATCGACGTTCCCACGACCGAAACGCCGCTCATGCAGGTCATCGGCCCGATGAATCTTGAAGAGATTGGCGTGAATCTTCAGGAGATGTTCGGCGGCCTGATGCCGAAGAAGATGAAGAAACGCAAGGTTACCATTGCCGAGGCGCGCGTCATCCTTACCAATGAAGAAGCAAAAAAGCTCATCGACCACGATGCAGCAATCAAGGAAGCTCTCCAACGCGTCGAGAACTCCGGCATCGTCTTCCTGGATGAGATCGACAAGATCGCTGGAAGCAAATCAACCGTCGGCCCCGACGTCTCGCGAGAAGGGGTGCAGCGCGACCTTCTGCCCATCGTCGAAGGTTCGAACGTGATGACGAAGTACGGCATGGTACGGACCGATCACATCTTGTTCATTGCCTCCGGCGCATTCCATGTCTCCAAACCATCCGACTTGATCCCCGAACTTCAGGGCCGCTTCCCGATTCGTGTTGAATTGAACAGCCTCACGGAGGAAGACTTCGTCAAGATCCTGACGATGCCGCAGAACGCGCTGATCAAACAGTACGCGGCGCTCGTTGCCACTGAGGGCATCGAGGTTCAGTTCACGGAAGACGGAATCAAGGAGATCGCCAGGATCGCGAGCGAGGTGAACGAAAACGTCGAGAACATTGGCGCCCGGCGATTGCATACGATCATGACTTCGCTTCTGGACGACATCCTCTACAACGCGCCAGATGAGATTCAGGAAAAGAAAATCATCGTGGACCGCGAGATGGTCCAAAGCAAGCTCTCCAACATTGCAAAGAATAGAGACTTAAGCCGATACATTCTGTAGCCGGCTCCGGAAGGTGCACCCTATGTGAGGGCTTACAGCGCGCAAAGTAGGAAGGAGCGCATTTGATAAATTGGAGGATTTTGCTATATTCACTTCAGTTTTTCGAGCAGAGAGGTATCAGAAATTTTTTACGTCTACAACAGTACACGAGGGGACACTAATGGAGACACAACGAGTGGTCGTCGGGGGACAGAGTGCACAGCAAGCTCCGTATGCCATGAATGGGCAGGGCGGCATCGTCCGCTACACAAATAAAGTCCAAGGCCTGGCATACGGCGGAGCTTCGGCACTCGTCGTGATTATCGGCCTTCGGTCGATTTACGGAAGACAGATACCTTCCTGGGTTGTTATTGGTGCTCTGGCATTGGAAGCCGCCCTCCTTCTCATGATCGCGGCCGTCTATTATCTTACTCCAGAAGACAAGGGTGGCGCGGCTCCCTCCACCGATAGTCAAATCCTCTCGGGCGAAAAAGAAATCCTCCAACTCCTCAAGCGGGACATCATTGCCGGCGAGAATGAGATGATCCGCGTCCTGAAAAACGATGTTGCCGGCACGCAGCGCGAACTGATTACCATGCTGCGCAACGAGATGCTGGCGAGCCAGCGCGAGATGTACAATGTGCTGCGCAACGAGCTGATCAACGCTGAAAACGAAGCATTGCGAACGCTTCAGCGCACAGAGGCGCACATCGCGAAGACCAACGACCTCCTCGCCGACCAGCACCAGATGTACAATACACTGCGCAGCGAGTTGATCGATGCCGAAGCGGAAGCGCTCCGCGTTCTGCAGCGCATCGAGTCGCACATCGGTAAAGTTGTCGAGAACGAGATCGAGCGGGTTGTTCAGTTGAAGGTTCAGGAAGTCTTCACATCCATGGTACGCCAGGAAGTCTACAGGTCGCTCGAGGAAAATCGCACCTCGAACGCATAGGCTTCTCGTGAAGATCACTGCAGGCAGGGGAACATTCCGATGAAACAGAAGACATCATTCTATTTCGTTCTCTATTTGGTTGCGCTGGTGAGTTTGCTGGACGTGATCACCGAGCGCGATGATGCACAACGTGAAATTGCCGAGATTCTCGTCAAGAAAATCTCCGAAGCTCCAGAACTACAAGTCCCCGACACGCTCATCTGGTTTACCAAGGATAGCAGCCGCGCTCTGATACGCGTCCGCGGGCTGGAAACCGACGCCGAAAAACAAAGCATCAAGTACGACCTCAAGCCCGTTGGCGGCACCTTCCCCGATGGACTCACACCCGAAATACAGAAGGACGACGAGGGCAACGGCATCCTGTCGGGCAAGATCCTCGAGAAGGGACTGTACACCCTGCGTGTCGTGGCCGACGTGAACCGCGGCCTTCCTCGTGACCTGCCCGAGTCCGTGCGCGAACTCATCTTGCGACAGTTAGGAGATGAAATCCCGCTCACCACCAGGCCTGTTCAGTTCACGCTTAAAGTCGAGGGAGCCGGTGCGCCGCCACCGCAGTTGACGCTCAACGTGGAACCGCCACGCGAGGACAAGTGGATTGTCGGTTCCCCTTACATCAAGAACATTTACGTCGGCGGGCCAACACCGGATATCGTCTCCTTCTCCTGTTCCGATCCACGTTTTTCCGTTGTGAAGGACGTCGGCCGAATACGGCTGGAATGGGCGAATCCCATGGTGACTACCTCGCCAATCACTGTAACGGTGAACGCGCGCGCAAACCGCGGTGCCGAGGCACATTTGGAAAATGCTTCTGCAACCTTTACGCTCTCGGTCGCGCCGCCACGATGGGATCCGGAACCTCCTGCAGAAGCATACTGGGACGTTCCCTTCACCTACGCCAGTGGTATCCGCGGACTTGACCCGAACAAATTTACGGTCGAGATTCTTGCCAACGGGTCTCTCCCGGTCAAGACACTCTCCGCTGTGGAATTTCCGTTCGTGTTCAAGCCCGAACGGACGTGGACGAGCCTGACCTTCCGCGCCCTCTCGACAAGTCACACCGAAATGTTGCGTAAGGAGATTCCGGTCAAAAAGCCCGTGCCTCCCCAGATCAAACTTGCCGGCTCTACCTGGAACGGGAATGAGTATCACTTCAAGTTCAGCAGCTCTGATGTCGGCAACAACGACGTGACCGTCGAAAGCGCGTCCGTCATCCAGCCGGAAGGAATCGTTTCGCGGTTGGATACGCGCAGAGGAAAAGCCTTCACACTTATCGTGCAGAATCTTCTTGCGACTCGCCCCGGCGCAATCAAGATCAAAATCACGGTAACAGGCATTGGCGGCTCGCGGACCGACCAGATCACGCAATCAATCCTTTACTGAGAAGCAACCACACAATGAATTCCCGAACGAGTTCTTTCTTCCTGATACCAGCGTCTCTGTTCCTGTTCGGATCAGCCTCGTTTGCCGCGCCCCGCCATGCTCTTCCGGAGCATGGAGCGGAAGTTCCTGAACCCACACCGGCATCGCAAGTGCAGACCGGACAGAGCGACTCCATAGCGGCGCTTCTGGACACCCTGAAGGTCCTGCGCCAACGCACTGAGCGATTGCAGAGCGTGCTGGACAAAGTCACGTTCGGTCCACAGTCCTACTATTTCACCCGGCTGCGGTCCTGGATTATTCCTCTCTCGGACGCGTTGAACGATACCATCTCCCAGTACTTCTTCGAAGTGCTGGACAACGATTCGAGCTTCCTGGAAAGCCGCGGGGACATTCAAGTGATTGCAACGCCGGAGCCTTCCACCGACCTCGTTGCTATCTACTTTTCCGGCAACAGCAAGGAGCGCAAGGGACAACGCTTGCGCGAGGCACTCGACAAAAAGCCCGAGCGCGGCATGTATCGCCAGATCCTCGAAAGCCGCGAGTACAGCGAGGACAAGGAGCTGATCGATCGGAAGTTTCGTATTGCCGACCTCAGCGCACCGAAGCTCGTGAAAGAAGCCGACAGCGTCCTTCATTCCTTCGACCGTTACAGCTTCGGCAATCCCGATTACAAGACCGAGACCATTGTGACAATCCGTCTCTTTGACGATATCCGCATTCGATTTGGAGATATGTGGGGAATTGAAGCACGCATCGGCGACGAAGAAATTGCGCACCCGTTCTGGACGTCCGGCAATCTCAATTTCTTTGTTCTCTACAATCAGATCAAGATCGGCGGCCACATTCCCTTCAAGTGGGGAAGCGCGAGCAGCGGTTCGCTCAGCACCATATGGAAACCGCGCCAGCTTTCCGGCACCTACGGCGTAACGGCGGAATTCGATTGGGCGTTTGCAGGCGGGTCGATGCTGGTCGGCTTTCCGCGTTCAGATGCAGACGGCACGTTTCCGGATACGGCCTTCGTGTACACCATCAAGGGCGCGGGCACGGTATGGTACTCCTTCACCGTCAATATCAACAGTAGTGCAAACTTGCTTCGCATGAAGGTTGGCCTCGGCGGGGAATACATTGGCATCGACGAGCAGCTCCGCAGCGGTGGTCGCACGATCGAGCTGGCACCGTTCGAAAACAGGTTCTTCTGGAGTCCCTACGGCAAAGCCGAGTACATGAACCAGCAATTTGCGCGGAGGTTTGGCGCCAGCCTCCAGTACTTCCGCGATTGGGCATTAGGGAGCTTGTGGATGGAAATCATCCCTGCACAGCTACGGGTGGAAGCGAAGTTCTGCACTCTCATCACGCGCGCGCGCCACCCGTGGGAGCCTCCTTATTTCTTTACGCTTGCGATTCCTTATACATTCAGTTTGTAGAAACGTGGCCGGACACATGAAACGATCGACGATCATCCACCTTCTCTCTCTCCTTGCCTTGTGTGTTGGCGGCAACATGCCGGCTCGTGCTCAATCCAGCTACGACTCGCTCGTTGCCAGAGTGGAAGCAGCCCGCGCGGACTTGCAATCACTCGAACGCATCCTGGCCGAACTGAATCTTGTGGACAGTGCGTACGCCCCCTCGTTCCCGCGCTGGGTGATGAACGAGCCGAATCTGAAACTCCGCGTCTTCGCTGCATTCCGAAACCGCGGGAAGCAATTCTCTACGGAAGACAAGATCGTCATCATCGCCCATCCCGACTCTCAAACCATTACCGATATCCGCATCGGCAACGTGTCGTACGGGAAGCTCTACGCGCAAACGTTGCTTGCCCGTGATTTGAAGACCGACCTGATGGAAGAAGCGCGTCGCAACGAGCCACCGTTCGGCCTGAAGAGCCGGGTCTCGGAGGAATCGAACCCAATGGCGCATCCCACAAAGCCGGACTGGGTCTCCGCCGATATCTCTCTGTTCGGTGCATCCCTGCGGTTCGGCAACGATTGGGGAGTGGTAGGCCGCATCGGCGAAGACGAACTCGGCTATCCGTTCTGGGCAACGGGGAATACGTGGCTCATGGGCGCGTACAAGTCCATTAAACTCGGCGCATGGATCCCCATTAACGGCGGCATTGATAGACCGGATCCCGGGCAACCGCAGGTGGTGACCAGTACGACGCGGCTGCTGAACGGCAGTGATGGCATCGTGGGTGAATTTGAATTCGAGTGGGAGACGATCCGCATCGCGTCGGAGTCATTCCCATACGCCGCGCTCGGCGGACGCTTTGCCTTCGGTGGCCTTTCAGGTCGCCGTGATGAATATTTCACGGGCAATCTTGACAGCCTCTACTACATCTCCGCCATCGTGCAGGGCTACTATGCGTTCGACTTCCTCTTCGATGAGCAGCGGCAGAACCTGAACGTCCACCTCGGCGCCAGCTATCACAAGGTGAACCTCGGCAAAGCAGTCGTTGTCGGAGGAAAGTATTCCATCTTCAAAGCGGGAGAACCGGAATCGTTCATTGATCCCTTCATTCGCATCGAGTATCGGAACTACCGCTACGACCGCTTCCGCGTTACAGCACAATACAGCCGCTTGCTCATGTTCATCGGCTGGGCGGAAATTGTCCCGCCGTTTCTCTACGCCGAAATCAAATTCTCCGCCGTGGTCTTCCGCAAACCGCGCGTGTGGGAGCATCGGAACTACGTGTACGGTACGTTAGGAATCAAGTTCGACTTCTGATCCCGAAGGGCGCGCCCCTGCTGTGCACTTTCCCTTGCTCTTCGGACGCACAACGCCCCTCGGTTTGCATCTCGTGCGCTCCGAGTGTATCATTATCCTCAGCAACACCGAGAACTATATTCGTGTTTGCTCACTCTATCGTCCAACATAAGCATGTGGTGATGCCGCTGCTCGTGCTGTTGCTGACGTTCACAGGCTGCGTGGAAATCCGCCGCGTCCTCACGCACCTTTTCTCCGGCAGCTACGGTCCACCGGATGACGTCCCCACGTTAACGGTCGAATATTCCGACATGGACACGCTGCGGCAACGAATCCCGATCACACTCACACTCGTCGCCAAAGGCATCGATCAACCGACGGACATCCAATTCGACCCCGCCCATCCTCATATCATGATCGTGCTGGAGAAGGAGGGGAAAATGCAATGGCGCGATATCGCATCCGGCGACAGCGGCATTGCCATGACGTTCGATGTGGCCACTGTCTCAGAGCAGGGATTGCTGGGAATGACCTTTCATCCTGCATATCCCGACACGCCGCTTCTCTACATCAACCTTACGCCGACTGAAGGCAGAAGGAGCAGAGTACTGGAAGTACGACTTCGCGCGCCGGCAGACATTCGGAGAGCCAATGTTGCACAGATACGAACCGTTATGGAGGTCGAGCAGCCGTATCAAAACCACAACGCGGGGCAACTTGCGTTTGGGCCGGATGGCTATCTGTACGTCGGCTGGGGCGACGGCGGCTGGATTGGCGATCCACACAACAACGGACAGAACCCTGCCACACTGCTCGGAAAGATGTTGCGCATCGATCCCACGCCGCGATCCGATCTCCCCTACTCCATTCCGTCCGATAATCCATTTGTGCATCTCGCCGGTTATCGTCCGGAGCTTTGGGCCACAGGGTTGAGAAACCCATGGCGATATTCGTTCGACCCACAAGGTCGTCTTATCGTTGCCGATGTCGGACAAAACGCTTGGGAAGAAATCAACATCGTGGAGAAAGGAAAGAACTACGGATGGCGCTGCCGCGAGGCTCTCGCACCGTACGATACGTCGGAAGGTTGTGCAGGAAAAACCTTCGCCCAACCGTTTTACGTGTACGGACGAGACGAAGGTCTTTCGATCACCGGTGGGTATGTCTACCTCGCAGATGATCTTCCGGCACTCAAAGGGTTGTACATTTTCGGGGATTTTATCTCCGGTCGCATTTGGGCGCTCAAACTGCCGGAACGACCGGAGGCGCGGCTCCGCTCATTGGATGCATTCGCACTGGGCCGGTGGCCCATTCAGATTTCAACGTTTGGACGCGATGCACACGGCAAGGTGTACCTCGCGGATTACGGCCTGGGCGCTATCTATCGGATCGATCCCGCCCAGTGATCAATGAAACTCAAAGTCACCTCTCCATATCCTATGATAAACCGAGTCATCCGTGTCGGCCACAGTCCCGACCCCGATGATGCGTTCATGTTTTATGGACTTGCCAGCGGCAAAGTAAAGCTGGACGGCATCGTCATCGAACATCTCCTTGAAGACATTCAGTCACTAAACGAACGAGCGATGAAGGCGGAGTTGGAAGTCACTGCAATCTCCGCCCATGCTTTCCCGTTCGTTTCCGACAACTACTGGATCATGAAAACAGGCGCGAGCATGGGCGAAGGGTACGGGCCGGTGATCATCTCACGCAAGCACACATCGCTCGCCGAGCTGAGGGGCAAAACCGTCGCCACGCCAGGGCCGCTGACGACAGCGACCCTGCTGTTCAAGATTTTCACCGACGGTATCCGAAACGAGGATATGCCCTTCGACCGAATCATGCAGGCTGTGGATGACGGCATCGTGGATGCGGGGTTGCTCATCCATGAAGGGCAGATCACATACCGCTCGCTGGGCTACAACAAGATTCTCGACTTCGGCGAGTTGTGGCAGCAAGAGACAGGCGGGCTTCCACTGCCTCTCGGACTCGATGTTGTACGAAAAGACCTCGGTGAGGAGTTGGCGCGAAAGCTTTCACAGGGACTGAAAGACAGCATCAGCTACGGCTATGAGCACCAGGACGAGTCCATCCCCTACGCCATGCAGTGGGGTCGGGGAATTGACCGCTCGCTCGGTGAAAAGTTCGTGAAGATGTATGTCAGTGGCCTTACGATTGACATGGGCGAACCCGGAAAGAAGGCGCTTGAGCTTCTGTTCAGGAAAGGGTTCGAAAAAGGGTTGCTTCCCACTGTGCCACCGATTGAGTTGTACTGAAACGTGAAGGGCCAACGGCGCGTGCCGGTTCACACGCGCCGCTGCTCTTGGGGAGAAGTTCTACGCCGCCGTCGTTCGTGCTGCCATCTCTCGATCCATCATCAACAGTGCTGCTTTATTATCCCCGATCATCGTGAGCTGCTCGACGATCATCTTCGCTGTCTGTTCCTCCTCCACTTGCTCGGTGATGAACCACTGCAGCTCGATCTGACTCGCGTAATCGTTCTCCTTCATCGCAAACTCATACAGCTTGTGGATTCGCTCCGTCACCTTCTGTTCGTGTGCCAGCACCATCTTGAACAGCTCTAACAAATCGTTGAAGCGCGCCTTCGGTTCCTCGATAGCCTGCAGCGACACCTGTCCGCCGCGATGGTGCACGTAGTCGAACAGCCTCATGCCGTGGCCCAGTTCCTCCTGTGCCTGCATGCGCAGCCACTTCGCAAAGCCGAAAAAGTTCTCGGCATGACAGTAAGAGGACATGGAAAGGTAGAGATAGGCCGATTCAAGCTCGTCCTTGATCTGGATGTTGAACGCTTGGTGGATGGTCTTGCTGAGCATAAAGAAACCTCCTGCGATGGTGTATGAGTAAGTGAAGAGAGGCTGGGCTAACGAATATTAAGAAAGAAACTCAGGACGGTTCTACCGTTGTCTCCCGTGAAGATGAGTGAAAAAGGATGATCGTACCGATACGACGATACATGTTGCAGGGCAGTTTGGAAGTACCCATCGAGTGTGGGTGGTTCGCAAGCAACCCTTGAGCAGATTTGGTCACGAATGCTTAGTGACCCTCCTTGCCCTATCCAATAGGTCCCATGACACACATTACAGTCACTCTGCGCCGAGAAGGTCGAATCGCTGCGCAATGTCAGCTTATAGGCCTGTCCCTGAGGGATCGCCATCGGCGTTCCATCGAATTGAAACGCATAAAGGGTCCATGTTTTGTTCATAATATCCGATGGCCAATCAAATCTCGGAACTTCACCACCGAGATCCTTGCAGCCCAACAATGCAAGTGAAAGGCAGCAACATATGAGAACGACACCCGCTCGCATAGATCGATCTCCCGATTCATTGTTGAACATGAACGCAGATGCGCTCACGGAATCGGCTTGGAGAGGAGCAAGACTTACACCTCGGCAAATTTTTTCAGTTCCTCGGCACTCGTCTTCGCAACCTCGGCGTGGAGACTGTTCCCGTGCGCATCCATTGTTACTACGGCCGGGAAGTCCTTTACCACTACATGCCACATTGCTTCTGGCACGCCGAACTCTTCGAGGAAATCCACGCCAGCGACTTCCCTGATGCACTTTGCGTAGAACTGCGCCGCCCCACCGATGGCGTTGAGATACACGGCACCGTGCTCCTTCAACGCAGCGAGGGTCTTCGCCCCCATCCCTCCCTTACCGATGACGACACGGATGCCGAACTTCTTGATGATGTCCGCCTCGTAGGGCTCTTCGCGCATACTCGTCGTTGGTCCAGCCGCAGTAATCTTCCACGTGCCGTTCGACTTCAACGCGACAGGTCCGCAATGATACAGCGCGGCTCCATGCAAATCCACCGGCGCGTCGTGTGTCATCAGATGGTGGTGGATCATATCCCTCCCCATGTGCACGAGTCCATTGAGCAGCACGACATCACCCACCTTGAGCTGGCGAATCTGCGCCTCGGAGATTGGCGTGGTCAGGGGAACCTCCCGTCCCGTCACGGGCAAGCCTTCACGTCTTGCCATCTTCACGGCGGGGCCCTCTTCCTTGTAGAGCCACCTCATAATCTCGCCGCTGTGCGCATCGAGCACCACGCCTATGCGGCGGAAGGCCCAGCAATCGTACGCCACACTAACGAAGAAGCTGGCGGGCAGGCGGTTGTATGCACCGATCTTGCAGCCGATGAGCGTGACGCGTCCACCGAAACCCATCGTGCCGATGCCGAGTTTGTTCGCGTCGTTCATGATGCGCGCTTCGAGCTGCGCAAGCTCAGGATTGGGGTTGACATCATCCAGTGAGCGCAGCAACTGCTGCTTGGCAAATTCGTAGCCTGTGGTGCGATCGCCGCCGATGGCGACGCCAATGGCACCAACGCTGCACCCCTCGCCCTGCGCCTGATACACGGCGTGCATGATTGCTTTGCGGACACCCTCGAGATTGCGATCGGCGCGGCCGAGGTTGGGCAACTCCGTCGGCAGCGAGTACTGAATATTCTTGTTCTCGCAACCGCCTCCTTTGAGGATTAACCGCACGTCAATCTCATCCTTCTCCCACTGCTCGAAGTGAACCACGGGTGTTCCTTCGCCGAGATTGTTGCCGCTGTTTTTTCCAGTAATCGAGTTGACCGAATTCGGGCGCAGCTTTCCGTTCTTCGTCGCCTCGGCCACAGCTTCGAGAATCTGCTTCTTCATCGCGATCTGGTTCGCGCCCACCGGACAGTGAATGTAGAACGTCGGCATGCCCGTGTCCTGGCAGATGGGCGCCTCGAGTTCGCACGCCATGTCCACGTTGACAGCGATGGTCTGCAGCGCGAGTCCCGACTGCGTGTTCGGGTTCTCCTCTTCCATGGCGCGCACAAGCGCACGCCGAACATCCGGCGGCAAGTTGCTGGAGGTTTCGACAATCAGTTTGTAGATGCTATTCTTGAAATGTTCCATACAGACTCCTGTTCGTTATCGTATGTAAACCGGAATGAGATCACTAAGAAATCTATCGTCAAGTATCTTGGGCGTTCCCGCCGCTTCAAGAGCAAGCGGCGGTCGGGCTGCTTCGGGCTACGCTCTCGCTTCGGTGCCGCTTGAACGACAGCGGCACTGGCGCCTGCACAGCGGCGCCACCCTCCGCATCCCTAACGCAAGAGCATTCCCTTTCCCACAACAGTCTACATCCAGCAGACCTTCACGCATACACCGGTCGGTGTGCATACGGAATCGGATCGTCAACGCCCGCCAACTGAAATCCCCGCAGCCTCAACGCGCAGCTATCACACACGCCGCAAGCAAGATCCTCGCGCTGGTAGCACGACCACGTCAGGTGAAGCGGGGCGCCGAGTGCGACGCCACGGAGAACAATCTCCATCTTCTTCATATGTATGATCGGCGTGACTAACGTGATAGAAGTTGTGGGCTTCGTTCCCGCCTCGATCACCTTCTCGAATGCGTCGTAGAACTCGCGCCGGCAATCCGGATAGCCCGAGGAATCCTCCTCCACCGCCCCGATGAAAATGGCCGAGGCTCCTAACACTTCCGCCCAACTGACGGCGACCGAGAGCATATTCGCATTCCGGAACGGAACGTACGAGGTTGGAATCTCTTTCGAAGCGAGGTTTGCCTTCGAGACGGGAATTGCCGGGTCGGTGAGACTCGAGCCACCGATCTTTGCAAGATGTTCCATCGAAACGACCAGCCGCCGTTCCACGCCGTAATGGTCCGCAATGGCATTGAAGGCCTGCAACTCGCGCCGCTCGGTCTTCTGTCCGTAGTTCAAGTGCAGCAGGGCAAGCGAATAGTCCTGAGCGGCAATAGCAGTTGTTACGCAGCTATCCATTCCCCCGCTTACCAACACCACAGCGATCCGCTCACGGTTCATACGCCACGGGTCTCCGGCTCCCAGATGTATTTGTGGAGTTGAAGCTGCAGCCGAGCGTTTGCCCGGCTGTCCAACAACCACTGTGCAAGATCGATCGGCTGTACCTCGCCGAACACTGGCGAGAACAACACAGGGCATCGCTTCTCTAACTCATACTTCTTCGCAACATCCACTGCCCAGTCGAAATCCTCCCTGTTTGCGACGACGAACTTGACCTCGTCGGTCGGTTTCAGGTGCTGAATGTTTTCCCACAGATTCTTCTTCTCCATGCCGCTGCCGGGGCACTTGATGTCCATGATGATGCGTACGCGCGGGTCAACATTCGCAATGCTGATGCTGCCGCTTGTCTCCAGCAACACCGTGTAGCCGCGATCGCACAGCGCCCTCATCAACTCCAGCACACCTGCCTGAGCGAGAGGCTCCCCACCCGTAACCTCAATCAGCTTACAAGGATAGCGGGTCACCTCTTCCAGAATCTCTTCGAGCGCCATCTCCTTACCCTCATAGAAGGCATACGCTGTATCGCACCAGACACAACGGAGATTGCAGTACGTCAAGCGCACAAAAATGCACGGCAAGCCCGCGTACGTGGACTCGCCCTGAATGCTGTAGAAGATTTCGTTGACGGTTAGTCGCTGCATGGTGAAAGGCTGTTGCATGACACAAAAAGGTACAAAGAGGGGTAAGGAAAAGCAATAAACCGCGTTGCCTCATCAAACAACCACATGAAGCATCAACGATCGCGGCCTTGCTACTCAGGTGGCGAGCTGCCTCGGAGAGTTCACCAGATCCTCGCCTCAGGTATGCAGGCTGTACCACACTCTATTTTGTCAGAAAGAACTCTCTGGTCACTTCAACCCATTCGTCCGGCGAGATGCTTTTGGCAATTCCGTTCACAGGTACACCGCCGTCCTGAAGTGCGACGCCAAGATTGCCGGAGATTCGGCGACGAAGCCGCTCGACCGTCTGCTCCATCCACGCACCGGCAAGCGCGCCCGAAAGGAGATTTCTCAAGTTGCTCTTCATCGAAGAAATCTTGACGAGCATAAGCCAGCCTCTTCCGTACGGATCACGGTTCAGCACATCGGGTGACTTCTTCGCTTCCTCGTTGACGGCCACCACCTCACCCTCCACAGGCGAAAGGAGTTCCACCAACGTATCACCCACTCGGAACCTCCATCCGATCTCTCCCTGAAAGAGATGAGTGCCCACCGGAGGAAGCTCAACCGAGTC
The DNA here is from genome assembly GCA_964539775.1 of uncultured Chitinophagales bacterium. GTDB lineage: Bacteria > Bacteroidota > Ignavibacteria > UBA10030 > UBA6906 > CAADGV01. Next base: position 22,751 of record CAZIKE010000047.1, read on the forward strand.
CATCTTCCCCACCAACTTCTGGGCGAAGTCATCAATGCCAACACGCACGGCATTCGCACCCTCAGGATACGCCCACGTGTGGCCCTGATGGTAGTACAGAGTGTCGTCGAGAGTAAACCATTCGAGGCGCGGAGATCTCCTCGGAGTGCTTACGGCCGGACGCCGCTGTCTATTCAGAAATCTCCAGAACACCACAAGCGTTGAAAGGAATGCGATGACGAGGATGTACTCAAGTCCCTTGGTCGCAAACAAATCTACGTAGTTGTGGCCCATTGCTTTTCCTCCTTTCGAATCAAGAACTGTATTGGCCCGGTCTCTTTCTTATCGGTTGCCCACTCCGGAGGCTCCCTCAGAATCGGCATCCTGTTCACAACCCAGCGAAGAACGACAAGCTCTGCCACGACGACCGCCAGTGTGATTTCCATTTCCATCCAGGAGGGAATGTAATGCTCGGGCGCGTACCACTTGTACGCGATGATGGAGACATTCAGTCGGTTCAACACAATTCCTATCAGCGTCAGCACTGCAGCAACGCGGACGAGTGCACGGTTACCGAACTGCACGGCACGCGTGAAGAGCCACACCGGGATCAGCACGAAGCCGATCACTTCTACCAGAAACCAGTACCCCATCGGCGTATTGATGTACTCCCAATGCTGGCCATGGACGAAGACGAGGATTTTCAGGAACAAGTAAACGTACATCGTTCCGGCACAGACGCGCGCCAGCCCGATGACAATGTCGTTATGCGCTGCGTGGCGTGCGGGACTGATCTGCGAGCGGAAGACCCGTTGGCTGATGGTTCCTTCAACAATGACCATCGAGAGTCCGGCAAAGATGCTGGAGACGAAGAACAGAATCGGGATGAACTCCGTGTACCAGAGCGGGTGGATCTTATTCTTCGCCATGAGGAAGAGCGCTCCGAGTCCCGACTGATGAAGTGTGGAGAGTGTAATGCCGAGAATCACCGCGCCCAGTGTGAGCGAGCCAAGGAACTTGCGGACACGCCTCCACCCAAGCCACTCCGCTATTGCAGGCGAGAACTCGATGAACTCCGTGATCATGTAGAGCATGAAGTGCCACGCCACGAGGAACATGACGGAGCTGACGCCGAAGTCATTCCCGATAATGGGATTGATGACATTCCAGGGCCGACCGAGATCGAAGAGCAACGCACCGGCGTAGAATACGTATGCAAGAAAGCCGTTGAGAACAGTTATCCGAACAATCGGATGATACTTCTCCAAGCGCAGCACGTACACCATGAACGTGATGACGTATGCCCCACCGGCAAACGCAACGCCCGTGATGACATCGAATCCGATCCAGATGCCCCACGGGAAGTCCTGCGACAGGTTGGTTGCGTACGCAAGTCCCTTGGTGAATCGGATGAACAAGAGAACCGCAGCCACCAGAAGAACCACCGCCGCAAAGACGTTGAACGGCGTGAGGAGCTTTCCTTTCGGCTTTAACTCACCCAGAATGAACGACGCAAAGCGCCTGGCTTCACTCACCACGAGTGCGAGGGATTGGTGATCGCTATTCATACCTCCCTCCTTCCTCTTCACCGTCTTTCCTGGTTGCATTGCTGAGCGCAAGAAGAAACGCGGGCCACAGTGTCAACACAATTGGTACGGCATAAAGGTAGTCCTTGCTCAGCTCGGGATACGACGTCGTGTCGAGGTCTGTTCGGAAGCCGAGCTGCTCGAAAGGAACTTTGGAGAGATACAGATACGAGGTTCCGCCGGCCTCATGCTCTCCATAGACGTGGTGCGTGTACTCGTCCGGACTTGCGGCAATACGCCGCCGGGCTTCTTCGATCAACTCGCGTCGCTTGCCGAACTGCAATGCTTCGGCCGGGCAGGCCTCGACGCATGCGGGCTGTTGTCCCTCTTGCAAACGATCCCAGC
>CAZIKE010000048.1:0-24351 GCA_964539775.1 uncultured Chitinophagales bacterium
TGTGAAACAGAAGTGGGAGGAGCGCTCCGAAGCGCGACGCTTTGCACGGGCCGCCCTGGTGGAGGGGAGCGATGAAGAGAACAACGCACCGCAGCCTACGCCAATCCGCATTGCCAAGCCGCCTGCTGAAGACCCGGCAGTGGACGCACACGCGACAACGGAGGATCAGCTTGAGGAAGACGATCGTGCTGATGAACGTGAAGCGGCAGAGGAGCCTAAGCGTGAGCCGGCGAGCGATGACGTACCGTTGGAGATCGACAAGAGAGCACCCGAGGCGGAAGTGAACTTCGATGAGCGGCCGGTAGAGGTACATGTTCAGGAGGAAATCGACTACGTCTTCCCGTCCGTTGAGTTGCTTGACGCCCCGCGCTCGGGTGCCGAGGAGATCGACGACGATGAGCTGCGCGCCAACGCCGACCTGCTGCGCGACACGCTCGCACAGTTCGACGTTCAACTCGAGAACATCTCGGTGACACCCGGACCGGTGGTGACGCTGTACGAACTTGTGCCCGCCAGTGGAGTCAAGATCAGCCGCATCGTCAGCCTCGAAAACGACATTGCGCTGAAGCTTGCCGCGAAAGGTATTCGCATCATGGCCCCCATTCCCGGCAAATCCGCCGTGGGGGTGGAAATCCCCAACCACAAGCCGTCGCTGGTCAGCATCCGCAGTGTCATCAACTCGACGAAGTTTCGTGACTCGAACGCGCGGCTGCCGTTAGCGATGGGGAAGACGATCTCGGGGGAAGTGTTCACCGACGACCTCACGAAGATGCCGCATCTGCTGATTGCCGGGTCCACAGGCTCGGGCAAGAGTGTCGGGATCAACACGATTCTGGTCAGTCTTCTCTTCCGCCTGCACCCGTCGGATCTGAAGCTCGTGATCTTCGATCCCAAAAAAATCGAGTTGACGCAATATGCGAAACTCAAGCAGCACTTCCTGGCGATCTCTCCCGACGCGAACGAGGAGATCATCACCAATCCGAAAAACGCCGTGCTGGCATTGAAGGGCGTTGAGTATGAGATGGAGAAGCGATACGACCGGCTGGCCGCGGCAGGCGTGCGCAACATCGCGGACTACAACGAGAAATTCAAAGCAGGGCGCCTGAAGAATACAGAGACCATCATCCACCAGCGCATGCCGTATCTCATTGTCGTGATCGATGAGCTGGCGGATTTGATGATCACCGCGGCGCGTGAGGTGGAGGAACCGATTGCACGGCTGGCACAGCTTGCCCGTGCGGTCGGCATCCACCTGATTGTGGCAACGCAGCGTCCTTCGGTCGATGTCATCACCGGCGTGATCAAGGCAAACTTCCCCGCACGCATCGCGTATCAGGTTGCGTCGAAAACGGACTCGCGCACGATTCTCGACATGAACGGGGCCGAGCAGTTGTTGGGAAACGGCGACATGTTGTACTTGCCCGGCTCAAGCCCGAAGCCGATTCGTCTGCAGAATGCGTTCATCTCCAGCGACGAAGTGGAAGCCGTGGTGAACTCTATTGCGAAGCAGCAGGGCTTCAGCAAGCCGTATTATCTGCCGTCGATGATGGAGAAGAAGAAGAGTGCGGAGGCCGACACAGAAGGCCAACGCGATGAGTTGTTCGAAGAGGCGGCACGCATCATCGTCCGCCATCAGCAAGGCTCGGTGTCGTTGCTGCAGCGTCGGCTGAAGGTCGGGTACTCGCGCGCCGCGCGGCTTGTCGATGAACTGGAGGCGGCGGGAATTGTCGGACCGTTCGACGGCAGCAAGGCGCGGGAAGTCCTTGTCGAATCCGAAGCAGAGCTGGAAGCCTACCTGTGATGGCGTGTTTGTGCAACGAGAGGAGATAGTGGAATGATCCGTATCGCGTCTGTTGCGCTCATCCTGACGACGTTGGCTGCGGGCGCAAGAGCAGAAAGTGCTCAGGAAGTGCTGGAGAAAGTGAAGAAGCGTTACGACGCGATCAACGACGCGGAGTTGAAGTTCACGCAACAGACAACATACGAAGTGTCGAAACTGGAGCAGCGCGCCAGCGGCACCCTTTTCATTAAGAAGAAAAACAAATACCGCGTTGAGTTCGAGGACCGCATCGTTGTGACCGATGGTGCAACGGTCTGGTCCTACAACCCGGCACAAAAACAGGTGGTGATCGACAACTTCAAGCTCGATCCGCATGTCGTGACGCCGGAGAAAGTCCTTGCCGCCGCCCCGCAGGACTACTATGCGTCGGTCGCCGGGACGGAAAAGGTGGGGTCGGTGCAGGCGCGTGTGCTGAAGCTTGTGCCGAAAGATGACAACGCCAGCGTACGCATGATGAAGTTGTGGGTTGATGAAGCAACCTGGTTGATCAAGAAGGTGGAACTGACAGACATCGGAGGGAACAAGACGATCTATACGGTGAGCGACATCAAAGTGAATACCGGCATTCCGGACTCGCGGTTTACCTACCAGATTCCCGATGGAGTAGAGGCCGTTGACTTGCGCTAAGGTCTACTGCCCAACCCGTCCTCATTCTGTGCGCACGCGATGAACAAACAGACGTTGCGTTATATTCTCAGCGCGTTGCTCACGATTGGGTTCCTGTACGTCGCCTTCCGCGGGACGGACGTTCCGGCGTTTCTCGATTCTTTGAAGCGAGCCGACTACTGGTGGATTCTCGCAATGTTCGCTCTGCTGATCGGCAGTCACGTCGTGCGTGCGTGGCGCTGGCGCTACTTGCTGGAGCCGATCAAGCCGGCCATCGGCATCCGTAACCTTTTCTCCGGCGTGATGGTGGGGTACATGGTCAACAACGTGCTGCCGCGCGCGGGTGAGCTTGTCCGCCCCTATACCATCGGCAAGCTGGAGGGTGTTTCCAAGAGTGCAGCCTTCGGGACGATCATCGTCGAACGGATTATCGATACGGTTGCCTTCCTCACGCTCGTCGCCCTGATGCCGCTCGTGTACAACGGTCCGCTGCGTGAGACGTTTCCCTGGCTCGATCAAGCCCGGGTCATTGTCTCGGTCACCACGGCTGCCTTTGTTGTTGTTCTGGTGGCGATGATGGTTCGCCGCGATTGGACAGACACCCTGATTGCATTCTTCGCCAGGGTGTTGCCCCGGCGGCTGGCACTTCTCCTACAGCAGATGACGCACCAGTTTCTCGATGGGTTCCTGTTTCTGAAGCGGCCGAAGCACTTCGGTCTCATTTTCGTGCAGAGCGTTGCCATCTGGTATCTCTACATTTGCATGATCTACGTCGCGTTCTTTGCGTTCGATCTCAACCTGGATTTCAACGCCGCACTTGTGGTGCAGGCAATCTCCAGCATTGGCGTGGCAATTCCCACGCCGGGCGGGACAGGCTCCTACCACATGTTCGCATCGCAGAGCTTGAGTAAGCTCTTCGGCGTTTCCGATACCATCGCATTGAGTTACGCAACCGTCACGCACGGGTTCGGCTACGTGGGCACAACCATCATCGGCGCGTATTTCTTTCTGAACGATCACATCAAAGTGTCCGAGGCGGTTGTCACGCCGAGGGGAGAGATATCATGAAAGGTCTTCTTCGCTCTTTCCTGTTTCTGGCCGCTTTGTGGCCAACGGCATGGTGCTTGGGGCAAACGGAACACCCTGAAGTTCCTCACCGCATCAGCATCTCCGCAGGCATGGGTGCAAATTTCCACAATGCCCAGGATATTGTGAATCTGATTAACAGCAACGCGCTCATCACCAAGCGTGTGGATGATTTCCAATCGGGCGTGGAGTTCTTCGGCACCTTCGGCGTGCCGCTTTCGCCGGATTGGGAAGTGAAAGTCGAGTACGTCTACTTTATCGCTTCATACTCGGAAGGCACTCCCTTCGGCAACGCCGAGTTCAGCTACTCACTTCACATGCCGACGCTGATCGGGCAGTACGTCCTGCACGCAGAACAGATGTACAACCTGAAAGCAGGTCTTGGGTTTGGATATCATTTTGGCGCCTACACGCAGAAGTATTCGCTGGTGGACGGAACCTACAAAGGCAACGGCCTGGGAGCCCTCATCGAGCTGGAGGGAAACACGGCGCTCGGGGATGACGTGTTCGCCCATCTCGGCACGCAGATCCGCTGGGACTTTGTGGGCGATTTGAAGAATGCTGCCGGAAACTCCCCCGGGGGCACGTTTGCAACATCGTTGCACTTCTTCAGCGTCGGCGCTCGATTGGGCGTAACTGTGTACTTGTAGAAGAAGCATCACCCTGTGTCTCTGGAACGGTATCCATCTTTTGATCAATCATTGGTTCACTTTATGAAGGAGGAAACGAATGAATCGATTGCTATGCGCAACCCTCACGCTTGGTACGTTCTTCATGATGAGCGGCACTGACAGCCCTGCGCTCGCCCAGAAAACGACAAAGGCTTCGGGCACCATCGCCCTGGTCGAGACCTCGATGGGGTCATTTGAGATTGAGTTGTATCCCTCGGATGCGCCGAAGACCGTCGAGAACTTCGTGAAGCTTGCCGAGAAAAAGTACTTTGACGGCCAGCGTTTCCACCGCATCGCCAAGAACTTCGTCATTCAGGCGGGGGACGAAAAGTCCAAGGATGTGAAGAAGAAAAACGAATGGGGAACCGGCGGCAGAAGCATCTGGGGACGAGAATTCGAAGACGAACTGAATCCCAATACTCCCTCCTACAAGGCCGGGTATGTCAGAGGAGTTGTGGCGATGGCCAACCGCGGTCCGAACACCAACACGAGTCAGTTCTTCATCATGCTGCGCGATAACACCTCGTTGCCGAAGAACTACACCATCTTCGGCAAAGTCATCACGGGGATGGAGGTTGTGGAGAAGATCGGTCAGGTCGAGATCGAGCCGATGATGGGACCGACCGACGGCCGTCCGAAAGTGGATGTAATGATCAAGAAAATCCGCATTCTTGCTTCCGCGGCGAAGTAGGACGGTGGCGAAGGAAGGTCACACATTCGACGAGTTGACGACTGCCCTCGCACGCAAGCAGTTTGCTCCCGTCTATGTGTTTCATGGGGAGGAGGATTTCCTCATCGAAGAAGCAACCGATGCGGTGATTGATGCCGCGCTCAGGCCGGACGAGCGCGGCTTCAACCTCGACAGGATGTACGGCAGCGACGCAGACACGCGCGACGTCGTTTCGCACGCCTCTTCCTTTCCCATGATGGCCGAGCGGCGCGTCGTTGTCGTACGTGAAGTGGAAAAGCTGGGCCAGCCCGAAGTTCTGGCAAGCTACATCGAGCATCCTTCCTCCTCCACCTGTCTGGTGCTTACTTCGTCAAAACCCGACTTCCGTCGGAAGCCGTTCGTGACGGCAAAGAAACACGGCTTCGTGTTGGAGTGCAAACCGCTCTGGGACAACCAGATTCCCGCCTGGATTGCGAAACGGGTGAAGAAATCCGGCCATGAGATCGACGCTGATGCCGCCTCGATGCTCCTTGCCTACGTCGGTTCTTCTCTCCGCGAGATTGTGAACGAGCTTGAAAAGATTTACTTGTTTGTCGGAGACAAGAAGATCATCACGGCGAACGATGTCACCTCGGTCGTAGGCGTCTCGCGCGAGTTCAGCGTGTTCGAGTTGCAGTGGGCCATCGGCATGAAGGATACCGCCAAAGCTGCTGAGATTCTCCAGCGCATCATCGACCAGGGCGAGCCGCATCCCGTCCTGATCGTTGCAGTCCTGACGAAATTCTTCCAGACGTTGTGGAAGCTTCACGATGTGCGTCGGCGAGGCGTACAGGGCACACAGCAATATGTGCAGGCAGGCATCTTCGGCGGTCTAGTAGAAAAATACGGACAGGCGGCAAACAAGTTCACGATGGCGGAGATCGAAGACGCGTTCGTTGCACTTGCCGAGGTTGACGAGAACCTCAAAACATCGGGCGGCGATCCTCATGTGTTGATGCAGACGTTCCTCGTGAACGTTACCCGCTCTCCCGCCTTCGCGTAAGCTTTGCGGCATGCTGGATCAACTCTTCCTTGCGATTCTCCTCTCGGCGGGGATTGGGCTTCTCTCCTGGCGCGTGCAGTTCTTGACCTTCGGCGGCGCTGTAGCCCAATTTCTTCTTGGCGTTGTTCTTCTTGGACTTGGCGGCTGGCAATGGACTGTGCCGATGGTTGCCTTCTTCATCACCTCAAGCATTATCTCTCAACTCTGGAAAGGCAGACGTGCTGAGGTGGAGATGCTTTTCGAGAAATCTTCCCACCGCGATGCGGGACAGGTGATCGCTAACGGGGGTGCGGCCGGTCTGGCAACCATCGTGTGGTTTTTCACACACAACGAATCACTTTATGCCTTCTATATCGGCGCGGTCGCGGCCGCGGCTGCCGATACCTGGGCAACGGAACTAGGCACACTCTCCAGGACTCCGCCCGTCCTTATCACAACACTCGAACGGGTAGAGCGGGGCAGGTCGGGTGCAGTTTCCCTCCTTGGCACCACTTCGGGCCTCGCAGGCGCTTTCCTCACATCCCTCACCTCTCTTCCTTGGATCAACACTTCTCAAGTGGGTCTTTGGATTTTCGTTGCTGCGGTCAGCGGATTCATTGGTTCTTTGGCCGACTCGGTCATGGGAGCCTTACTGCAGGCTCAATTTCATTGCAACGTTTGCGGGAAAATCACCGAGCGCCTGGTTCATTGTGGCAGAGAATCTGCCCAAATCGGAGGATTCACTCTCTTCCGAAACGATCAGGTCAACCTCATCTCTACGGCCCTTGGCGGGGCAATTGCCTACTGCCTTTGGGCGCACCGCTGACCTCTGGTCTTTCCTTCCCCAAATCCTTCAAAATTCAAAATATGGCTTGACTTCCGACGGCGCTTCACGTAAATTTAGGCAAGTCGAGCAGGCATTTGATAGATTACTTTAATTAGGGGTGATAGCTGATTAGATGAGGAAAATCAGCAATGTCACATTTGCTCTGTTTCTTGCGGTGGGTGTTTCGACCGCTCAGCAGAGCAACGATGCCACGCTCGCTTCTCCTGCCGCCGAGGATCAGGCGTATGGGGACATCACTCGCCTGAAGAACGCCGGCCAGTTTCAGCTTGCCCTCCAGGAGTCAGAAAATTTCCTGCTCCGGTTTCCTCACAGCGTAAAGCAGCCTGAGGTATTCTTCCTCACGGCAGAATGTCAGTTTGTTCTCGGCAGAACCGTTCAGGCACGGCAACGGTTTCGGCAATTCGTTGATCTGTTTCCATCAAGTTCATTCGTTGATCGGGCGCTTTTTCGGTTGGGGGAGATTGCCTATGGGAACGCTGAGTTTGGATCTGCCGCCTCAATATTCAAGGAGTTGTTAGTTCGATACAGCGACAGCCCGCTTGCAGGCGAAGCTGCGTACTGGGTAGGCGAGTCCCGAATGAAGCTGAACGAACCCGAGGAGGCTCTCAAGTATTTCGAGCTTTCCTATCAGTTCTATCCCACGAACCGCTTGGTACCCTATGCGATGTATTCGGCAGGATGGATTCGGCGCAACAGGGGGGATGTGGAACGAGCGCTCGAGACCTTCCAGCGGCTTGAAAAAGAATTCCCTTCGAGCACCCTGCTTTCATCCACACGTGTCCGAATCGGCGAGTGTTTCTTCCTGCTGAAGCAGTATACCTCGGCGATCGAGTATCTCTCCCGTCATCGCTCCAGCCTTGCAGATGAGGAAGACCAAGCGGAATGCAGCTACCTTCTTGGTGAGTCGTACTACCGCACGCAGAACTATTTGCAAACGGTGTTGACGCTCGATGAGTTCTTGAAGCGTTACCCAGGTCACCGCTTGGAACGCGAAGCCCGGTACACGCTTGCCTGGACATTCTTTCAGGAGCGGAATTATGAAAAAGCAGCCGACCTCTTTGCTGCATTGGAGAAGGGTGCCGACGAGACTGCCCACAGCGCCCTCTACCAGAAAGGCGTCGCGCAGAAGCTGGACGGCAAGCCGGGAGATGCGCTGTCGACCTTCATGCAATGCAGTGAGCAAAGCGGAATCTTTGCCGATAACGCCCTGTACGAAATCGGATTGTTGCAGTATGGTGAAAGGGATTATGAGGATGCGAAGGAAACATTTACCAGAGTGGTTGAAGGATACCCGTCCAGCGACGTTTGCGCGGCGGCGTACAGGATGTTAGGGGAAACGCATCTTGCACTCGGCTCACATGCCGAAGCCTTGGCCGCGTTTCGAAACGCCCGTTCGGTTTCCGGCGCACCCATCGACGTTGTGACTGATGCGGAGTTTCAAGAAGCGTGGACCCTCACAAAGTTGAAGCAGCATCAGGAGGCAGCAACGGCGTTTGCCCATTTTGTGCGCGAGCGCTCCAAAGATCCGAGGGTGGGAGAGGCGTACTTCTGGATGGCCGAATCATACTTTCATGCCGGCGAATACCGCAAGGCGGCTGAGGCATACAACATCGTCCTCGAGTCTCATCCGACAAGCAAGCGAGCGAGACAAGCCTCCTATGGCATGGGCTGGTGTATGCTGAAATTGGGAGATCATGCCGCTGCAGCAAGATCGTTCGAGAACGTCGTTCAACTCAAAGAAGATGACCCGGCGATCATGCAGGATGTGAACATCCAGCTCGGTGAGTGCTACTTCGCGTTGAAGAACTTTCCAGCGGCTGCGCGTGCCTACCGCGCTGTGATCCGGCAATCTGACGATACGACGGTGGTAGAGTATGCACACTATCGTCTTGCACAATGCGGCGTGCATATCGAATCACCCACGGAAGCTCTTGCACAATATCTCGATTTTCTCTCGGCGTTTCCGCACTCCTCCTTCGCCGACGACGCGATGTTCGATATCGGGATGATTCTTCTCCGGGAGAACGACTACCGCAGCGCGATCCGTCAATTCAAGTCGCTGTTGACGCATTTCCCGCACAGCGACCTTGTGCCCGGCACGCATGTTCATATCGGCGATGCCTGGCGATCCCTGAAAATGTACAAGCGGGCAGAAGAATCATACAGAACAGTATTGGAGAAATACGCAACGTCCCCGGCTGTTGTGGATGCCCTGAACGGTTTGCAGCATGGACTCGCAGAAGCGGGAAGGACGGAGGAAGCAGCCCGAGCAGGAGAACAATTCCTCTCGGTTCATCCCGATCATCCGCTGACAGAGCGATTGGTGTTGGGCAAGGCAGAGTTCTTCTTTGAAAGAAAAGAGTTCGAGAGGGCTGCAAACGAATATCGGGCATTTACCGAGCGTTATCCGGGCAGCCACCTTGTGCCGGATGCGCTGAACGGGATGGGCTGGAGCTACCGGTTTCTGAATCGCCTCGATGAGGCTGCAAGCGCCTTTGGCCTTCTCGTGCAGACTCACCCCGACCATCCATTGGCTGCCGAAGCATTGCTCGAATTGGGCAGGATGTACGTCGATCGGGCGCAATACCGCGAGGCTGTGAGCGCGCTCGAGCACGTGGAGACCTCATATCCCGGTACTGCATCGGCGCACGAGGCATCATACGAAAAGGGGATCGTCTATCTCGAAACGAATGCTGCCGAACAAGCCGAGCAGCAGTTCCGTCGGTTGCTGGATCAGCACCCCGATGCTTCGCTCGCGACGCGAGCGATGCTTGGCCTGGGCAGAGCGAAGCAGCAACAACAGGCGTACGGCGAAGCGGTGAACATCTTCACGACGGTTGCCACGCAGGCGAAGGGCGACCTTGCCGCTGAGGCGCAGCTCCGGATCGGCGAGACTCTCTTCCTCCAGCAGCGATATGACGAAGCGCTCACAGCTTTGCAGCGCGTGAAGACTGCATTCCCAACGGCCAGGGAAGCGATTGCCAGAGCGTATCTGAAAATTGGCGAATGCTACGAGCATCTGTCCAACAAAGCCAAGGCGCGACAAGCATATCAATCGGTGATCAAACTTCATAAGCGGGACGAGTTCGGCCGCGAAGCCGAACGGAAGATGAAGGGTCTGGAGGACGCATGACCCGGGCGGCAGTGTTCGCGTGCGGGCTCCTGTGGGCAGTGCAACCGGGGTTCGCACACAACGAACCGGGCCGCAGCGTACAAGACACGACGATCGCCGTTGATACTCTTACGCACCAGGAAATGTCTGTGGAGAGCAAACGACATCAGGACAGTACCGTGAACGTCGAGAAAACATTCCCCCGACCGACCAAACTCCCCATCATCGAGGAACACATCTTCGATGTGGGCACACAGCCTGTAAACATTGGAGAGAAAGAGATCAGGGCTGTACCGTTGGGAAAGCGATGGGAGACGGAATTCGTGGGCAAGCCGGCAACGATGAACGGCAAAGTGACGGCAGGGTACGGGAACTATACGACTCCGCGTATGCATGCTTGGATTGGTTCTGCTTCGACGAACAGGGAGTTCCTTATTCGGGCAATGTTCCGTTCGAGCGAAGGCCCGGGGCAGAACAGAGATGTCCGCAGCGGCGTTGGGGCGGTAGCAGCCAGCTGGTATCTCTCGGAGCGAGCGGGTATGTTCGTCAACGGACGCGCGCGGACATCGGTCGAAGCACACGCAGATCGCTACCGTCTGTATGGATCGACGTCTCCTTCTCAAGCGCGTTTGCGAAGCCTTCTGCAGGGCGAACTGATGCTCAGCAGCGTAGAGACCGGCCAACGAAATGCACGGCTTGTATTCACCGGGGTACGCATTGACGATGCCCGTCGTGCAGAGGAGGTTTCCCTCGGTGCAAGGATTGCCGTGGCAGAGAGCGTGCATCGCACGATCGTGAGCGGAGAAGTGAACCTCTGGAAAGATTTCCAGACCCATCTCATGGGACTCAACCCGTTCTTCTCGTCGCTCACCGTGCGAGTGCAATCCCGGCTTGCAGGCGCACTCGCTGTCACTGGTGGAGCGAACGTGCACTACATCGAGAATCCGTCGGACCCGCTGCGTTGGCGTATTCTTCCGCACGCGAGTATTGTGTGGTCGCCGGCGGAAGCGTTATCGCTTTTTGCAACGTATGACCCATTCGTACAACGCCGGACGTTGTCGGGCTTCGTACAGGAGAATCCGTTTGTACGATCGGCGCTTGCGGTGCGAACCACGGATGTCGTGGTGAACGCAACGGGAGGGCTTGCGGCTGACGTTGCGGGTGTGGTGAAAGCACGCGCAGCGTTCAATTATCAGCGCGTGCACGGATACCCGATCTTTTCATATACCGCAGAACGGATGTGGGAGGTGACGTACGCATCGACGACAACGATCGCGTCGCTCGAATCCGAACTGTATGTCGAACGAGGAGCAAGTCTCGTCGGTGTGAAGTTATCGTTGACCAAGAGCAAAACAGAAGCGAGCAGCACGGGGTCGGTTCCGTATTTGCCGGAAGTGTCGCTGACGGCGTCGGCACAGCACGCGTTTCCGATTGGGCTGCGCGTGGCGAGCGTTGTGCGCTACACGGGGCGCAGAGTTGCCGACGTCCAGAACACACGTTCGTTGCACCCGTATCTCTTATGGGATGCACGAGCGGAATTCGGAGAGCGTATCCTTGTCGGAGCGGAGGTAACGAACATTCTCGATAGGAGGGAAGGCGTGTGGGAAGGCTACGCAGGTGAGCCGCGCAGGGTGATGCTCTCGCTCGGTTATACATGGTAAAGACATTCTTGGGGAGTCACTCACATGAGTCAAGAAGAACTCATCAACACGATTTCGGAACGGGCAGGTATCTCCAAACAGACCGTCCGCGAAATTCTCCACGCCTTCGCCGAAGTGTGGACGGAGGAGATCCTCACCAACGGCGAGTTGACGCTGGACAATATCGGCGATTTCCTGATCGAACACCGTCCGGGGCGCAAGGGGGTGAACACTGAAACACGGGAGATTTTCACCATCCCTCCTAAAGACTACCTGTCCTTCACTCCATCACAAGACCTTATCAATTGGAGTAATAAACCCTCATGAACCGAGAAGAGTTATTGAAGCGCTGTGTGGACCGGCGAGTCGCACACGAGACAAGCGTAGTTGCGGTTTCACATTTATTCTATGTATATTTGCTCTCGGCGCTCAAGAAGGGGCAGCGAGTAGAAGTGCCGAACTTCGGGACATTCGGGACGCACGTTGTCGGTGTGAAACGTCAGCGTCGCATGCCGTTCTTCGAGGTCGAAGAAGAACTCGCCAACAAAGTGAACGAGCGCTACAGGAATCTGAAGACGCTCCTCATCGGTCGCTATGAGATGATTCCTGTTGAAGGGGAGGTCGAATACCCGGGCAAGGAGCCACGGTACGATCGAGTCGTGGAGAAGCTGGGCGAGGAGATCATTCTCGATACCGATCGTGAGATCACTCCGGAAGAATATCGGAGAGAACAGGCCGAGCTTCGTCCGAAGGAGCCCGTGGTAGAACCGGCCAAGGCAGAAAAGCCGAAAGCTATCGCTCCCCCTAAGGTTCCGCTCGAAGTCCCCGAACCGGAGATTGCCCAACCACCCAAGGAGAGAAAACTTATGCCGAAAGAAGGCTTCGATTTGCGTGAAAAGCCGACGGAGGAGCCCACGCAACCGGTGGAACCGCGGGAACCGATGCCGACACTGCGCGAGATTTCTGCCGGTGAGGCGATGTCCCCCTGGCTTCAGATTTTCATCGGGTTCATCATTCTTGGGATGATCACGTTTGCGCTCAATGAGTTCGGCTTCATTCATCTGTGGGGCAAGTTCTTCGCGCGCAAGGCGCCGCAAGTGACCGAGACACTTCCTGCACCACCTGTTCAGCCCCCTCCCACAAAAGAAGAAGCTACGGTGCCCGAAGAGAAACAAGCCGCGCCAACGCCCACCCCCACGCCGACAGAGGAACCAACAGTGACGCCGAAGGCGAAGGTTCCTGAAGTCAAAAAACCTGTGCCGACTGTCGAGCCTCCGAAACCGACAGGTGCCCCGGCGACGGGAAGGTACACGGTGCAAGTGTCGTCATGGACGACACCTGCCGACGCCGATCGCGCCGTGAGCAAATGGAAGCAGGCAGGATTCGATGTGTATGTTGTGGAAGCGTTGGTGAAAGGAAGAACGTGGTACCGCGTGCGTGTCGGGCGCTACACGACGATGGCCGAAGCACAGGAGGCAGCTTCGCACATGCGCGCGGTGCAGAAAAACGGGGTGTGGGTAACAAAGGTTGAGTAGTACTTTCGACCTGCGAACTCCGCTGGGAGCACACGCGTCCGGCATTACAGCGGAGTTCGCTCGCTGTTCTCCTCCTCCCTTTCGTCCTTAAAGTAGAAGGAGTAAAGCACCGCTTCTGCCGCGGTGAGCAGGACAAGCGAAGCCGCATCACGGTTGAACCACGGGCCGAATCCGGCAGGCTCCATGACAAGTTTCATGATGAACGATGCCATTGCCCACCCGACGAAGAAGATCAACGCCATAAAAAATACCGCGAGAATCCCTTCCCCGGCATTTTCCTCCTGATAGCGCTTCGTGAACACGGCGCTCATGGCCACGATGTGGAGATAGAAAACCACCAGCGGGATCATATCATTCCACGTGTTTGATGGAAAGGATCGCGCGCAGCGTGCGCAACAGAATCTTAATATCGAAGGCGAACGACCAATTCTCGATGTAGTACAGGTCGTACTTGATGCGCTCCTGAATCGAGGTGTCGCCGCGCAGGCCGTTCACCTGTGCCCAGCCGGTCACACCCGCCTTGACACGATGACGGTCGAGGTACTTAGGAACGCTTTGCTGGAATTCCTGTACGTACTTTACCCGCTCGGGTCGTGGACCGACAAGGCTCATGTGACCTTTGAGTACGTTCCAGAGTTGCGGAAGTTCGTCGAGGCTGAACTTGCGAAGGATGGCGCCGACCCGCGTTCTGCGGGGATCGTTCTTCAGTCCGAGACCGGCGATGTCGTCAAACTTCTCCGCTCCGACCTTCATGGAGCGAAACTTGTACATCTTGAACTCCCGTCCATCTACTCCTACGCGATACTGCTTGAAGAAGACGGGACCCGGGGAGTCGAGCTTGATCAACACCATAATCAGTAGCCAGAGCGGCGACAGCAGAAGGATGCACGAGGCCGACACGACAATGTCGAACGCGCGTTTGGTAATGCGCCCCCAGGTTGTCAGCGGATTGCTCTTGATCTTCAGGAACGGAATGCCTTCCAGTTCTGCGACCCTTACCTGACTCGTCAGGACGTCGAGCACATCCGGTATCATCATGAAATCAACGTTCAGACCTTCGCATTCACTGATCAGGTCGAAAATCTGGTGCTGTTCCTTCGACCGCAACGCAATGAACACAAGCTCGATGCCTTCAGACCGGATGAACGCCGGCGCGTCGGCGATCGTGCCGCAGTAGCGGGCCTTTGCTAACGCCGTTTCCTCGTGCGCGGGCCGCTCGGCGAAGTAACCGACGATATGGAACCCGAAGGAGGGATGACGGTGCAGCCGGGCGTACGTTTGGCTTGCAAGGTTCTCACCACCGATGATGATGCACTGACGCAGGTGCAGCCCTTTGCGGTAGTAGCGTCGCTCGATGGTCTGAACGGCGAGGCGCCCCACCATGATCAGCACAATGGAACTGACCCACAGCAGACCAAAGACGATGCGGGAGTACGAAAAGTCCCGATAGAAGAACGCCGCGCTCATCACGATCAGCATGCCGAGACTGACGACTTTCACCACGTTGATGAACTCATCGGACAGGGACACGTTGCGACGCGTGCTGTACATCTTCCGGGATTGGAACAGCAACAGCCAGATGAGCGTGATAACAAACGAACCGAAGAGGTAGCCTTCGAACGGCGGGCCGCCGATCTCTTTCATGCCGAGGGAGTGCACCAGCGGACTACGAAAACGCAGCCAGTAGGAAAACAGAAAGGCAAACTCGATTGCCGCCGCATCGAACACCACCGTGAGGAAGGGAAGAAGGAAATCTCCCTTCCGGACCCGGAGGTCGCGCTGCGTTGTGTCAGCTTCTGTGTTTGCCATGGTGGAGAGGAATTGCCGCAACCATCAGGTCGGGGCGAATGCATCACAGAGACGTTCGGTTCGGAACCGTTCAGCCATACATCTCCGTCTCTACCAGCCCGCAAATAATGTGGCCGATGGTAATATGGCCCTCCTGAATCCGCTGTGTGTCGTGGGAGGGAACGATGATGGCAACGTCGCACAAGTCTTTCGATGCCCCGCCATCCTTACCCAGAAAGCCGATCGTCTTCATGCCCTTTGCTTTTGCCATGCGGAAGGCGTTGTTGACACTCTCCGACTTGCCGCTGGTACTGATACCGATCAGCACGTCGCCTTCGCTGCCAAGAGCCTCCACCGCACGAGCGAACACGTTGTCGTAGCCGATATCGTTGGCGCCTGCGGTGAGCATTGACGAGTCCGTTGTGAGCGCCAGTGCAGCGATGCCGGGACGCTTGATGTTCGGGTTCATCCGGATCGTGAACTCGGTTGCCAGATGCTGCGAATCGGCAGCGCTGCCCCCGTTGCCGCAGAAGAGGAGCTTCTTTTTCTTGTTCAGCGCATCGATGATCACGTCGACCGCCTTCACGATTCTGTCGGTGCACGCGTCGATGATTCTCCTTTTCGTTTCGGCGCTCGCCGTCAGTTCATCCTTGATGAACGCCTCGCGTGCGAGAATGGTAACCGGTAAGTGTGCCATACAACCTTCCCCTTGAGTAGTTGGTAATTCGAGTAGCTGGTACGTTGTGAATCGATGCGCCCTCGTTCATGCCGGCAACCGATACGGAGGCATCCCGTGCATGAAAACTCAGTTTTTCAAGAACGACCGTACGATGTCAGGAGTATGGGCCAGCGCTGCTTCGAGTTTGGCGACGTCCTTTCCTCCGGCGGTGGCAAGATGCGGCTTGCCTCCTCCTCCTCCTCCTCCGAGTTCCTTCGCCAGCGCGCCGACGATTCTTCCCGCCTGGAGGTTTCTCGTCTGAATCAAATCGTCCGTCACGACGCACACGAGAGCGACCTTTTCTTCGATGACGCTCGCAAGCACTCCCACGCCGCTCCCGAGCTTTGCGCGCAGCGTGTCGCCGATGCTCTTCAGTTCCTCCATCGTTCCGGCTTCGACTCTGGAGGAGACGACCCTGAAGCCGTTGACAGGAATGGCGTTGGCAACAAGCGACTCGATGCCCGACGAAGCTTCCTTGACTTTGTACTTGCTGAGTTCCTTCTTCAATTCTAAAGTGTTTTTCGCGGCCTGCTCCACCGCTTCCTCGCGCCTTGCGATCTCCCGTTCCAGCGCGCGAAGTGCTTCGGACTGATCGTGTGGGAGATGGATCGAGCCGAGCGACGGATGAGCACGAAGTGCGGATGTGTCGGTGTACTTGTTCAACTCGCGCCGGAGCGTTTCTGTCTCTTCGATGAACGTTGCCAGCTGATCATCGAGCTGCCGCGTGCGTGCAAGTTGCTGCTCAATGTACCGCTGGATCCCCTCGCCCGTGACCGCTTCGATGCGGCGCACACCGCTGGCAATGCTCGACTCGGAAATGATCTTGAACAGTCCGATGTCCCTCGTTTGCTTGACATGTGTCCCGCCGCAGAATTCAACGCTGAACTTCTCGTCAATGAATACCACGCGCACCCTGTCGCCATACTTCTCGCCGAAGAACATCTTCACGTTGGGAATCTTGCGCGCCTGCTCGATGGGCATCTCCTCCGCGTACACACCGATGTCGTCGGCGATTTTTTCATTCACGATCTCCTCGATGGCGCGTAGCTCTTCCTGTGTGATCTTGCCGAAGTGCGGAAAGTCGAACCGCAGATGGTCGGGCGCAACGAGCGAGCCTTGCTGGTGGACGTGTGTGCCGAGAACGCGGCGCAGCGCTTCGTGCACTAAGTGCGTGGCGGAGTGGTTGCGCTGAATGTTGAGGCGGCGCGGGATGTCAACAATGGCTTCGAGCGAATTGCCCAGGAGCCTGTCCGCCGGCCGGTCAACAATCACGATGTTGCCCCTTTCGCTCTTGCGCGCATCGAGCACGACCAGTTCGCTGCCGTTTATTTTCAGGATACCGGTATCGCTCACCTGGCCTCCCGATTCGGCGTAGAATGGGCAGACATCCAGCAACAGGCGATTGTTGCGAGCGGCGAGGACGTTCGCTCGCGCACGCAAGGTATCGTAACCGACGAACGTGCTCGCTCGGTCGAGAGCTCCTGTCAACTCCATAACGTCCTCTCGTGAGCTGCCTGTTTGCGTGGCAAACACGCCACGTCGTGAACGCTCCTTCTGTTCTTCCATCAACTCCGTAAACTCCCCCACATCCACCTTCAATCCTCTCTCTTCCGCCATCAGTTGGGTGAGGTCGAGAGGGAAGCCGTACGTGTCATACAGTTTGAACGCATCCTCACCGGGAAATACCTTCGAGTGTCCGATGCGCTCAACAACGGATTCAAAGATTTCCAATCCTCGATCCAGAGTTGCGTTGAAGCTCTCCTCTTCGGCCTTGATGACGCGCTCGACGTGCGCCTGCTTCTCGACGATTTCCGGGAATGCCTTGCCCATGCTTTCCACGACCGCGCCGGTAATCGTGCAGATGAACGGCTCGTGCATGTCGAGGCTGCGTCCGAAGCGCGCAGCGCGGCGCAGGATACGTCGCAGCACATACCCGCGGCCGTCGTTGCCCGGCAGCGCCCCGTCGGTGATGGCGAACGTGAGCATGCGAATGTGGTCGGCGATGACGCGCATGGCAATGTCGGTGGGAGAGTCGAGTGTGCCCGTGTATTCCTTCTTCACCGTTGCGGCGATCCTGCCGATGATGGGCATGAACACATCGGTGTCGTAGTTCGAGCTTTTGCCTTGCAGCACGGCGCACACGCGCTCGAAGCCCATGCCGGTATCCACATGCTTGGCGGGAAGGTTTTCCAGTTCTCCGGCCTCATTGCGGTTGTGCTGGATGAAGACGAGATTCCAGATTTCCATCACGCGCGGGTCGCCGGCGTTGACCAGCGTACCGCCGGAGAGATCGGGGGTAAGATCAATATGAATTTCAGAACACGGCCCGCACGGACCCGTTTCACCCATCTCCCAAAAATTATCCTTCTTCCCGAATCTGAGGACATGCGCCGGATGGATGTCCGTGACGCGTCTCCACAACTCGAATGCTTCGTCGTCCGTCTCATAGACGGTCGCATAGAGTCGCTTCGTATCCAATCCCCATTCCTTCGTCAGTAATTCCCACGCCCACTCGATCGCCTCCTTCTTGTAGTAGTCGCCGAACGACCAGTTGCCCAGCATCTCGAAGAACGTGTGGTGGTAGGTGTCGCGTCCGACTTCTTCCAGGTCGTTATGCTTGCCGCTGACGCGGATGCACTTTTGGGTATTGGCCGCGCGCACATAGTCTCGCTTGCCGGTGCCGAGGAACACGTCCTTGAACTGATTCATGCCCGCGTTAGTGAACAGCAGTGTCGGGTCGCCGTGCGGAATCACCGGTGCGCTCGGCACGATGCGATGACCGCGCTGCGCGAAGAAGTCTAAGAAGGATTGTCGAATTTCTGAAGAAGTCATCTTGCTGTGTTATGCTTTCCCGTCCAACCTCAGGATGTGGTCTCCACTCCTATCCCGTCAAGCTGCGCAGCTCTTCAAGCTTCTTCTTGAGGGCCACGCTTGTCGCTTGCACACGGCTGAACAATTCATCGAGCTCGGGAATGCTGAGCGCTCCTTGCTTTCTGAGGTCGAGAAGGTAGTCGAGCATTTCCTTTTGAATTTCCTCGTCCGATTTTTTCCGTTTGCGGAGGTCGGCGATTTTCTTTTCCAATTCCTCGCGCACATCATCCAGAGTTTTCTTGGTCATGATCCACCCTTCTTCTTTTTGGATGCTGCAGCCAGATCTCTTACCAGCAGTTCCAATTTCAGCTTTTCAATTTGATTCTTGAGATTCTCCACCTCTTCGTCTCGCGCAGCATCAATTTGTGCGATTTCATCGGCTCTCGACTTGATTTCGAAGATGCTGGTCTTAAGCTCTGTTGCAGCGTACACCTTCTACAACACTACTGCTGCTGCGAACAACAACAAGACTGCAGCCAGGAGTGCTGCTCCTCGCAGAATGCCGATGGCAAGAGGTTGTTCGACAAAAACCCTCACAAGCGCCGACGTGTCTGCAGGCACAGTGATGGAGGACTGCAGTTCATTCCAGCGAACGAGAACAAGAACGAAGGCTGCGCCAAGGGATACAGCCAGAACACTGAAGAACCGGCCGCCTCTTCTTGTGGCGATCTGCTGCTGGCGATGGGGAAGTTGATCCAAGCGCTACACCTCAATCTGCGTCATCAGTTGTATTTCCTCCAGCACATTGCTCACCTCCATGCACTTGACAAGCTCCCCTGTATATACGACGCCTTTCCCGTTGTTATGCACATCCCACGCAAGACTCTCAGCGTGCTGACTCGTGCACTTGAGCGCCTTGATGAGCTGGGTGATCACTTCGTCGAAGGTGTGGACGTCATCGTTGAAGAGGATGACTTTTGCCGGTTCCTCGACCAGGACCTCTTCGTCTTCGCCGGGGAGTTCGAGCGGTTGTGTTGCCATAGGTGCTCTCCCAACTCCTTTGTGGTGATGAAAATACCAAAAAACGTCAAGCTTCGCAAACTTGCGGGAAGCAGGCACTCTCCGTATATTGATGAACGGAAGCGTTGAAGATGTCGACATTTTATTTTACCTGAAGGACGTCATCCATGATATTTGATCTGGACTTGATTGAAAGAGTGTACGCTCGCACGCCGGGAAGAGTGAAAGCGATGCGGAAGGTGGTGGGCCGACCGTTAACCCTCACCGAGAAGATTCTCTACGCGCATCTCTGGCGCCCGACAAAAGAAGCGTACCGACGCGGCGAATCATACGCAGAGTTCGGTCCCGACCGCGTCGCCATGCAGGACGCCACAGCCCAGATGGCGCTGTTGCAATTCATGTCAGCCGGCATTCCGAAGGTTGCTGTCCCCAGCACGGTCCATTGCGATCACCTGATTCAAGCGCAGGTGGGCGCCCGCGAAGACCTTGCCCAGGCCTTCGCAGACAACAAGGAGGTTTACGATTTCCTCGCCAGCGTTTCGAACAAGTACGGCATCGGCTTCTGGAAGCCGGGTGCGGGTATCATTCATCAGGTGGTGTTGGAGAATTACGCGTTTCCCGGCGGCATGATGATCGGCACCGACTCGCATACGCCGAACGCCGGGGGACTCGGCATGATCGCCATCGGCGTCGGCGGGGCAGATGCCGTTGATGTGATGGCGGGGATGCCGTGGGAGCTGAAGTTCCCCAACATCATCGGCGTGCATCTGAAGGGAGAGTTGAACGGCTGGACCTCAGCAAAAGATGTGATTCTGAAACTCGCCGGCATCCTTACAGTGAAGGGTGGAACGGGCGCCATCATCGAGTACTTCGGTGAAGGCACAAGGTCCATCTCCGCAACGGGCAAGGGAACCATCTGTAACATGGGAGCGGAAGTTGGTGCTACGACATCGATCTTTCCGTATGACTTCCGCATGGCCAATTACCTGGCCGCAACGGACAGAAAGAAGGTGGCAGACATGGCAGACGCCATTGCTGAGTACCTCGTGCCCGATCCTGAAGTGCTGGAGAATCCACAGGACTACTACGATCGCATCATCGAGATCAACCTCTCCGAACTGGAGCCACACATCAACGGACCGTTCACACCCGACAAGGCGTGGAGGCTTTCGGAATTCGCAGAGGCTGTCCGACGGAACAACTATCCCGAGGAACTGCGTGTCGCGCTGATCGGGAGCTGTACGAACTCCAGCTACGAGGACATCGAGCGTGCGACGAGCGTTGCACGACAGGCATTGGCGAAGGGATTGAAGGCGAAGTCGGAATTCACGATCACGCCCGGCTCCGAGCAAGTGCGGGCTACTATCGAACGCGACGGTCACTTGCAAACGCTGACGGACGTCGGCGGACTTGTGCTGGCGAATGCCTGCGGTCCGTGCATCGGCCAGTGGAAGCGGCACGATGTGAAGCCGGGAGACAAGAATTCGATCATCACATCCTTCAACAGAAACTTCACGGGGCGCAACGACGGCAACCCAGACACTCACGCATTCGTTGCAAGTCCGGAGATCGTGACGGCGTTTGCGCTGGCCGGTAAGCTCACGTTCAATCCCCTCACCGATACGTTGGTGAATGAAAAGGGAGAGTTGGTGAAGCTCGATCCACCGGTCGGCGATGAGCTGCCCAAACGCGGCTTCACGGTTGACGATCCCGGTTACGTTCCGCCGGCGAAAGACGGAAGCACCGTCAAGGTCATCATCAAGCCGGGAAGCGACCGCTTGCAGGCACTGGCACCGTTCCCGGCGTGGGATGGCGAGGACATTCTCGATGTTCCCGTGCTCGTGAAGGCAAAAGGCAAGTGCACCACCGACCATATCTCACCTGCAGGCAAGTGGCTGAAGTATCGCGGCCATCTCGACAACATCTCCAACAACATGTTCAGCGGCGCGGTGAACGCATTCACCGGCGGGATAGGGAAAGGGAAGAATATCTTCACCGGTGAAGTGAAGGAGTTCTCGGCCGTAGCACGTGAGTACAAGGCGCAGGGCATCGGTTGGGTGGTGATTGGTGACGAGAACTACGGCGAAGGCTCGAGTCGTGAGCATGCGGCGATGGAGCCGCGCTATCTCGGCGGCAGAGCGATCATCGTGAAAAGCTTTGCCCGCATTCACGAGACAAACCTCAAGAAGCAGGGGATGCTTCCCCTAACGTTTGCCAATCCTGCCGATTACGACAAGGTGCAGGAAGATGACCGTGTCTCGATCGTCGGCCTGAAGACCTTTGCGCCGGGCGTGCCGCTGCGGATGATCCTCAAGCATTCCGACGGCTCGGTGGATGAAGTGCTGCTCAACCACTCCTTCAACGCAAATCAGATCGAGTGGTTCAAGGCGGGCAGTGCACTGAATTTGATTGCTGCCCAGAGAAAGCGAACACCGAAAGCCAGGAAGGTTGCCCTCGCGAAGCCGAAGGTGAAGAAGGCGAAGAGGAAAGTTGTTGCGAAGACGAACGCCGTGAAAAGGAAAGCCGCGAAGAAGCCGGTGAAGAAAGTAAGAGCGAAGAAGACGACGACGAAGGCAAAGAGGAACTTGCGGAGAACGAAGTAGGGAAGACTCTTGCCCAACCCTTTCTCTCAAGGCGAGCAGGGGAGACGTTCAGAAACCCTGAGCGTCGAACCGACAGAACAAAGAAGAACTGTTCATTCACATATCAACGAAGGGAAGCACACCATGCGTTACGACGAGCGTGCAATAGCACCATTTCGCGAAGAGCTGAGACGGATCGGATTTAAGGAACTGAGAACCGTTGAAGCAGTGGACGCTGAGATTGCCAACAAGCAGGGGACGCTGCTCCTCGTTGTCAATTCCGTGTGCGGCTGTGCAGCAGGAAAGGCGCGGCCCGGCATCGCGCTGGCGCTCCAGAAATCCGAGTGCAAACCCGATCGCCTGACGACGGTGTTCGCCGGCGCCGATATCGAGGCAACCGCGCGGGCACGCGAGTATTTCGGCAACATTCCGCCGTCGTCGCCGTCGATGGGACTGTTCAAGAACGGCGAGCTGGTGCATTTCATTCCCCGCTACCAAATCGAGAACCGCGACGCATTCCAGATTGCGAAGCACTTGATGGACGTGTTCTGCGAGTTCTGCACTCCCGCGGTGGATGCGGAAGCCTCGAAGTAAGCACTTCGTTGGTCAACTCATGAGAGGCGTTGCGCCACGCAGATGAGCGGTGGGCGGAGCGCCCTTATGAGTCTCGTTGTTCTCACATCGCGCGATCGTGCATAAAGGTGCACGCAGCATGGGACGACGCAGAAATCCAGGACGGATGTGATCACGCTTCAACTCAGTGTGGCGCTCCGGTCTTAGTGTGCCTCCAGCCAGTTCTTTCCCGCCCCTACCTCCACTTCAAGAGGTACATCGAGCTTCAGCGCGTTCATCATTTTTTCTCGAACCAGTGCCGTCATCATCTCAAGTTCACTCTGTGGAACCTCGAACACCAACTCATCGTGCACCTGCAATAACATCCGACTTCTGACTTCTGCCCTCTGCCTTCTCAACGCTTCATCAATCCCAATCATCGCCAGCTTGATCATATCTGCCGCCGTACCCTGAATCGGCATATTGATGGCCTGGCGCTCGGCGTTGCCGCGCACGGCGCTGTTGCGGCTGTTGATGTCCGGCAGGTAGCGTCGCCGGCCCAAGAGCGTGCTGACGTACCCGGTCCGCTTACAGGTTGCGATCGTGTCGTTGATGTACTGCTTCACTTTCGGGAAGCGCTCGAAGTAGCGGTGGATGATCTCCCGCGCTTCGGTCTGACTGATCTCCAATCTGTTGGCAAGTCCGAACGGCCCGATGCCGTACATGATGCCGAAGTTCACCTCCTTCGCCTTGCGGCGCATGTCTCGTGACACCTCTTCCGGCTTCACATTAAAAACTTTCGACGCTGTGGAAGCATGAATGTCCTCCCTGTTGTGGAATGCTTCGAGCAATGCCTCATCGCCCGAAATGTGGGCCATCACGCGCAGCTCGATTTGTGAATAGTCGGCGGACATGATGAGGCTTCCTTGTTCCGAAGGGATGAATGCCTTGCGAATGGCGCGACCAAGTTCCGTGCGGATGGGAATATTCTGCAGGTTCGGGTCGGCGCTCGAGAGCCGTCCTGTCAGTGCAACGGTCTGATGAAAGGATGTGTGAATGCGTCCGGTTCTCGGATTGATGAGCGACGGCAGCGCGTCCACGTAAGTGGATTTCAGCTTCGTGAGCTGCCGATAGTCTAACATGCGTTCGATGATCGGATGCTGTCCGCGCAGCGCTTCGAGCACGCCGACGTCCGTCGAGAAGCCTGTTTTCGTCTTGCGGACGGTCGGCAGCTTGAGCTTGTTGAACAACACGTCGGCAAGCTGCTGCGTGGAATTGATGTTGAACGTACCCCCTGCGTCCCGGTAAATCTCACGGATGAGGTTGTCGATCTGCCGTTCAAGGTCCTTGGACATATCGGCGAGATAATCAACATCGAGCGCAATGCCGGCAAATTCCATGCGTGCGAGAACCGGGATGAGAGGAAACTCAACCTCCTGACAGAGGTTGAGTTGCTCACGCTCCTGGAGCTTGGCGTGCTGAATATGGGAAATCCGTAGAGTAATATCTGCGTCCTGGGCAGCGTAGTTGGTGACGGCGTCCAACGGAACTTCGGTAAGATGCTTGAGGCTCTTCCCCTTGCCGACCAACTCTTCGTACGAGATCATCCTGTAGTTGAGATGTTCCATCGCAAGAGCATCGAGGTTGTGCTGTCCATCGGGGCGCAGGACGTAGCTTGCCACCATGGTGTCGAACGCCGCTCCCTCCAGTTCAATCCCGTGTGCCTTCAACACCAGCATGTCGTATTTGATGTTCTGGCCGATCTTTTTGATGGAGGGATTTTCGAGAAGGGGTTGGAGCCTGGAGAGAACGGTTCGGAGGGGAAGGGCGCTCTCCGTGTGGTTTGTGCGTT
>CAZIKE010000049.1:0-24003 GCA_964539775.1 uncultured Chitinophagales bacterium
CGGGAGCATCGGGAGCTGTGTTTACACACAAGCTTTGATGGTTATGGGCGTAAGATCCATAGTTGTCGCATTTGCGAAGATATTCCTTGTATGAGTTTCCAAGTTTGCCTATCACCTGACCGGCGGGCACTGACTGATTGATAGATAGTGTTGAAACCACAGCGTCAAGGTGTCCATACAAACTGTAGAGCTTCAAGTCGGAGTGATAAACAATCACGCAAATGCCTAATCCGTGGTTGTCGCCTCCCGAATGATTGTATGGGATTGGCGACGGTACCCAATCATAAGTATTTGTAGCGGAGTTCCATCGCCTGAGGTTGTTCCCAGGCCTGTACAATCCAAAAATCTTGTACACAGTGCCCGCCCGCGCTACTTTGACACTGGTACTTCTTTGATCGAATCGGGAAAGGTCGCTTCGGTTAATATCCATACCTGTGTGATATTTGCCCGCTGTTACCATGCCATAAGCGGCATAGGACTGCCCCACCTGTAGATTGTCGATCGGAGGGATGAAGTTCTGGCCTCTTGATGTTCCGAAGGCGAACAGTGAAACTAGTAGGGAGATAATTCGGATATTCATACTTCTCTCCTAAAGTGCTGACAATATGGACCTCAGCGTATCAACACCAGTCTCAGTGTTTGCACAAACTCTCCTGAATGCAACCGATACAGATACACCGCGCTAGCAAGCCCTTCCGCCTTCCACTCCGCCTTGTGCACCCCCGCCGCCAAGTTCTCATCCACCAGCGTTGCGACTTCCCTGCCGAGCAGGTCAAACACTTTGAGCGTTGCGCGCACGGATTTTGGCAGCGCGAACTCGATTGTTGTTGTTGGGTTGAAGGGGTTGGGGTAGTTTTGCGCGAGCGAGAACGTTGTTGGCACGCGAGAATCGGCGACACTCGTGAGGACGTTCACTTGAATTGGATCCGAAAAATGAATCGTTCCATCCAGATCAACTTGCTTCAGGCGATAAGACCATATCGCTGGTCGCGGCAGCGTTGAATCAACAAACGAGTAATCGTGCGGTTCGTTTGTTGTGCCGTGACCGGGGACGAAGCTGTTTGGTAACTCGTACCATGTCGAGTCTGTTTGCGGACGGCGTTGGATGTAGAAGCCGTAGTTGTTCACTTCTGATATCGTTCTCCAATCCAGTCGTACACTCAAAGTACCCACCCGCGTCCCTGTGAACGAGACAAGCTGTACTGGAAGCGGCGCACCACATTTCGTTCCCTCGCCGGAGAACGTTCCATTGATCAACACATTGTCGGCGCAGATATCCGCGCCAGACATCACTTCAATATGTGTCCCGGCTTGGAAATCCATTGTGCTTTGACTGCGGGTTGAGACAGGAACGACACAGAGTGCAACCGCTGCAATTGCATAGAACCTTCGCGTCATAGAAGTACCTCGAATGCTTACTCATCTGCTTGCAGAGAAGCTTCGACGATGCGCTCCTTATCCCGAACAGCGTTGAGCAGAACGCTCCGTATCTCTTCTTTCACCTGTTTGGCAATCGTGCTGTGCATCCGGGTTATCTCTTTCTTTAAAGCATCGTTCTCAGACTTCAGTTCTTGAATCGCCTTTACCATCGGAGCAAGCAAGTCGTTGTATCGAAGCTCATACCTTCCATCATCATCAACGGTCAGCATGCCTGCCTCTTTGATTCCTGCATCCTGCAAGACTTGCTCAATCTCCTGGGCAACGAACCCATACTCGGTGCGTTGTTGCTCATCGTTGATGCGGACGTACGATACTGGTCGCAACCGTCCGATGAAGTCAAGTCCAAGCCTGCAGTCGTTGATATTCGCCTTTGCCCTTCTATCCGACGTAATACTCCACGCGACCTGAATGCCCGCGTAAGAGATAGCCGTATTGCCGATTCGCACCTGATTGCTTGCCGAACCTAGCGCGACCTGAGCATCATACCCGATTGTGATATTATTGCTGCCGTCGAGAACATCTCTGCCTGAAAGTGCACCAACCGCTGTGTTATTATTGCCCGTTGCGTAGAAGAGCGCCCCACTTCCGAACGCTGAGTTAGAATTCCCTGTTGTGTTGAGCAAAAGTGAACTATTCCCAAACGCCGAGTTACTGGAGCCTGATGAGTTCGTCTGAAGGGAACCCGCACCGAAAGCTGAGTTTTGACGGCCTGTACTAAGTGACATCAACGAAGTAGTTCCAACCGCTGTATTGTAGCTCCCCTGTGCACCACTGCCACCAAGCGTATGGTTCCCCGATGCGATGCCAACAAAAGTGTTGTACCCGTCAGTCCCCGTGCCAAAGTATGTATGGATGAAGCTGTCTGTCCCTTTGAAGATTGAACCATTTCGCGTTCCGGCAGCCCCGTACGGCAACGTAATCGTCCCGATCGACTGGCTGAGTGTAAAGAAAGTTGTGGAGCCATCTTTGATTGTGAATGACCCTCCCGTGCCAAGTGTGTTGTTGATGCTTCCGCTCTGTGCATAGACAGACAACGCCAGAACGTAAAGCAGAGTGGTTGTGGTCAAAATAGTCTTCATGGTTCTGTCTCCAGTTGAAGGATTACCATAGCCATCGTGTTTTCGGTTCCTTGTTTCAAATCCTCACCGTCACATCCTCCTGCTCATTCTGCTCAACGCTAATCTCAAGTTGTGTCTCACCATTTACAATTACTTGAACAGTTCCCGTCGGCACGCGATCAAACTCAGCAACCCCGCCGTCGTCGGTGTACTCAATGCTGTGTGTGTCTGAGAGTCCAACGTGGCTGCCAACGAAATTGCAGTACACCTTCCTCCCTCGCACGGGATTCTGGTCGGCATGGAGCACGTGAACGGTAAGCGAGACCACTGTGATATCGCATGAGTTTAGCGAGTGATAGCCAAAAAAACAGCTACGGCACAATCACACTCACAACATTCGAGCGCGTAGGATTCAGTCCCGTGTAGTAGTAGCGACCCGTTGCCGTATCCGGATAGCCTCCCCATGTGTAACCGCCATAGGCAGCGATGTAAGCGGTGCTGCCTGCCTGAAAGCCCCAATAGCGAAAACTCGATGAGTCGAGTTCTGTGCGAAAGGATAACGAGTCGAAGTAGGCGTTAGCGGTTGTGACTCCCGAATACGTCGCAGGGGCGGACGAGACCGAAGACGTTCTTCCAAGAAATAGAACAGCGGATCTGTTGAACGGGGATTGAGGCAACGTCCCAACGAAATTCCCTGAGACTGACACCGAACCGCCCGAACTGATTGAAGTAAGGTTCGCAACATAGTACAACGGCACTTGCTGCAAGCTTTGTTCGCCCAAATACGTCCTGCCTCCGCCGACGAACGGATAGGAGATGACTTTTTCGGTACCGTATCCGCTCTTGGAAAAACTGATAGTGTAAGTTCCTGCCGGAACGTTAGCGAGTGTCCACTTGCCATTTGTGCCAGTTATTGCCTGAAGTTGAGTGCCCTCGAGTTGGATTAGCACGCCACTATGGTCGGTCAATCGCCGGAGGTTGTAATCATAAAGATAAACGAACCCCGACATGTCGCCAGTCAGGCTTTGTCCCGGCGGACCTTGCGGTCCAACTGGCCCATCATTTCCCTTACATCCAAATTGCAGGATACAGAAAGTAGTAAAGAGAAAAGCTAACACAGTATGGCTGGTAAAAGGTTTTGGTCTCATGCTGAAGCCTCCCGAATGTGAACAGGCGAGTTCTGATCTTTGAACCCTGTGCCCCTTTACACATCTATTTTAGCACTCCACCCCTCTTCCAGAAAAATCCGCGGAAAAAAATTTCAAAAATTTCCTCGCCTGCAGGAAGTGGGCTACAAGGAGAGACTTGTGGTTGATTTTTTGGGGGGAGGGAGGGATGAGGTTTGGGGTTCGAGGTTCCCGCCTACGTCCTGCGGACTTCGGCAGGCAGGCAAGGTTCAGGGTTCAAGGTTGCCGCCTATCTCCTTCCGCCTACATCGTTCGGACTCCGTTGGACAAGTCGGACTTCCGCCTCCACTTCGTTACGGCGGACAGGTCGGTTCACCGAGGGTAAGCTTTCGACGACCATAGACGGGCAGGCGGCATTCACGGCGTAACGCCCCCGGCGAGGTTGTCCAAAATGTAGAGCGAAATGGCATTTCGCTCTACAATGGAAATTGAAAATGGTTGGTTTTGGCCGTTTCGTGAATCCAACGGATCGGTTAACCGCGAAGTGTGGGTGAAAAGCCTAACCGCAGAGGTCGCAGAGGAGTCGCCAAGATCGCGAAGGGATTTTCCAAAGGGTTCTATGCGCTTTCTTCGCGCTCGTTGCGGTTAATTTTTTTGGAATCCCTTTTCGAGTGAGTACCTAACCGCAGAGGTCGCAAAGGAGTCGCTAGAGGCTCGGTCGTAAACCACAGATTACACGGATTGACACAGATTAAGAAAAAACATCTGTGAGAATCTGTGTAATCTGTGGTTCATTCTTTCTTTTCGAGTGATGGGGGTTTTCGACTGACCTTCTAGGAACACAGATGAAAAGCTTTAACCGCAGAGACCTTTAATGTGTTCTCAATATTTCAAGTTATTTCCTCCGCGTTCTCTGCGCCCTTTCTTCGCGCTCGTTGCGGTTAATTTTTTTGGAATCCCTTTTCGAGTGAGTACCTAACCGCAGAGGTCGCAGAGGAGTCGCTAGAGGCTCGGTCGTAAACCACCGTCATTCTACGGGAGAGGCTTGTGAATCTCCCCGTACCGCCTGTTCATCGTTGGTGTGTGCACAAATTTTTCGCCGTCCCAATATTGAACAGAGTGCTTCAACGCGTTCCAGTACTCGAGTTTGAATTGAATGCTCTCTTTCATGCTGTAATACTTGTTGTACTTGGTGACGAACGTATCATCTCCTGTAACGGATTCGAGTTTCATGTTTTTCGTAAAGGCGTAAACAACTGCCCCAACTTCACTATCGTCAGGAGGATTCGGTCCCTCCCTCACGTGGACATTGATTCGTGAATTCCCCACAACTGAGATGTAGGATACTTGGTTGTAAGGGGTTCGACCAAGGGCTATTCCCAGATCCGTGCGAGCGAAAAGCAGATAGTATTTTTCTTTCGCCGGCGGGATGGGCTCCAATGGTGCCAGGTCAGGAGGTACCGGTGCGTGGCCACTGATATCGGCAGGATCGAGCACTGCCACGCAAGCTTGATCAAATCCGTCGTTCAACCCTCCTACGACAAGTTCATCGTTTCCATCCTCGTCGATGTCAGCAGTCTGCAAGATGTTGCAGCCACCCCGATGATGATACGCCTGCAGTTTGCTCCCAGTGGAAGGGTCAAGCTCAATCACCTTTGCCGGAGAGAACCCGACCGACCCGACAAGGGCAAATAGTCGTGGACGGCTCCGTTGCGCTCGCGGAAACGCAAGCGCCATAAATGCGGGTTCCCCAGCCAGGCCGATACCCTTCTTGCCGAATGTGGTAAATGAGCCTGCGCTGACCCTCCATCTCAATTCTCCGTTTCCTTCAAAGCAGAAAAGCGAGTCGAGCCCTTCGCGGCTTGAGGTGGTTAGACCCGTAACCAGAACAACACTGCGACCATTTCCATCAATATCTTGGATGGTGACGAACTGAGCCTCGAGCGGCGAATGCTCAAAACCAAACGGTGTGCTTCCATCAGGGATCTTTAGGGCAGTTCTTGACCAAAGCTCTTCGCCTTGTTTGTTATATACGCGTAGTACCCCTTTTTTGACTTCGGCGAGTACAGGGTTGGTGTCCTTCGGCTTCCTCACCGTCATCGTCAGCAGCACAAGCGCTGCAAGGAAGAATGCGCTTGCGGTTGCAAACCGCACGGGGTGGATGCGCACCCAGCGGATGAAGCGTTGTAAGGCCGTCCCGCGATAGACCTCAATTGCTTCGGCATAAGTTTCAAACACTTCGTACAGGCCTTCGTGTGTACGAGGGGCCAAAGCACGCGCGGGAGGGGCGAGGCGGCGTTCGCGTTCGAGGAGTCGCTTGGCAAAGTCGCGATCGCGCTGCGATGGCTCTTTCTCTATCTCATCTGCCACGCTCCCGAAAACCAGCTCCAGCCTGTGGAAATGTTCGCGACAGAGCGAGCACATATCAAGGTGAGTGCGAAGGGATTGGCGTGCTTCCTCGTCGAGCTGCTCGGGGTGGAGGATGAGCCATTCGAGTTGTTGTTCCTTTAGGTGTTCCTGCATTTCCTTATTTCGCTGACTGTGTTGCTTTTTTCTGATGCCATGTCCTTCTCGGCGAAGCGAATGCCAAAGACTTTGAGAGAATCTAGACCATTGCCTTCCTCGGGCGCCTGTTCTGGTTGCTTCTGCCTTGAGAAGCAGGGCTCAGCATGGCGACCGATCCAATCGTCACTCTAGGCGAAGCCGAAAGGTTCGGAATGACTTGCTGCCGTCGCTTCCCATCGTATATAATGCGGCATTGGAACTACCTTGCAGAATTATCCTTTCATCTGAGTTCGAACCTTCTGCCCTGTGTCACGCGCCTGTTACAATTCCTTCATCAACCGCGCACCAAACTCCTCGCGCGCGATTGTGAGCATGTACTCGATTTTCATCCGATACGTTTCCTCATACTCGGTCTTGCTCATGTTGGCGTATCGGGAGAGATAGTCAAAAAGGCTTTTTGTCGTCCCGTCCCCTGTCCAATCTTGCATGAAGTCGCTCAGTGCGTAGAAGAGGGCTTCCGATTGCCGCCGGTCCAGTTTTCCTTTCACAAGATAGGTAGCAAAAATCTTCTCTTTCAGCGTTCGTTCCACCTGCGTGCGAATCTGCTGGATCTCCTGTTCCGTGAGTTCAACGTCGAGAAGGTGTTCGTCGAGTTTCTCTATTTCCAGGGGACTGACATAGACCATCTTGCACAGTGCAGCAATCTCGCTCATGGGCACGGATCTACGATACACCGTTTGTTCTGTTACAATCGAATGAATGATCTGCACCAGCTCCGGGATGTTGTGAGAACTGCGCGCACAATCGAGAAACTGTTTCATGAGGAGATCGAAGGGGAAGGGTTCACACTCATCCAGAGGATCGTGCTGCACAGGATAGAGCACGAGGCCGCGAAAATCGCTGACCAGCGCAAAGCACGTCGCGCGCTTGAGTATTGCCACGCGGATGTTGCGATAAATCTTTGCCCCTACAGAATCGCTTTGTGCGTAGAGATGAGCAAGCTGCGTATCCGCAATACGGGTGAGGAATGACCGAAAGATGCGCACTAACTCGTCAGCCGGAACGCTCTGCAGCGGAGTGTTGAGGGCGTCGGTGAGCTTCTGAAGAAATGGAACGTGTTTATTGTCGTAGCGAGCAAATGCTTCACTCAAGCACTCGTACGCCAGCTCGGAGAGCGTCCAGCCCTGGCGCATTGCAGCATGCACGGCGGCAGGCCGCATGTGCAGGAAATGCGCCTGGCAGATGCCTCGCGCCATCTGCACGAGCCGGCTGAGTTGTCGTTCCGTAATCGTCCCGTTCAGGGAGTACCCGATTAAAGAACGGAGTTCTTCGCCATCGAGATGCATGGGTGGGTGCTTGCTGTCTATATCTACGGAGATGAGCCGCCTGGTGTGTCTCGGGGTTCGAGCGCACCACCCATGATACTACATGCCGCCGGCAAAGTCAACAGCATTCACATCATCTGAAACGCAAGACGTGCATTCTCCGTGGTGTTGGGTCGAAGGGAAACAATCAGGTGACCGTCAGTCCCCCTCTAACGGTCACCTTTCCGATCCCTCTTGCATACCTGAAATGCTCGAGGGACTCAGACTTCTTTCGGGCCTACGCGGCTTCACGCAGGACGTCGTGCAATGTTTCCAATAGCTTATCCGTCGTGTACGGCTTCGGGAGGAAGCGAAGCGGCTTGCGCGCAGCGGCTTCCGCTGCTTTGAGTTTTTCTGTCGAGCCGCTCACCGCAATCACTTTGATATTGGGGTTCATCTTCTCCAGCGCTCGAATCGTTGACGGTCCATCCATATACGGCATAATCATGTCGAGCACGACCAACTTCACCTCGTCCTTGTGCTGCAGGTACAAGGAGAGTGCCTCAACGCCATCGTTGGCGACAATCGTCCGATAGCCATATTCCTCCAGCGAAGCCTTCATGATCTCGCGGATGATCGGTTCATCCTCGGCCACCAACACCAATTCGCCCGAGCCTTGTACAGCGGCCACGTGGTTCGTTTCCGTGGAGTCTGGAGCTGCCGATTCCACGGCAGGCAAGTAAACGCTGAATTCGGTTCCCTTGCCGACTTCGGTTTGCACGGTGACGAATCCTCCGTGTCCCTTCACGATCGCGTGCAGCGTGGAAAGCCCGATCCCCGTTCCCTTGCCCACTTCTTTTGTGGTGAAAAAAGGCTCGAAGATCCTGTCGAGAACTTCGGGCGGAATTCCTGTGCCTGTGTCCTTGACCCTCAGCAAGACGTACGGTCCGGGTTTCGCTTCGGGGTTCATCGCGGCGTAGTTGCGATCGAGTGTTGTGTTCTCCACCGAGACAGTCAACGTGCCGCCGTTGGGCATCGCATCGCGCGCATTGACGCAGAGATTGAGCAACACCTGATGAATCTGCGTCGGGTCTCCATGGATATTCCAGAGATCTTTCGGGTACCTCGTCTTCAGTTCGATATTGGGTGGGAAGGATTGGCTCGTGAATGCATGGAGCTCCTTGACCACATGGGCCACCGACATCAGTGTCCGGTCTCCCTCATACCCACGGGCAAAGGTTAGCACTTGTTGCACAAGATTTTTCCCTCGCTTGGCACTGATCTCTACGAGCTTGACGAGGTGTTTTATCTTCTCATCCGTTACACTCTTGTCCAACAGCTGAACCGAAAGGAGTATAGGCGAGAGGATGTTGTTCAGGTCGTGAGCAATGCCGCCAGCCAGCGTCCCGATGCTTTCCATCCGTTGCGTGCGAAGCACCTGCGCTTCCAGTTTCTTCTTTTCGGTAATGTCGGAATTGATCACCAGTAAGGACTTCGGCTCACCCTCATTACCGCGCACTAGCGTCCATCGGCTCTGGACGGTGATGAGGTTGCCCTCTTTCGTCTTTTGTTTCAGCTCGCCGCTCCACTCCCCTTTTTCCAGTGCTTCTTTCAGCGGATTGCCGGTGATGGCTGTGACCGCTTCTTTGTACAGCGTCTCGCTGGCGTTCTTGCCCAGCATCTCCTCGGCCGTCCAACCGTACACCCGTTCGGCGCTCTTGTTCCAGTAGATGATTGAGCCTTCAAGATCGTGCACCGTAATGGCATCCTGCGCTTTGTCCAGCAGCGCTGCCTGTTCGCGCACCTGCTCCTCTTTTTGTTGACGTTCGCGGATTTCCTCCTGTAGCCATTGGGTTCGCTCCTCGACTTTCTTCTCGAGCGTCTCGCTCAGCAATTTCAACTCGTCACGCGCCTTGACCAGCTCAGCGTTCTTCTCGATCATGGATTCATACGTCGAGAGGAAGAAGTTGAGGATCTGCTGACGCGTTGCGCTGATGGCGTAGCGGCGGCCCTCGAAGACGATATCCGACGATAGCCCTTGAAGGTTCGTCACGGCGTGTCTGGTTGCGATGATGTGTTCGACACGCGAGAGGAGGCACCGGGCATTGTACGGTTTAGCAATGAACGTGTCGGCGCCGGCTTCCAGGCCGCGCAGAACGTCGGTCGGGTCCGAATGCGACGTCAGCAGCACGATGTGCACATCCTTGAGACGCTGATCCGCGCGAAGGGCACGGCACAGATCATAGCCGTCCATCTCCGGCATCATAATGTCGCTAATCACGAGCGAAGGCATCTCGTGCTGCGCCATCGCGATGGCGTGCGCGCCGTTGCTTGCCACCATCACAGTGTAGCCGCTCTGCTCCAGAATGAACTGGAGTTTCAACGCCTGTGTCGGTTCATCTTCAACAATCAGGATGCGTTCCGGTTCTGAATGGTTCATGGAGTCGTCTTGTTCACCTCCGGTACAACGGACTCACATTTCTGCAACTGTGTCTTCAGCAAACGGAGAGCTTCGCGGAGTTGGTCAAATGCCTCCTGCGTGCCCGCCAGGTCGTTCGCACGACCCCTTTGCTCCAGATGCAGTGCAAGCTCATAGCACTCCTTCGCGGCGAGATTGCCGGCTGCGCCTTTGAACGTGTGCGCGGCTCGCTGCAGCGCTTGTGGGTCGTGTGTCTTGATGGCGTGCTCGATCGCCTCCATCATCTGGTCGGCATTCTGTAAGAAGACGCAAATCAATTGGGCGAGCATCTCGTTGCTTCCGAGACATTGCTCCAGGGCTTCCGCACGATCGAAGACATGCCTATCCACTGTCGGCGGCGCTCCGGCATGGGCAGATTTGCTGAACGTGAGGAGCGGCGCAGTCCCGATGCTTGCCGGTTGCGTGCTCGCGTGTACAGCCCGCTCTGTTGTCGGGGCCGCAGGCGCGATGCCGTCGAGAATTTCGAAGAGATGCTCGGTGCGAATCGGCTTTGCGATGTAGTTGTCCATACCGACCGCAAGGCATTCTTCTTTGTCACGCTCCATTGCGTGGGCTGTCATTGCGATGATAGGGATGCGGCCTCCGGTGTTCCGCTCACGTGCACGAATGCGCCGTGTTGCCTCAAGCCCGTCCATCACCGGCATTTGCACATCCATCAGAATTGCGTCGAACGTCTCCTTCTCAAGAATCGTGATCGCTTCCAGCCCGTTGCCGACCGTCCGCACGGTGTGGCCTCGCTTCTCCAGAACCGCCACGGCGAACATCTGGTTGACCGGATTGTCTTCCACCAACAGGATGTGCAACGGTCGCGCGGTGCGCACGTCATGGGTGCCGACCCTGTGCGCAGGGTTCGCGGCAGCCGAAGGATGTGCATGCAGCGTTTCGATGATGGCATTGAATAACTCTGATTGGATGATCGGCTTTTTCAGGTACGTATGAATGCCGAGGGCGCGACATCGGTCGGCGTTCCCCTTTTGCGTGGAGGAGGAGAGCATGATGATGTGCGTCTCTTTCGTCCACCCGCGGCGGTTCATTTCCTCGGCAAGCTCGAACCCGTCCATGCCCGGCATAATCACATCCAGCAACATCAGTGCGAACGGCTGGCCGTGGCGCTGTGCCCGTTCCAATTCCTCCAGTGCGGCCTTGCCACTGTCCACAAGTCGCGGTCTCATGCGCCAATTGGTGAGCATGACGTCGAGAATGTAGCGCGAGGTAGCGTTGTCATCCACCACCAGCACAGGCACGTGTTCCAGTGATTCCGCTCCGGGCAGGGTCTGCGTCGTCCGTTGATGCTGGCGCAGGCCGAACATCGCGCTGAAGTGGAAGGTGCTGCCGCGCCCTACCTCGCTCTCCACAGCCAGCCTTCCTCCCATCATCTCGATCAACTGTGCGGAGATGGACAGACCCAACCCCGTGCCGCCGTAACGGCGGGTGATGGAGTGATCGGCTTGCGAGAACGGCTCGAAGATCCGCTGAAGTTTATCGGCCGGAATGCCCACGCCCGTATCCTGAACGGCAAATCGCAGCGTGAGACGTTCGCCCTCGAGATGTTCTGTGTGCACTCGCAGGGTGACCTCACCCCGCTCCGTGAACTTGATGGCGTTGCCGACAAGGTTGGTGATGATCTGATTCATCCGCACGGGATCGCCGATGACGCGCAGGGGAACATCCGAAGCAATGTCACACACCAGCTCTACGTTCTTCTGATGGGCACGCAGGGCAAGAGCCTTCAACACAAGACCGATCGTATCGCGAATATCGAACTCCGTCGCTTCAAGCTCCAATTTTCCAGACTCGATTTTTGAGAAGTCCAGAACGTCGTTGATGATCGTCAGCAAGGTCTCGGCGGAAGTTTTCACCGTGTCCAGATACGTCCGTTGTTCGGGTGTCAGTTCGGTGTCCAGGGCAAGCTCCGTCATACCGATGATCCCGTTCATCGGTGTGCGGATTTCATGACTCATGTTGGCAAGGAACTCGGATTTGTGCCTGGCGGATTGTTCCGCGACTTTCCGTGCTTCCTCCAACTCCGCTGCCTTACTCTTCAGAGTTTTCGTCGCAGCAATCAGTTCCTTGTTATACTCGCGCACCATGCGCGCTTCCTTCGCCAGCAAGACGATCCCGTACAGACCGACGGCAAGAATCATGAGACTGACAAGCACCGACGTAAACCGCTGCCCCGTAATCTCAGCATGATAGGCATCGAGGGAATACACCAGCACGACCGTGCCCAGCTGACGTTTCTGATCGGCGATAGGAGTATAAACTGTTACGCCGGCTTGGTCAACATCCACAAGTTGATTGGTGAAGAGTTTCAGGTTCCTGTCGAAAGCGGCTTTTCGGGGATTATAGTCGATGATTGCATTCTCGCCCGCACCCTGAATGGCCACGTAGACGACGTTCGAGTCCTGCTTTGCCCACTCGAACGCTTTCTGCACCATGTCGAAGTTGTTCTCCGACAATCCCGCGCCGACGGAGAACGCAAGCATCTGACTGAGCGTAAGCGCCTGCTTGCGCGCTGCCTCCACGGACATCTCTTGCTGCTTCGCCGGATAGTATGTTAGGCCAAAGACGACAACTGCCACCCAGGGGATAGCGAAGGCGGTAATCAGTTTGGCTTGATAGGAGGAACGGATTTCTCTCAGTTGCTTCATGTGCCTGATGGCATGTGGTCCGACGATTTGGCGACATGGGTTCAATGAACATGCCATCGAAACATGGGTGCCATGTGCGAAGGAATGGCGCACATAGTCCGTACTGTCAAGCCCTTGTGTTTTACCTTTCTACAATCGTCGTGTGCGGAGGAAGGAAGGCGGCGGTACAGCCCCACGCACAGTCACATGCACGTTCCATCTTCCCTTCGAATGTTGTATATTGGAGCCGAACCAAGACATCCTCCCCACGCAAGGAGCCATGCTATGGCAAAAGTATCGGCTGCAGGATTGAGGCAACGCTCCATGGAGGCAGATGCCCGGCGGGCGTCGGCAATGGCAGATACGCTCATTGGGTCGGAGATTCTGAAGATCGCAGCAGATATTCGCGCGATGGTTGCCGCAGGACGAACCATCTGCAATCTCACCGTCGGCGATTTCAGTCCCGCGGAGTTTCGCATCCCGAAGTTTTTGGAAGAGAACATCCGCGATGCGCTGCTGCGTGGAGAAACCAACTACCCTCCCTCCGACGGCATGCCGGTGCTGAAGAAATCCATCCTTGCATTCTACGCACGTTGGCTCGATCTTCACTATCCGCTTGAATCCGTCCTTGTTACCGGCGGCTCACGTCCCGGAATCTACGGCACGTACCGCGCATTGGTCGATCCCGGTGACGTCGTAGTCTATCCCGTTCCGTCGTGGAACAACAATCACTATTGCCATCAGGTGGGCGCGGAGGGCATCGCGGTTCAATGCAGCAGCGAGGAGGCGTTCCTTCCCGAACGGGGGTTGCTGGAACCGGTCCTTCGGGGTGCACGCCTTCTTGCCCTGAACTCGCCGCTGAATCCGACGGGGACGGCGTTCACGCGTGAAGCGCTTGAGGGCATTTGCGACCTGGTGTTGGAGGAGAATGCACGGCGTGCACGCAGGGAGCGTCCTCTGTATCTTCTGTACGATCAGGTGTATTGGATGCTGACCTTCGGCTCGACGCGCCATTACCATCCCATTGAGCTGCGCCCTGCGCTGGAGCCGTATACGATTTTTATCGACGGGATTTCCAAACCGTTTGCCGCCACGGGGGTCCGTGTGGGGTGGGTTGTCGGTCCACCGGATATTGTCCAGAAGATGTCCAGCATCATCGGCCACGTCGGTGCTTGGGCGCCGCGCGCCGAGCAGGTTGCCGTTGCCAAGCTGCTGAGCGCAAGCGAGGTGGTTCAGGCCTACCATCGTGAGATGAAGGCGGGGCTTCAAGCGCGACTGGACGCGCTGTACAAAGGTCTCACGACGCTGAGGAAACAAGGCCTGCCCGTGGATGTCATTCCGCCGATGGGTGCCATCTATCTCTCGGCTCGCTTCGCCCTGAACGGCAAACGAACCGCCGCGGGAGAAATCCTCAGGACGAACGAAGACATCCGCACCTATCTCCTGCACCAAGCCGGGCTCGCGATCGTTCCCTTCCAGGCCTTCGGCATGAAGGAGGAAACCGGATGGTTCAGGCTGTCGGTCGGCGCCGTATCGTTGCGGGAGATTGAGGAGGTATTGCCCAGAGTGAAGAAAGCGCTGGCCTCATTGCAGTAAGGTCCAATCGCAGATCGTGACAACATGATGCTCTCTTGCAGACATTCGAAGACATCCTCACCGCCATAATCCGCGCCGCTGGAATTCCGCCGCGCCGACTTGCGCCCGGCGAGTGCCAAACACCCAACGGAACGCTCTGTTCGCTTTGCCACGCAATCCAGCTCGACTATCAGTCCGAAGTCCGACTGAAGCAGCAGGCCCTCCAGCAGGTGTGGAGGTCGCTGAGAATACCATGCCCGCTTGAGCCGTTCGTGCCATCTCCTCTCGGCAGGAACTATCGCACAACGACCAAACGCCGCGTCTTCCGCTTGCGTCACTCGGTGCGGCTCGGCCTCATCAGTCCGAACGAGGAAGGTGAACTGAAACCTTTTCCCGTGGTGCAATGCGCGATCGAACCTGTATCGCACTGCGCAATCTACGACCGGATCCAGGAGAGCATCGTGAAACCGTATGCGAGGAAGCTTGCAACGCGACTGAGCTACGTCGTCATCAAAGGAAACTATGACGAGCAGACCATCATCTTCAATGTCAGAGATCTCTCGCCCGATGTTGTGCGCGCAGCAAACACACTTTCCAAATCACTCACACGTACCTTCAGCACCATAACGGGCTTGTTCCTGTACGAGGACGTCTCAAGCCCGCAGTATTATTTAGGTTCCCGAAGCCGAAGCCATCGTCCGGTGTTCCGTAAAGTGTTCGGGAAGGCGGAGGTGTTTCATCGTGTGGAGGGACGGCGTTTTCTCTTCTCACCTCTTTCATTCTCACAAGTGAACCATTCCCTTCTGGAGAAGATGATCCAGACTGCGCGCACGCTCTTGTCGCCGTCGAAGGAGCGAACGTTGTTTGATTTTTACTGCGGGTATGGATTGTTTGCGCTGAGTCTTGCGGGAGAATGCAAAGCGGTCGTTGGGGCTGAGGCCTCGCCTGCCTCCGTCTCCTCCGCGCATGCCAATGCGCGTCGGCAGAAGGCGACCAATGTGAGGTTTCTGCTCGCCGACATCAACGGGGAGGCGATGGAGCGAATAATGCGTATGGCTCGCCCGGGCGACCTCGTTCTTCTCGACCCTCCGCGCAAAGGGACCGCCGACGGGGTTATCGAGCACATCGCGGCAAAGCGTCCGGCGCGCGTCGTCCACATCTTTTGTGAGATCGACGTACTGCCAAAGGAACTGAAGCGCTGGGAGAAATTGCGCTACAGGCCCACGCGGGCAATTCCGCTGGACATGTTTCCCGGCACATCGGCTGTTGAGACAATGGTATTGCTGGAGCCTGTGGCATAGGTCTGCGATACGCTCCGCGCCACGGCTCCATCGTCCTTGTTGGGCGATCGCTATCTCCAGACTGCGAGCACCCCTCCCATGAGGACCATGCTCACGAGGTTGTAACCCATATTCATCACGTACAAGCCCTGCTTCACACCCTGGAATGTGACCGACTGATATGCCGTCGTGACAACCAAGCCCACCCACAATGCAAAGCCAATCTTCATCCCCTGCAGGAACGTCATCGAGAGCGTGTAGTGAACAAAGTAGTCCATCACATACGCCATCACAAGACACATGATGAACGTAATACCGTACGTCTTCGCCGGATTGAAGTTCTTCCTGATCTCCTCTTCCGTCGTTCCCATCAGTGCAAGCCACTGCTTTGCAAAGAGAAGATTCGAGTACCATAGTCCTCCCACGACCATCGGAATGATTGCTGCAACAAGAATTGCAAGCCAGTGAATTCCTTCGTGTGGCATTGTGATTCTCCCTGGATGTTGTTCGTGGTGTGTGAATGCTGCGGCGGTGCTGACCGATCAGCGGCGTCGCTTGCGCGTCGCCTTCTTGCGCGCAGCAGGCTTTCTCTTCGGCGACTTCCGCGTGCGTGCTGCTCGTGCCTTCTTCGGCTGAGCCTTCGGCTCCTCTCCCTTCACAAGTCCGATCACGTTGCCGTCGGGATCGCGGAACAGGGCAAAGGTAACCATGTTCGGTATCTCCGTGACCGGCATAACGACGCTGCCGCCCAGTTCGTTGACTTTGTCGAGGGTTGCTTGCAGGTCGCTCACCTGAACATAAAACGTCACCGGCGGTGGCGTCACCGGTTGGCTGGGATCATTCTGTCCGATCCCGCCGTTTGCTCCCAGCGTGCTGCCCGTGTTCACCAATCCGTAGTGCATCGGATTGTTCGCATTGATCTCCCAACCAAACAACTTTGTATAGAACTCCTGCAGTTGCTGTGCATTGTTGGAATTGATCTC
Organism: uncultured Chitinophagales bacterium; assembly: GCA_964539775.1. Classification (GTDB taxonomy): domain Bacteria; phylum Bacteroidota; class Ignavibacteria; order UBA10030; family UBA6906; genus CAADGV01. The sequence continues at coordinate 16,382 of CAZIKE010000049.1, forward strand.
CCAGTGAACAACTGCTGCTCCCATGAGTGAACTCCTTATGATGTGGTTGATGATGAGTTAGATGGGTCGGTGTGAAAAGTTCGATATGGTCGTTCGGTATGAAGATGCAGCGTGTTCATCGCCGCCTGGTGGAGAGAGCGTGGCTGGAGAGCCGGTACGATGAAACGCTCTGTGAAGTTGCATGTGACATCCCGGCTGTATCGCCCCCCATGCAGTCCTGAGATCCGGATTCATGTGTGGACTCCGGTGAAGCAGACAACCGGAGAGCACGCAGGGTTGTTGAGAGAAGCAAAAACGCTGGGGAAATAATACGAAGTTCGTCTCTGCATAGCAAGTGCAAGAACCGTCGTCGGGCGAGAATGGCCGCATGAGGTGGGTGCTTTGCGCAGAAGCGAGGGGTTTTCCCGACCGCTGACGCACGCTTTTTCGCCGAAGCAGTGCTGGAAACGGGCGAGGACGGAACTACAGGCGAGGGGTTCCTACCATGTAGATATCGCCGGTTGGCTGAGGCATCCCGCCTTTCGGCTCGAGGGTAACGGCAAATGCGCCGATCTCTCTCGGATTGGTAACGGCGAGACTGTCGATCTTGAAGAAGTTCGCAGCCGTATCGCGGACGGCGAACACGCCGGCACTGATCTTCTTCTGATCTTTGATGATCCAGAGCTGATAGTCTTTGCCCTCAGGGACGGCCGGCAGGTTCGAGACCTGCAGGATGGCGCTCCGGCGGTCGGGGTCCCAGATGATTTTTCCATAACCGACCGGGTTCACTTCCGACCCACGCATCATGGAGATGTGAATTTCCTTCGCAGAAAGAACGCGCAGTTGCTCCTGCTTTTTCGTCAACTCATCTTCTAACGCAACGAGGCGGGTGTGCAGTTGTGCCTTCTCTTCACGCAGAGAAGTCAACTCTGTGTTTTGCCGATCAATCATGCGCAGGAGCTGAAGCACAAACAGTGCAAAGACGGCAGCCATCGCCAGCGCCGCGGCGATTCCCCAGGGCACCCAGCTTGGCTTCCGCACGGGCCGGGGTTGGGTGAGTTCTTCCATGCGACGGCGAACGGCATCGTGCGCACGCGCGCTTAAGGCGATCTTCTTCAGAAGCTGCTCCTTGACATCCGCAGGCGGCGTTTTCTGTTCCAGCGTCAGCGGCAGCAGCGACGCTGTGGCCGCCAGCTCGCCGAGCAACAAGCGCTCCTCCGCCGAGGCACGACGAAGGTACGCCTCAAACTCCCTCAGTTCATCCCCTGTTAACGCCCCCACGGCGTACAGAGAACACTGTTGTATGAATTCTTCCCGATCCACTATTGCAGTCGTTCTTGTAGATTCTCTCGAAGCTTGATCAGCCCTTGCCGCATCCGTGTCTTCACCGTCCCCAACGGTACATTCAGCCGCTGTGAGATTTGTTCCTGTGTATATCCTTCATAGTAGCTCAGTTCAATCACCGAGCGCTGCTCGTCGCTCAACGTCGCAAGGGCCGAGCGCATCATGCTCTCGTACTCACTGCTGATGGCGGCGTTCAGCGGGTTCGACATGTATGCGGCATCGGGGAGCGTTGCCGCATGCTCTTCGGGCAGCGTCACACCGCGGTTTACCAGGTCCTTGGAGCGGAGCCTGTCAATCGCCTTGCGCCGGGCAATCGTCACGATCCATGTGTAGACACTTCCTTTCTCTTCGCTGAACAGCGACGCTTTATTCCAGATGGTGAGGAAAATCTCCTGCAATACATCCTCGGCCTCTGCCGTCTCCTTCAAGATGCGAACGACCAGCGAGAACACGAGCACGGAGTATCGATCGTACAACTCCGCGAAAGCCGACTGGTCGCCGTCCTTTACGCGTCCCAACAGACGGAGATCTTCCTCATTGCGCACGGGAGACTGCGCAATCATCGCCAGAAGGCATACGGCCTCGAAGAAGGACACGCTCATGTGCTGTTAGGGATACGTAAAGAACGAAGATACCGGATTATTGCAGGAACAACGCGTACGCAGTTCGGCGTAGCCGAACGCGAGACGGCGCCCCGGTCATGAGAGATAGAAGCCCGCCGAGCTTCCCACCCAAGCCATATTCTTGTTATGATCTACACCCATCATCTTTCCTCTCCCCATGCGGACAAGATTCGCAACGGGCGTTAGTTCATCATTCCAGATGAACATGATGCGCACCTCAGCTTTTGTCCCGCCGTACGGCGTGTCCACGAACGAGCCGTACTCGACTTTTTCCTGAAGCACGTAGTATTGTCTTTGCTCTGCAGGCACCGCATCGAGCTGTGCGCGCGTCGGCCCGATGATCACGCCGCTGCCGGCGAACGAGAACAGCGGCTTCAACACCCAGTTCTCCAGATCGTCGGGCAGTGTCGTCATCTCATGGAGGAAGAACGTTCTGGGCACTACGGTATGACGGATGAACGGAAGGGAGAACTTGCTGATGCGGAAGAACCAGTTGGGGTGGCCGGCCCATTCGACATCAAGCTCGTCGCAAAAGCTGAACGGCAGTTGCACGCCTGCGCGGATCAGCTCGTCGGCAATGGCGCGGTTGTAGATGCGAACGATAGGAGTCAGTGTTCCGTTTTGCTCATAAAAAAGCGATCGACCTTTCTTCACCACGTCGCGGATATTTACCGTCTTGATGCCGCAAAAGCGCTCGGTAAGGAGAAAGTCGGGACGAGTCTTCTGTTTCTCAGGGTCGAGTTCCATCAAGACAACATGTTCGGGATCGTGGTTGCCCAGCACGGCGCGTCGAAAGATCATCAGGTACTCTTCGAAATCGAGGTTCCCGAGCAAAAAGCGACACTCGCGCGGTAACCCAAACGTTTCCTTGAAGAGCATGGACTGCATGGGCTGAAATGCAAAAAGCGTGGGGAACCCCTGCAGTTCGATGAGGCGCGGAGCAAACGTGCCGTCGGCCTCTTGCACGATACCAAAGTCCACAGCAACGAACAAAGGATGCGGTGTTTCGTCGGGAACGTTGAACTCGGCAGGAATTGCGTGCGCTGCTTGCGCGTGATAGTCCGGATTGTTTACGAGCTGGAGAATGATCTCATGGCCCGCTGTAACCATGCTGTGCATCAGCGTCGTTGGGATGAAGACGGGTGTTTCGGAAATCCTGAACTCGATATGCATTCCGCAGACGGCATCGAGACGCCTCAGGAACAGTTGGTATTTCTGCTCGCTGAAATTCTTGTTGTAATATGTGCGGAGATGGGGAAGCATCGTGTCTGTTTGGAGAAAGGGTGGACGTCGAATCGTACCTCGTAACTCCTCAATGGTTCCCTATGCGGTGGGTGGCCTCGTTTGCATGGTGGGATCTCATCTGATCAAATCAAAAACTCTCCCCGCTCCATCACCTTCACATCATCGACCCAAATATCAAACTTTGTGGCCACAACGTCAATATGTGTCGAGGAGGTCCAATTCGCGCCTGTGTGCTCGGCATACGGATGGCCAAAGGCGATATGCACGCCGGGGATCTTCTCGTCCTGTAAGATATGCCCGATCACGTGCTTGACCTGGATGTTGGTGCCGATGGCAAACTCGCCCACCCGGTCGCTGTTCTTATCCGTGTGGCAGTATTCCCAGAACTCGCGCTGCAGTTCCTTGTTTGCACACGTGGCGCTCTGCATGCGGCCGTGCTGGATCTCGATGGTAAGGGGTGTTGACTTCAGGTCACCGTACTTGCTGCAGAGGTAATCTCCGACCACGCCATCAGCGATGAACGTTCCGTTGATGTTCTGCGGACAGGTGAATACTTCGCCGCCCGGCAGGTTGCCCCACTTATCCGGACTGATGATGCCGCTGGTCTTGAGCCATTTCAGGTGCGGACTCAGTTCGGCAGTGATGTGCGTGCCTAACGGTGTTGTGCACACGATGCGCCGCGCAGCCCGCACACGATTCCAGATGCGGGTGCTGATCTCATCCACTCTTCTGAAATCTGCACGCATGCCCTCCATCATGATCTGGCGGTTGATGTTGATCATGTGGGCATGACGGATGCGATGCTCGGTGACGAGCCTGGTCATCTGCATGCGGGTGCGGAGCTCACCACTCTGACCCCATGCTGCATAGATGCTGACCTGACTTTCGGCGAGAGCATCCAGGACCGGTTGCGGCATGTCGGTGTGAGGGCGTGGAGCGAAATCCTCCAGCACAAGCGTGGTGCACTGGGCGCCGATCCTTGCCACCTCTTGTGCCAGGGCCGCGGCAATCTCTTGTGTCCGCTCGTCAGTGATGATCGTGACCTTCTCGTCGGGCTTCACGCGCAAGCATACGTGCACCGCATTGTAGGCTCCTTCTACCAACTCCTCGTCCACCGTTATGATGCCAATGTTCCTCATCCGTTCTGTTGCTGCTCATGCATGTGCGGACACGCCGAGTCCTACACACGTCTCTTCTATGATGTAATCGACCACTGCTTTCAAGTCTTGAGTGTGCTTCCACACGCGCAACTGCCGCTCGGCGCCCGTTCCCATCTCCAGAATCTTGTAAATGTAGTTGACCTCCTCGCGGCTTCCTAACTCGTCCACCACGTCGTCAACAAACTGCAAAAGCTCGTGCATCAGGTCTTTCGCGGGCAGCTCGGCCTGCCTGCCGAAGTCGATCAGCTTGCCCTGAATGCCATACCTGCTCGCGCGCCACTTGTTCTCCATGATTAGGGCGCGGCGGTAAAGGCGGAACCCCATGTTCGACGCATAGAGTTTGTACAGCTTTACGACAATTGCCTGCATGAGTGCGGCAAGCGCAATGGTTTCGTCGGCGCGCATGGGGATGTCGCAGACGCGGAACTCGAGCGTCCCGAAGAACGGATGCGGGCGAATATCCCACCAGATTTTCTTGGCGTTATCAATACAGTTTGTTTTGATCAAGAGGTTCACGAAACTTTCATATTCTCCGTAACTCTGGAAGTAGTCCGGGATGTTCGTTCGCGGGAACTTGTCGAACACTTTGCAGCGGTAGGACATCAAGCCCGTATTGCGGCCCATCCAGAACGGCGAGTTGACCGAAAGTGCGAGGAGGTGGGGCAGGAAGTAGCGCGCAGCATTCATTAAATGGATCATCGCTTCCCGGTCTTCGATACCGAGATGCACATGCAGACCAAAAATAAGATTGGCGCGCGCAACCTGCTGCATATCCTCCACGATCGTCTCATACCGCTTGTCCGGGAAGATGGCCTGACTGTACCAATTGGCGAACGGGTGCGTGCCGGCAGCGGCAAGACGGAGGCCATGTTCGTGCGCAAGCTGCACCATACAACGGCGCAGCTCAACGACCTCCTCTTTTGCTTCTTTGATGTTCTTGCAGATGCCCGTCCCCACTTCCACCACCGACTGATGCATCTCCGGCTTGACGCGTTCCTGCAAACGGAGTTTTCCCTTGGCAATGATCTCGGTATTGATATGCGAGCGAAGATCACGCGTTTCGGGATCGACCGTTTGGAACTCTTCCTCAATTCCTAATGTGAAACTTGGGTGCATAGCGATACTCTTCCGTTGTTGCTCACGGGGGTTGACTGAGCGTTGCCTGCGAAGGAAAGAAGCCAATAACCTGAGGCATGATAGAGAAAACAGCATCGAGAGTCAAGGAAACGGAGCGACCAACGGACGTACGGTTCAACCGCTCACGCACGCCGAGCCGGCCGTCGCAAGCAACACAAGGATCAGACGAGGACGGAGTGTTAGCGTGCCTTTTGCGGAGAAGCCTTCTCCGTTGTTCTTGCAGACTCGTCATCGTCGCCGTTCAAGAATTTTGTCCAGCGATACTCTCCCACCTTACGTTCGTTGGCAAGGGCCTTCGTGATCGCTAATTCCGCCATCGCGTCCACCATCCACTGAAAGTTCTCCGCACCCACCGAGTAGTAATCAGCGTCGGGTGCGGGGTTGAGGAAGTCGATCGCATACGGCACGCCGTCCCGCACAGCAAACTCAATCGTATTCATGTCGTAGCCCAGTGTCTGGCAAATCGTCCGGCAGTCCGTGATGATGCGTTGTTGCAGTTCTGCGTGCGGCGGAACGTTCGGCTTCGCGTAGCGGTGTTCATGCGACTGTTTCGGGTCGTACCGCATGATGTGGACCTTCTCCTGTCCGATGCAGTAGCAGCGGAAGTATTCCTCGAACTCGATTCCCTCCTGCAGCGTCATCACGGTGTCTCCGGTTTGATGATAGTAATGAAAGAAATCCCCCTCGTTATGAACCTTATAGACATGCTTCCAGCCGCCCCCACTGTGCGGCTTGAGGAATGCCGGGAAGCCGACATAGTCGAATACCTCCTTCCACTCCAATGGATAGCGCAAGTTGCGGAACGACTGCGAGGTTGTTTCTGGAGGATGTTTGTAGGAGGGAAGCAACACTGTTTTGGGGATAGCAATGCCGAGCTTCGACATCAGCGCGTAGTTGAAGAACTTGTCATCGGCACTCCACCAGAACGGATTGTTGATGACCGTGGTCCCGTTGATGATGGCGTTTTTCAGGAACGAACGGTAGTAGGGAACATCCTGCGAGATGCGGTCGATGATGACGTCGTACTTTACAGGCTGCGCCATAAACGTGACGCCCACCTCCACAGCCTCGGCGACAACGCCTTGGTTCATTGCGTTGATGCGTTCGACGAGGGCAGGAGGAAACGTGTTCTCCATGCCGAACAGAATGCCAACACGCTTCATGCGGGACTCCGGTGATGATGAATGGGAAATCGGGGACGAACGACACAAGTCGCTTGCATGATAGAGAAAACAGCCGCGAGAATCAAGCACCTATCCAGCATCTTCCACGACGACGGCTGTCCCATAGACAAGGATCTCCGCGGCGTTTGCCATGATGTAGCTGGTCGAGAAGCGCGTATCTACAATCGCGTTGGCGCCCAATGCGGTGGCGTGGGCGATCATGCGGTCGATGGACTGATCACGAGACTCGGCAAGTAGTTTGGTGTACTCCTCGATCTCGCCGCCGAAGATGTTCTTGACAAAGGCGACGATGTCCTTCCCGATGTGGCGGGCACGGACGGTGTTGCCGCGGACAATGCCGAGCGTTTGCACAATGCGCTTACCGGCGATACCGCTTGATGTTGTCACGATCATCGGATGACCTCTTTGTATTTGTCGGACTTACGTGTGAACCACTTCTCTCGAAGAACGGAAACGACCAGAACCGCAAAGCCGAGCAGCAGTGCAGCGATGCCCAGCTTGACCAAACCGGGAATCGTTGTATCGGCAATCAAGCCGATGATGCCCTGATACCCGGCGTACGCCAGCAGCAGCGCAGCTCCGACACTGACCAGCAGCCAGGCAAGCCCGCGCTCCATGCGCGCGTACACGCCTGCCCAGTAGCGGTCCCACGTCTCCTCCGGCGGTTTCTTGAATGTGAACTCCATGGTGACCTCCTTCAATGATTGATGTGCAGCAAACTCTTCGCGTACAGCCGTGTTGCTGTTGAGAAGTTCCTCCCATTCAAGCTGTTCGGCGGCTGTTAACTCGCCATCCACTGCTTTTGTCAGAAGCTGCTGCTGCCGTTCGGTCAAAAGGCTCATCGCCGCTCCTTTTCCAGATACGCCCGCAGTTTGCGCCGCGCGTAGTACAACCGCGACATGACTGTGCCGACGGGACATTCGAGCAGCTCAGCCAGCATTGCGTATGAT
>CAZIKE010000050.1:0-23742 GCA_964539775.1 uncultured Chitinophagales bacterium
CAGCGATTTAAGACTGTGCTGTTTGATTTTCCGGCGCTGCTTGTCATTCTGCTTGGTCTGGAATCGTTCTTGCCCCGTTCGCTGAGAGGATCCATGAAACTTGCAGCGCAGGAGATGCACTGATGGTGATGAGATTCGGAATACGACAGAGATGGAGCGTGTGATCGCGCAGGAACAGACCTCAGAGCTATGCCGAACTATCACAAGGAAGGTTTACTCACAGTGCGGGAGGCAATTCGTTCGTACTTCAAATTTCGACTCTACTTCAGCGATCTTCGGCTGAGTGATTGGAAGGTGTCACTCCATATTCTCATGAGGCTCGTTCGCGGCGCAGGGAGACGTTTCATCAAAACCTAGCTCAACGACATCGTAACGACAAAGGACAAACACTATGGTCAAGAAACCTAAGACAGCAGAAATGAACCCCGGCCCCGGCTTCCGGATTCGCCGCAATGGCCTCCGCCCGTCGCAGGAACTCATTGCCGGCTTCGGGGAATTTCCTACGCCCGACATCTCGGATCTCATGAACAGGCTCTACACAATGACGCCGGCAATTCACAACGTCACAAACCCGAACTTGAAGATCCTCGGCCCTGCATGCACTGTCCGCGTTTTTCCGGGCGACAATCTCATGGTTCACAAGTCGTTGGATATTGCCATGCCCGGGGACATTGTTGTGGTTGATGCCGGCGCGTCTCCGATGAACGCCGTGCTGGGCGATCTCGTCACGACAAAAGCACGGCATCGCGGTATCGCCGGATTCGTTGTTGACGGTCTCGTGCGCGACATCGAAGGGATCATCGAAGTAAACTTGCCGGTGTTTGCACGCGGCGTTACCCCGATTGGTCCGCTCCATCGTGGTCCGGGCGAAGTGAACTTCCCCATTCAATGCGGCGGCATCGTTGTCCACCCCGGCGATATTATCGTCGGCGATATGAACGGCGTCGTCGTCGTTCCGATGGAGGTTGCGGAAAACATCCTGCAGCGTTTACGAGCGCGCAAGCAGGCCGAGGCTGAGTATCTCGCTGCAGTAAGGCGTGGTGACTTCTCGAATGACTGGGTAGATAAGATGCTCTTGGAAGCCGGTTGCATTGTCGGCGACGATGCGACACAGAACTGAACGCGACAAGGAATGAAAAAGCGAACGCTGCAAACATCCTATTTCGAACTGCTGCGTATCGTGCACCATCTGCGTGCAGGGTGGAACAGGGTTGTGCACCCGTCATCCCGGCCCAACGGACCGGGGCGGACGGAGTTCTACCGACGCGTTTGGCGCGAAGCCGCCGAGGCGGTTGCGGCGGAATTTGTCGAGTTAGATAACGGGTTCTGTGAGATTCGTCGCAACGGCCGCGCGACGCGCATGTACGAAAATATCGTCAAGGTCGATGATCCCTTGATCGTGAAGCTCGTTCGTGTAAAGCCCTTCGTCTCCAAACAGTTGCAGATGCACGGCATTCCCGTTCCCCCATTTTGTGAGTTCACGCTTGCCGACATCGAGCATGCGGAAGAGTTCTTGCGCGTCGTCGGCGCGCTATGCGTCGTCAAGCCGACGAGCGGCGAATCGGCCGGCACGGGTGTGACGACAAATGTGCGAACGCGACGGGAGTTGATTCGTGCAGCCGTGATCGCATCTCTCTCCGACCGAACTCTGATGATCGAGCAGCAAATTCAGGGAACGTCATACCGGTTGCTGTATCTCGACGGAGAATTGTTGGATGCAACACGTCGTCGTCCTCCGTGTGTGGTCGGCGATGGTCGTTCTTCGATTCGCCAACTCATTGAAAGGGAAAACAAACGGCGCATGGAACTGACAGGAAGCGCTTCGCTGACGCGTATTCAAATAGATTCCGATTGTCGTGCGACACTGAAGAACGCCGGGCTCTCGCTCAGCTCCGTTCCTGAAGCCGGAAAAGAAGTCGAAGTGAAAACAGCTGTGAACGACAACTCGGCGAGGGACAACGTCTGCGCGCTGGACGAAATCGGCGAGCCGCTCCGAAGGGAACTGGCGCGGGCAACGCAGATACTGGGGATTCGTTTCGCCGGAATTGACATCATCACAAACGATCCCTCGGTGACTCTCGCCGAAGGACGCGGTGCCATCATCGAGGTGAACTCCTCGCCCGGGTTGCATCATCACTACAACGTCAGCAATCCAAAGCCGAGTACGGCGGTCGCAATTCCCGTTCTAAAACGTCTGTTAGAGATTCCATGAGTATCGTTCGCCGCTCAATGAACTCTGCCTTGCCTCCGGCCCTCATTATTGATGGCGGAGCAAACGTGCTGTCGGTTGCTCGAAGCCTCGGACGCCGTGGCGTGCGAGTGCTTGCGCTCGGCAGCACCCGGAACGATGTTCGCTTCTCGCGATTTTGCGAATGGATCCCACTCAACGGTCAGGGTACGCTTCATGAGCAATGGCTTTCATGGCTGACGGGTAAAGAGGGAAGAACGTTTCGTGGTGCCGCGCTCATCCCGTGCGGCGATGCCGGCTTGGAATTCATCCTCAAATGGCGGGCGACACTGGCGGCGAGTTTTCATGTGTACGAAGCAAATGACGAGGTTCTTGCTGCAATGCTCGACAAGGCTGCGACGCATGCGTTGGCGAAGAAAGCAGGCATCCCTTCGCCTGAAATCTGGATCGTCAACGGGCGCAAAGAAGTTATGACGGTGAAGGATATGATTCACTACCCGTGCGGACTGAAGCCACGTGTTTCGCACGAATTCAAAAAACATTTCGATAAAAAGCTATTCGTGATCAACGATGCCGATGAACTCCTGCGGGTGTACGGCATGGTCGAGCCTCTCCACTTGGAGATGATGATTACAGAGCTTGTTCCCGGCGGCGATAACGGCTATTGCAGTTACTACTCGTATGTGGATGAGCGCGGAGAGCCCTTGTTCCATTTTACAAAACGGAAACTTCGCCAGTACCCGACAGGCTTCGGCATCGGCACATATCATCTCACCGATTGGAACAAGGAGGTTGCCGATTTGGGATTGAAGTTCTTTCAAGGAATCGGGTTGAGAGGCTTGGCATGCGTAGAATTCAAACGTGACCCGCGTGACGGCCAACTGAAGCTGATAGAATGTAACCATCGTTTCACCGAGGCAAATGAATTGGTGATGCAGAGCGGGCTTGATCTTGCTTCGCTCGTGTACAATCGGCTCGTCGGACTTCCGTTGCCGAAACTCGACTCCTATCGGCGCGGCATGTGCCTGATAAAGCCCTGGCAGGATTTCCTCGCGTTCCGCCAACTGCATGCACGCGACGAACTGACGCTCCGAGCGTGGCTGGGTCAGGTAGCTCGACCGATGGTGTTCCTCTATTTCAAGTGGTGGGACCCGATGCCGGTAATCAATCTTTGGTATCTCTTTTTGCGGAAGCAGATCCGAAGGGTCGTTGGACTCGTTCCTTCGCTTGCACCAAGAGTGGCGACATCACCCGTCGCAAAGATATCGTAAGGAGATGAAAACGAAACCTGACAGTCTCAGTCTCTCTGTTCGAGTCGGCAAAGATGAACTCACGCATTTTGCTGAAGAGCTGCTTTGCAAGGCCGGCGTCGTGCATCAGGAAGCGAGCATTGTTGCAAAAGCTCTCGTCTGGTCGGACGAACGCCGCCGGCATCCGCAAGGCGTGAGTCGCATTCCGAATTTCGTTCAGCGCGTTCAACGAAAACTCATCGTGTCGCCGGCCCCCATGCGTTGGGTGAAGTCCGTTACTGCTGTCGGCATTCTCGATGCCGCGAACGGACTTGGCCACGTTGCAGGCGTCGCTGCAATGAAGCGGGCGATTGAGCTTGCAAGACTGAACGGCGTCGGCGTAACGGCTGTCCGACATAGTAATCTCTATGGCGCTGCTGCGTACTTCTGTTCGTTGGCAGCGGAGGAGAATTGCATCGGTTTTTCCTGCACGAATGCCGTTCCGAAAGTCGCTCCATTTGGCGCCATCCGACCGGTGTTCGGAACAAATCCGCTTGCATTCGGCTGTCCGACGGCGTCGGGTGTTCCGATTCTCGTGGACATGTCCACAAGCGCGATTGCCGGTTCTTCTGCTCGTTCGCTTGAGGAAACAGGGAAACGATTGCCCGAAGGCGTCGCGCTGGACAAGCACGGCGTGCCGACGACAAATCCGAAAGACCTTTCGGAAGGAACTCTACTTCCAGCTGCGGGGCCGAAAGGTTTCGGCCTCGGGTTGATGGTTGAGATTTTCTGCGGCATCCTCGCAGGCGCGGCAATGGGCAAAGAAGTCGGCTCGATGTACCATACGTGGGATAGGCCCGCGAACACGGGGCATTTCTTCATTGTGCTCGACATTGAAACATTTCTTCCGAAGGAGAATTTCTTTGATCGGATTTCGACGATGATCGGTTGGATGAAATCCGCAGCCCCCGACGGCACAACGATCAGATATCCGGGTGAAATTCGCGGCGAGTATGCTGCCGATACCGAACGAAACGGTATCCAGCTCCCGGCGGAGAGTGTCGTCTCCTTAACAAAATTAGCAGATGAACTGCATGTTGAATATCCCTGGCAACTTGAAACGAACTCCTGACGGATGACAAACGAAAACTACGTTCCACCATTGCAATCACCAATCAAAAGGGCGCACGTATGAGCAAGATGTTCAACTTCAATCCTTCGGATTACTCTGCACTGTTTGCGACGGAGGGCTATGTTCACATCCGCAGCGGTCTGACCGATGAATTCTACAGTCAGCTCGCAAGGCAAGTTGATGAATATCTTGAAAGAAACCGATTGAAGGAGTGGGCACTCGGTAACAAGCAACAAGGATTGTATGAGTTTCCCGACACTGACTGCTACCGAGAGTTCATGCAAGTCGTCGGGACGATCTGCGGCCTCGACTCGAAACGGCTGACACTCTCCGAGCGTCACATCAAGGCATACGAGCCGGACGCAAATCCGAATCCGCCGGCGCACAAAGATCGTTATGCTTCAGAGATTTCGGTTGGACTGTCGGTAACGGTTCCTCCCGGCTCACGGCTTGTTCTGTATCCGAAGGATGAGGTTTCGGTCAACACCTACAACACGTCGGCGCGATTGCGAGCGAGTCTGACGGAAGAAACAGTTCCTGAGAAATTGCTGAAGAACGCGAGAAAGGTTATCATCGAAGACAAGCCCGGCGATGTTATGATCTTTCGCGGCAACGCCATCTGGCATTTGCGGGAGAACCCAGCAAACACGACGAATCTGTATTTGAAACTCAACTCGTTCAATTGCGATCCCCTCGGAGAAGATCCGCACACAGAAGAAGTGCGCAAACAGACGCTCGAGGCGCTCCATCAACCGAACGAGGCGTTGAAACGTCGCGTGCCGATGTTGGGGCGTCGCGTTGATTATGTACACAGGTTTGTCTCACGCCAATGGGAGGAGACGATGGAAGTTGTGTTTTGGGGTGATCGTACGCTTCCGTTGCATACATCCGAGTTTGAGCTACTGAAATACCTTGACTGGAACAACGACGTCTCCGCAGTCATTCAAAAAGCGAACGGCCAAGAAGACGGCATAACGTCCGTACGCCGCCTTGCAGCTCACGGCGCCATTGACTTGTTCTGAAAATCCTTGCGAAACCTGATTCGGAGGAGCGGGTATTCGTGAAAAAACCGACGGTGGTCATTCTGACAAACTATCCGTATGACGGCACGAGCTTTTCCGGCGGAGTGGAAACGGCAACAGCCGGCCTTCTGGAAGGGCTGGCGGCGTATGCTACTGAGTTCGACTTTCATGTCATGGCGCTGTCGAAGGACATCAAGCATCACATCGCCGAAGTGCGCTGTGGGATGACGTTTCATTTTCTGTCTATACCCTCTGCGTGGTATGCCCGTCCGCATGTCATCCCGAATGTGGTGAACGCTCGTGCAGCATTGAAGAACTTACAAGCCGACATCATACATTGTCAGGACAACATGTCGCTTGCGTTGGGAGCAATGAGTGTTCAGACTTCAAGAAAGCTCTTTACGGTACACGGCATAAAATCTGTAGAATCCCATCTCTGGGAAGGGCCCGAGTATTGGAGTCATCAAATGGATGCCGTGCTCGAACGCTGGGTTCGGCGGCATTTTGACGAAGTGATCACGATTTCGCCTTATGTTGATCAGTTTTTGCCTGCCCATGTGCGGAAGCATCATATACCGAATCCGGTGCGGCGCATCTTTCTTGAGCATCCTCGCGTGGAGACAGACGCCCTGCACATCCTGTTTGTCGGGACATGTACGCGGCTGAAGCGGCCGATGGATTTGCTCAGGGCGTTTGCCGAAGTGAAAGTGCATGTTACGGATGCAACGCTCACCTTCGCGGGCCCCCACGAGGACAGGCGCTACGTAGAAGAGATGAAGCGTGTGATCGCGCAGGAACAGATCCGTGATGTCCGGTTCGTCGGTGCACAGACCCCCGAACAGATTGCGGATCTGATGCGGGCCTCGACGGTGTTGGTGCTTCCTTCTGCCCAGGAAAACTCACCGATGGTTGTTGCAGAAGCAATGGCCATTGGGTTGCCCGTCATCGCGTCGCGGGTAGGCGGCGTGCCGTACATGATTCAGGATGGTGTCGAGGGGTTGTTGTTCCATTGCGGCAACATCCCCGATCTTGTCCGGCACCTTCTGCGTGTACTGGAACATGAGGCGCTACGGCAACAGCTCACCGGTAACGCGCGACGGAAAGCTGTTGCAATGTTCTCGCCGGACGCTGTCGGTGCAGCGACGGTATCTGTCTATCGAATACTCTTGGAGCGATGAATGCATTCCCCTTGCGCTGCACATGCCATCCGATCGTATCTCTCCCCCACGGAGACTTTTGTCGGTAACCAAGTGTTGACACTCAAGGCGTTTTCGCCGGTCGTCCTGTGTTACAGGCGCGGCGCCAACAGACTGTTCGACATCACTCAGCTCTACTCGGTAGAAGAACACACCACGGGCACACCCACGGTGTTACGAAGACTGGCGTACAGACTGTTTCGCTCACTCACGCCCGATGAAGTCGAGCATGCTGCCCGATGGCTTGTAGCCCACGCCCCTGCACTGTGGCATTTTCATTTTGCGGTGGATGCAGCGTTCTTCCTACCGCTGTACCGACGGCTTCCCATGCCCGCCGTCGTTTCGTGCTACGGTTACGATGTCTCCTCCTTTCCCCACCGGTGGGGAGGGTTGGGCAAACGCTATCTCGATCGCGTCTTCAGGGAAATGGATTACTTCCTTGTTATGTCGGAGGATATGAGGAAGGATCTTCTTGCTCTCGGTGCCCCCGACGAGAAAATCATCACCCATTATCATGGAATCAATGCGGCACGCTTCCAGTATGACGGACGAATGTACGAGAACAACGGACCGTTTCGCATTCTTTGCGTTGGCTCGCTCGAGCCGAAGAAAGGGCAACACCATCTGCTTCGTGCCGTGGCACAGGTGCGTAAGATTCGGCCCGACATCGACCTCCAGGTCACGCTTGTGGGGAAAGGACATCTCCAAGCAGAATTGGAGCGGATCATCGAAAGGAACGGCCTTACCCACCGTGTCGAGTTTGCCGGGTACGTTCCGCACCTCGACCATCGGTTGTTGGAGTATTACCACAGGGCGGATGTGTTTGTTCACTTCAGCACGACGCAACCGGACTATGATAAGGAGGGGATTCCGGGGACGGTTGTCGAGGCGATGGCGTCGGGCTTGCCGGTGATAACGACGCGCCATGCCGGGATACCTGAGGTGCTCACGGATGGGATTCACGGCGTGCTGTTGGACGAAAGCGATACGGACGGCATCGTCCGCTCGCTGGTGAATCTGTACGATCATCCGGAGCGTCGTCGGGCGTTAGGACAAAACGCGGCACGGCACGCTCTGAGCCGGCTCGATGTCTGCGTGAAGACTCGAAATCTGGAGCGGATATACGAAATGGCCCTGCGGACAAGAACGAAGCAGCAGGGGGCTGCGTCGTCTCTGTAGCCGAGCATGAGTATGGTGACAACGATCCAACAAACCAGACACGAACCGCTTGGGAACGTGCATCGATGACCAATGCCCTTATGGCGAATCCATCGTTCCATGCACCTCTGGCGGCAGTGCCACTCGCGCTGTATGCGCGCAGCGTGGTCCGTCGAGGCTTGCCCATGTCTCTTCGGTCATGGGCCAAAGCTGCCCGAGAGAGGATATACGAGTTGCTGCCCCAACGTGCGAAGGTGATCGCGTCGGAAATACTCTCGAAGCACTGGAGTGCCCCATCCGTATTTCACGATCCCGCGGTGCATCCGTCGCAGCGGTTGCCTCGCGGTGCTGTGGTGTTTTCCGTCGACTTCGAACTTGCATGGGGATGGGCGCATGCAAAGGGAAGATCCTTTCAGGATGCAGTGACCATGGGGCTTCGTGAACGAGCACAAGTTCCACACATCCTTGCAGCCATGGACCAATACCAGATTCCGGCAACGTGGGCCACTGTTGGGCATTTATTTCTCGACCGGTGCACGAGGGATTCACATGGGCGTGCACACGCCGACTTGCCGCGCATACCGTTCTTCGAGAGCGAATACTTCGTTCACAAGTCGGGCGAGTGGTTCGACTGCGATCCGTGCACAGACTCCAAGCGCGACCCTGCGTGGTATGCACCGGATTTGATCGAGCGAATCATGGCGGCAAGGACAGGCCACGAGATTGGATGCCATGGCTTTTCGCACGAAAGTTATCGCGACGGGTGCCCGGCGGATGTGGCGAGTGCGAATATCGATGCCTGCATCAAGGCGATGCAACCCTTTGCCATTGTCCCGAAGACCTGGGTATTTCCGGGTAATGAAGCGGGGAACTTTCAGGCACTCGTACAAAAGAGCATTCGTAGTGTGCGTTCGTTCCCCGTCAAGGTTGCTCAGGTCAGTCTCCCTGTGCGCAGGGCCGATGGCATGTGGGCGATCTTCGCCTCGTCTCCCGTTGACCTTGAAGGTGTGGGATGGAATTACGAAGAGCGCCTTGCGCGGCTGAAACGCTTCGTTGATGCAGCGGCTGCAACGCGGCTTGCCGCGCATATCTGGTTTCATCCGTCGCTACGCGCTGAACAAATGACCATGTTGCTGTTTCCGCTATTCAAGTATTGCGCCGAACAACGGGAGAGAGGTGTGATTGACGTGTTGACGATTGATGGATTGGTGAATGCAACAGGTCAAGCATTGAAGAAAGAAGGGAGGCTCTGATGTGTGGCATTGCAGGATGCTTTTCCTATGGGAATCGCCGACCCGTGGAGAAATCGTTGGTTGAAGCCATGACCGAGACGCTCGCCCATCGCGGTCCCGATGGTAGCGGCTATTACTACTCGCCGGATCGTTCGCTCGGTTTCGGCCACCGCCGCCTTGCCATCATAGACCTTGCGACGGGTCAACAGCCGATGGCCAACGAAGACGGAACCGTGTGGGTAACGTTCAACGGTGAAATCTACAACTACAAGGAGTTGCGCACGCAGTTGTGCAAACGCGGACACCGATTTGCAACGGCAAGCGACACTGAAGTGATCGTCCACGCGTACGAAGAATGGGGAGTCGCTTGCGCGGCTCGGTTCAACGGCATCTTTGCGTTTGCTGTGTGGGATGAACAGATGCGGCGCCTGTATCTCGCGCGTGACCATTTTGGCGTGAAGCCGTTGTATTATGCTCAGACTTCAGAAGCGTTTCTCTTTGCGTCGGAAATGAAGGCGCTCCTCTGCGCGCCACGTGTTTCGCGCGCAATTGACCTCGATGCACTGCATATGTGTTTCGCGTTGCGCCACACACCATCGCCCTATACCCTTTTCAAGAGTATCAGGAAACTGCCGGCGGCGAGCTACATGGTTGTGGATCATAGCGGAGCCAAGACCTATTGCTATTGGTCCTTACCACCTGAAATCGATCGCACAAAGACTGAAGCTGAATGGGTGGAACAACTTTCGGCCATCTACCCGCAGGTGGTGAAGCGCCAGATGGTTGCCGACACGCCGATCGGCCTTTCGTTGAGCGGGGGAGTCGATTCCAACACGCTGTTAGCCCTCATGAGCCGTGAGTCCCCGCACGTCCATACGTTTACCGTCGGCTTCGAAGGGAACAACGCAGAGCACGATGAATTGGACGCCGCGCGCGAAGCTGCACAAGCCTTTGATGCCAACTTTGCCTGCAGACGCGTGAGCGAGGAGGACTACGCGCAGTTCATGCAGACCTACCTCTGGCATCTTGAAGAGCCTATCGGCAATGAGTCCGCAGCGGCGTACTACTTCGTGGCGAACCTTGCGCGAGAAAACGTCAAGGTCTTGCTCAGCGGACAGGGTGCCGATGAGCCGTTTGCCGGTTACGGGCGTCATCTGGCTGCACGCTACATGCCCCTCTTCGGCGGAGTGCCGGGGAGGTTCTGGGAATTGTCCTCTCCGTTCCTGCGGAGGGCATTCCGTGGTTCAGAAACACTGGGAAGAGCGGCTGAGATGATCGCTTGCCGGGACGAAGTGGATCGGTTTGTCAGCGTCTTCAGTATTACCACTCCCGCGGGGAGACGGAAGCTGTTCAATGAAGAGTTTGCCGTGCAGAGCAACCATCACCTTCTACGCGAGTATGTCCGTTCGCAACTTGCCCGTGCACCGCTGGGGACGATGTTGGAGAAAATGACGTACATGGACGCACGCACGTCTCTGGTGGACAACCTCCTGCTGTGCGGCGACAAGATGGCCATGGCGGCAAGCGTGGAGATGCGCGTTCCATTCCTCGATCTTGAACTGATGAAGGTGGCGGAGACGATCCCCGGCACGTTCAAAGTGCGCGGCTTCCGAAACAAGGTTATTCACAAAAAAGTGTGCGAACGTTGGCTTCCTCCCACAGTCGTGCACCGAAGAAAGGTCGGCTTCCATGAAGGAATGGCTCACTGGATGCGGCGGAACCTCGATGTGCTGCTGACGCAATTGACTTCGGCACGCGACTCTGTTACGCAGACGCTGCTGAACCCCGCGTACGTCCGCCAGCTTCAACAGGAACACCGTACCGGGAAGGCGGACCATCAACGCGTTCTGTTTCTGCTCCTTTCCATCGAAACATGGAAAAAGGTGTTCGCATGAACCGCCCGCTCCGTGTTGCGATGGTGGCGTACGCCAACTACTTTACCGACGCCCGCATCAAGAATTACGTCGATGCGTTGCTCGACGCAGGGGCATTCGTCGATGTGTTTGCGTTGGGAAGAACGCGCGAGGCAGCGGAAACTGACAGGCTTCGTGTGTATAACCTTGCGCAGAAATACTGGGGGACAAGCGCTGCGGGCTACGTCATGCGGCAACTTGCTTTCATGATCAGAGCCGCGTGGCGTCTCCTTCTGCGCTCTCTCCGCGCGCGGTACGATGTGGTTCATACGCACAACATGCCGGATGCGCTCGTGCTGACGGCGCTGCCGCTCAAGTTGTTCGGTACGAAGGTGATTCTCGATATTCACGACACCATGCCCGAGGCATACGCAACAAAATTCGGACTTGACCCGGACAGTGTTCTCGTCAAGCTTCTCATTGTGGAAGAGCGTCTTTCCGCCGCCGTTGCCGACAAGGTGATCGCCACGAATGCGATGCACAAAGATGTGCTCGTCAGCCACGGCATTCGGAGCACCAAGATCGAGGAAATCTTGAACGTGGCGAACGGGAAGATTTTCCAACCGATGCCGCACTCGGCCAACGGTGCGGAGCTGTGGTTGGGATATCACGGCACTATTGCGCGGCGGCTTGGTCTGTTTTTGATCCTCGACGCGCTGCATCGCTTGCGGGAGAGCTGTCCGGGAGTACGTTTCCTGTGCGTCGGCGAAGGAGACGACCTTCCTGCGCTCAAGCGCTACGCCGAGGAGAAATCCATCTCCCACATGATTGTTTGGAGAGAATTCGTGGATGTAGAACGATTGCCCGAGCTTCTCCAGCGTGTGCAGGTGGGCGTGATCGGCAACGGAAGCGAGACGGAAACGAAGCGCAACTACATGCTGCCGGTGAAAATGCTCGAATACGCGGCGATGGAGATTCCGACCATTGCGCCGCGCTTGAAAGTGATCGAGCAGTACTTCGAGGAGGACGCGGCCTTCTTCTATCCTCCCGACGATGCAGTGGCGCTTGCGGCAATGATCCAATCCCTCTCTCTGAATCGGAGTCTGCTCGCGAGTCGCATTGAAGGACTGCGTCGGTTCAACAACGTGTACAACTGGAAAGACATGGCACAGCGGTACATGAAGATGCTGGAGGAGATGGTTCCCCAATGAGCGACGACGTTCACATCCTTGAACCGTGCAGTTCGCCCGAGTGGTTGCGCTTCATCTGTTCGCATCCGGATGCAACCATTTTCCATCATCCGTCGTGGATGCTGCTGCTCAGAAACGCATACGGGTTTCGTGTGTTTGCGCTCTGTGTGAAGCGAGGCGACGCGATCGTTGCAGGTGTGCCGTTCGCCGAAGTCCGCAGTTTCCTCACAGGCACACGATGGGTATCCCTCCCGTTTTCTGATCACTGTCAGCCGTTGCTCACGGCCGGCAAGGCCGAAGAAGCGGAAATCGTGCTGAGGTACGTGAGGCACACACAGGCGGAGGGCTTGAATCGGATCGAAATCCGCTGGCCGTTTGGATCGGAGTCGTATAGGAGCGATGCGTTCGTCCACCATCACCTGCCCCTCCAGTCGGACCCGGAGGCAGTGTTTGCGACGTTTCGAAAGTCAACCGTACAGCGACACATTCGCCAGTCGCAGCGCAGCGGATTGGAGATTCGGCGCTGCGAATCGGAGGAGGAGTTCATGCAGTACCATCCGTTGCAGGTAAGCACGCGTCGGCGTCTTGGCGTCCCTGCGCAGCCGCGCAGCTTCTTCCGGAACGTATGGAAGCACATGCTCAAGCCGGGGCTTGGCTACGCTCTGCTTGCATGGAAAGACGGGCGCGCAGTTGCCGGCGCCGTGTTCTTCGAGTTTGGGCACACCACATACTACAAGTATGGCGCATCAGACTATGCCTTCCGTTCGTTGAACGCCAACCACGCGTTGATGTGGGAGGCCATTCGGCAAGCATGTGTGAAAGGGCATACGATGTTCGACTTCGGGCGATCGGACAAGGCCGATGAAGGACTTCGCCGGTACAAGAACGGATGGGGAACGATCGAGCGTGAGCTTGTATACACGATTCTTGGAAAGAGACCGCCGCGAACGGGCAGGTCGAGAGTGCAGCAATTTGCCGGTGCAATTATTCGTCACTCGCCGAGGTGGGTGTGTAGTGTCTCCGGCGAGCTGCTGTACAAGCATTTTGCGTAACCGCGTACAACTCTTATGAGAACTGGTCCTGACACCGATATAACAACCGACGATCACCCTTCTGAATACTATTTGCACGAGCGGTACATCAGACGTTCGGGAGGGAAGAAGAGGCTGTTGGGGGCGTACTACGCTCTTCGCCCGCTCATGCCGCGGAGGCTGCAGCTTGCCCTGCGGCGCAGGTACGCAAGGAAGCAAGCGCGGACACGCTTTCCGCGTTGGCCCATCGAGCCGATACTTGTCGAGCGCAGCGAGGCGGAGTTCAGGGTACGCATGGAGCGCCTCGGCGTAAAGGAAATCCCGATCATTAACTATTGGCCCGGCAACGCGCGCGCTGCCGTCGTTCTGACACACGATGTGGAGGGACCTGAAGGTGTCCGGAACATTGCGCGCGTGCGCACGCTGGAACGACGCTACGGCGTTCTCTCGTGCTGGAACTTCGTTCCCGAACGATATCCTTTCGATCGGCACATCTTGAGTGAGTTAACAGACGAGGGATGCGAGATTGGCGTGCACGGCCTCTATCACGACGGTAAGTTGTTCTCCTCGAGAAAAGTATTCGAGGAACGTCTTCCGAAGATCAATGCATACCTGCGGGCGTGGAACGCTGTGGGCTTCCGTTCGCCGGCCACCCATCGCAATGCGGATTGGATGCACGAACTGGAGGCGGAATACGACTCCTCCTTTCCCGACACCGATCCCTTCGAACCGCAACCGGGTGGATGCTGTTCCATCTTCCCGTTCTTTTTCGGCAGAATAGTGGAGCTGCCCATCACGCTCGTGCAGGATCATACGATGATCGAGATCTTGGGGAGAAAGGATAGCCGACTCTGGGTGGAGAAAGCCGACTGGATTATTGCACACCGCGGTCTCATCAACATCATTATCCATCCCGACTATATGATCAAGGAAGAGAACCTCCGCCTGTACGAAGAGTTTCTCCTCTACATCACGTCGAAAAGCGGACTGTGGCTCGCGCTCCCGCGCGAGGTGGCACGGTGGTGGCGCGACCGTGAACGTTCCACCATTGTTCTGCCGGATGATGGAAAAGCATTCATCACAGGTCCGGCAGCTGCCCGCGCGTCTGTTGCATGGGTCTCCACAGTGAAGGGCACCTTGCACTATGCCTGCGAACGGCGTTCCCTCAAGCACCTAACAACATGAAAGAAAGTGAGCGTATGAAGGTTCCCTTTGTTGATTTGAAAGCGCAGTATCAGTCGTTGAAGCACGAAATCCTCTCCGCTGTCGAGCGTGTGATGGAGTCATCGCAGTTTGTTTTGGGAAATGCGGTGGAGGAATTCGAGCGCAGCTTCGCGGCCGCGCACGCCATGAAGCACTGCATCGGAGTCGGTAACGGGACCGATGCGCTGCACGTGATTCTCTGGGCGCTGAACATCGGCCCCGGAGATGAAGTGATCACCGTGCCGAACACGTTCATTGCAACTGCGGAGGCGATTTCGCTGACCGGCGCACGTCCTGTGTTTGTCGACGTTGATCCTGAAACCTACACGATGGACCCGCACAAGCTCGAGCGGGCAATTACACAACGCACCAAGGCGATTGTGCCGGTGCACCTCTACGGCCAGCCGGCGGAAATGATGGCGATTGGGGAAGTGGCAGAGAGCCGAGGCATTCCGATTGTCGAAGATGCTTGCCAGGCACACCTTGCGCAATATGACGGGAAGTATGTTGGGCATTTTGGCGTGGCGGCGGCGTTCAGTTTCTATCCCGGCAAGAACCTTGGAGCGTACGGCGAAGGCGGGGCGGTGACAACCAATGACGACGCCCTGGCAAACAAAGTCCGGATGCTACGCGACCACGGTTCTGAGAAGAAGTATCACCATCTCCTGGTTGGTCACAACTACCGCCTCGACGGCATCCAGGGTGCTGTGTTAGGAGTAAAGCTTCCGTATCTCACCACATGGACGGAAGCTCGGCGCAGGCATGCGATGCGGTATAGCGAACTGCTTTCGGGTAAGGGAGACGTTGTTGTCCCGAAGGAACGTGCGCGCGCACGGCATGTGTATCATCTGTATGTGGTGCAGACGGCTCACAGGGATGCGTTGCAGAAATATCTTGCCGAGCGGGAGATCGCTACAGGTTTGCACTACCCTGTGCCGCTCCACTTGCAGCAAGCATATAGGCACTTGGGCTACCAGCAAGGAGATTTTCCGGTGACCGAATACTTGGCGGATCGGATGCTCTCGCTTCCGATGTACGCAGAGTTGTCCGACCTCCAGATCGAGGCAGTCGTTGAAGCAGTAGAAGATTTCTTTGACTGAACAGTTCTGCGTTTGCCGAAGTGTTACCGCTGGATGTATCGCGGGGAAGAAGGTAGCGTAGATGCTGCTCGTGTGTGATGTCTCACATGACCAGCAGCAGAATCATGCTATCATGGGACGGCTCGTACAGGGATCATTGACCTCGAGTCCTCCACGTGTTCCCCCAACGCTATCCCCCGCAAGCAGCATCCATCCGTTGCAAACGCTTCGACGGCGCGTGTACGCACCGCCCAGAGAGTTCTTTGGAATCTCATAATACTGGAACATGGCAACGGCAAGAAGATATCCCACGTACAAGTACGCCCTCGCATTGGTTGATTGGATGACCATCGTTGGTGCGCATTGGCTCGCTTTTGCCTTCGAGGCGCGCTGGCTCAATGAGCACTACCCGATGGATCAGACATTAATCATGGCAGAAGCTGTGTACGTGGCGCTTCTCGGTGTCGCGGCCGTCCTAACCTTCCATTATCTGGGGCTGTATCAGGTGCATGTGTTTGTGACGATTGTCCGGCACAGTACCAAGATCGTCAAAGGATTGGGGGTGCTGTTGGTATCGGTGGCCGTTCTGTCGTTTCTGACGAAAGCGGAGTTTATTGTCGATAGCCGACTGCTGATGCTGTACTTTTCCGGTTTCGCGTTCATCTTGCTGCTGCTGGTGCGCGTGGGAGTGTTCCGCCACGTCTATCTCGTTCTTTCGCGAAACAGATTCTTTCAACGCAACGCATTGATTGTGGGAGCGGGCGCTTACGGACGGGAGGTCGCGGTTAACGTATTCCTGCATGCTTACACGGGTGTTCGCGTCGTTGGGTTCCTCGATGACGAGGTGAAAGTGGGGACGCCGATCTTCAACGGCATAACGGTCGTCGGCGCGACGTCGGACATCGCCCATTGGGTGCGAAAGCTTGACGTCAAGGAAATCCTCGTGTGTCTGGAAAAGGCCGAGCATGCGGAACTGATGGCGCTGGTGGAGCGGGTCATGCCGCTGAACGTGATTGTGAAAATCTCGTCGCCGCTGTACGAGATTGTTTCCATGCGGCGTTCGATAGAACGGTACGGCGTTATGCCGGTCTTGAGCGTGTTCCAAGCGGATATTAGCGACCGGAGAGAGTATGCCAAGCGCGCCTTTGACATGGCAATTGCCTCGCTCATGCTGGTGCTGCTGTTGCCGCTGTTTCTGATAGTCGCCGTCAGTATCAAGCTGGATTCGCCCGGGCCGGTGTTCTTCCGGCAGGTGCGCGTGGGAAAGCATGGAAAGAATTTTACGCTCCTGAAATTCCGGTCGATGACCGCAGGACCGGACGACGACGCAGAGCGCAAGAAGCAGATGATGCAGTTCATCAAGACGAAGCAAAAATACGTGCCCGGTCAGGCGACCTCAACCAAAATCGTCAACGAAGCGCGCATCACCCCCCTGGGCAAATGGCTTCGCAAGCTGAGCATCGACGAACTGCCGCAGCTTATCAATGTGTTGAAGGGAGACATGAGTCTGGTCGGGCCGCGCCCGTGTCTCCCGTATGAGTGGGAGCAGTACGAAGAATGGCACAAACGCAGGTTGAGTGTTCTGCCTGGTCTGACCGGCATCTGGCAGGTGACGGGCAGAAGTCTTGTGGGTTTCGAAGACATGGTGGTCCTGGACCTGCACTACATCCAGAATGCATCGTTGTTACTCGATCTCCGCGTCATCCTGAAAACGATCCCCGTTGTGCTGTTCGGAACGGGGGCAAAATAATTATGGAGTGGTAAATGAAAATCGCAGTTGTTGGGCTGGGATACTGGGGGCCCAATCTCGTGCGGAACTTCTTGAATACCGATGGTGTGGAAGGCGTGGTGGCGTGCGACAAGGTGCAGCGGAGGCTGGATAATATCAAGAAGAAATTCCCGATAGTCGAAACGACGACGGTGTTCGATGATCTCCTGAACAGAGACGATATTGTGGGCATAGCAATCGCAACGCCCGTCTCCTCCCATTACGCACTCGGCAAGAAAGCGCTGGAAGCGGGAAAGCATCTCTTGCTGGAGAAGCCTATGGCGGCAAGCACTGCAGAAGCCGAGGAACTCCTCGATCTTGCCTACGAACGCATGCTCACCCTCATGGTCGATCATACGTTCGTTTATACGAGCGCCGTGCAGAAGATGAAGGAGTTGATCGTGCGCGGCGACATCGGCGACATCCTGTACTTCGATTCCGTGCGCGTGAACCTCGGCCTCTTTCAACACGACACGAACGTGTTGTGGGACCTCGCTCCGCACGATATTTCCATCATGGATTATCTTATCGACGACAAGCCGATTGCCGTCTCGTGTGTGGGCATCAACCACTTCAATGAGTATGAAGACGTTGCGTACGTGACGGTCCATTTTGCAGAGAAACTCATTGCCCAGTTCCATGTCAACTGGCTCTCCCCGGTCAAGATCAGAAAAATCCTCTTAGGGGGGACCAAGCTCATGGTAGTGTACGACGACATGGAGACGAGCGAGAAGATCAAAGTGTACGACCGGGGTGTGGAGGTGAAGGAAGAAGATGCCGTCCATCAGAAACTTGTCCAGTATCGCATGGGGGATATGTACTCCCCGAACATAGACCCCAGCGAGGCCCTCAGCAGAATGGCGGCAGAATTTATCGACTCCATCAACACCGGCAAGCTCCCGATCTCCGACGGACAGGCAGGCGTGAACGTTGTGAAAGTGTTGGAGGCGGCGAACATCTCCATCAAAGCCGGCGGCAGACGTGTTGAACTGACACATCTTACCAAGCCCTATAGAAAACGATTGATTTCACTCCCCACATACAATAATAATTGAAGGCGATGCATCAGCTCTTTCAAAACATTGCGCCCGACGTGAAGCTGGGTGAGGGCGTCCGCATTTTCAGCTTTGTGAATATGTACGGCTGTGAAGTGGGCGACAACACCAAGGTGGGCGCCTTTGTGGAAATCCAGAAGGGCGTCAAGATCGGGAAGAACTGCAAAATCTCCTCGCATACGTTCATCTGCGAAGGAGTAACGATCGAAGACGATGTGTTCGTCGGGCACAACGTTTCGTTCATTAACGACAAGCTGCCGCGCGCAACCACTGCCGACGGCACACTGCAAACCGAGGCTGATTGGAAGGTGGTGCCAACGCTCGTGAAGAAGGGAGCCTCCATCGGTACCAGCGCGACGATCCTCTGTGGCGTCACGATCGGCGAGAATGCCATCGTCGGTGCGGGAAGCGTCGTGACGAAAGATGTCCCGCCCAATACGATCGTTGCAGGTGTTCCTGCACGCGTGCGCCGGACGATCGAGTAGTCGGGCGCAGGTTGTTGTGCCCTGTATTTTTGTGTGTGGATTGTCTATATTTGCACAGGGTCAATCCATCACTTCAAACACATACAGACCATGACGACAAAAGCTCCCTCGTCCGTAAAGCCCGCAGCATCCAACGCATTAGAGCGCATCGCGTACGCAGCCGTTGCCTCGATCCCAACCGTTGAGCCGCACGATCAGGACCGGCTTGGCTACAACGTATGGCGGTTCCTGAAAGATCGGCGTGACACGCTCGAGCAAGCCGTGCGCAGCGCCGCATCTCGTTTGCTCGTGACAGAAGAGGAGGCGGTGGCGAAGATCCGGGCGAGCCTGCGAGAACATGGTGTTGATGTGTAGCCCTGTTGATGGAAACGTTTCTTCTTGCATTTATACCCCTGTTCGTTGCCATCGATGTATTTGGCGTGCTTCCGCTGTTTGTCTCCCTGACGAGCGAGCTTGAAGAGCATCGCCGCAAAGTGCTGACACTCGAAGCGACGGTGACGGCTCTTGCGGTTTCGGTCGTTTTCCTTGCCGCCGGAACACTGCTGTTCTCCTTTCTCGGAATCACCGAAAGTGACTTTCGCGTTGGCGGAGGGATTGTGTTGCTTGTTCTTGCGGTGAATGATCTGCTTTTTTCCAAAGAGCGTAAACGCGACCCGGATGCGGCCGTGGGCGTGGTGCCCATCGGCATTCCGTTGATCATGGGGCCCGCCGCCCTGACCACGATCATCATTTCCGTGAACTCCTATGGCTACAGTTGGACGATCGCTTCGCTTGTTGTGAACATGGCGATTGTGTTCATCGTCTTTGCGCAGGCAAACCGCATCGCGAAGGTGATGGGCAATGCGGGTGCGCGAGCCGTGGCAAAAGTGTTTGCGCTCTTTCTTGCCGGCATTGCCGTGATGATGATCCGCAGCGGCATTACACAGATGGTGCAGGGACTGCAATGACAGAAACCATCATCAGCTTGATCGGTCGAGAGTTGCCGGGGAAGTATCGGTTCGATTACACGGGCAAGCACCGGTACATCATCACGCTGCCGGTGTTCGGGCACAAGGATGTGTTCGTCGAGCAGCAGCGTGTGGTTTCCGTCCTCAATGCCCTGCGCGACAGCGCCCTGGAACATCGCTTCGATGTCTACGCGTATTGTCTGCTCCCGCGAGAGATGGTACTGGTGGTCCGCGGCAAGGACAAGAGGGCAAACATGAAGGAGTTCCTGCACGACTTCCGTGCGCGGTCTTCCGCCGCTCTGGAACAAGAGCTTGGCCATCCCCTCTGGAAGAAGAAGTATCTGGAACGCGTTTTGCGTAAGAGCGAAGACACCAAGCAGCTTGTTGCTTCGCTGTTCCAGCGTGCTGTCAAAGCGGGTCTCGCGAAGAATGCCTCGGAGTATCCATTCCAGGGATCCTTTGTGCTCGTCCCTCGGAAGGAACGCCCCGCCTGAAATCATTCGCACCGAATCAGGACTTCCTGCGGCGCAAACGTCCATTGCCTTTCTCCATGGGATTGCTTACCTTTTTTGCAGCCAATTCCTAATTGTTGGTACCTCAAGAGGTGTGTCAACTCGCCAAACTGCTACATCGTTGAAGTTCAAGCTTGTGTTGCTGTCCTTCCACATTGCCAGAGTGTTGAGTTGCCATCATTGAACAATTCTTTGCACTGCCTGCACGGGGAGAAAGTGCTGGCAGCATTTTATGTAGGTGGAGCTACGAATGTTTAGAGCCGGTGTTATTGACGGTGTCATCGTGAAGAACCTCGTCAAGTTTCTGGATGAACGGGGTTGGCTCGTCGAAATCTTCCGCCAGGATGAAATGGAGGAAACATACTTCCCGGTGATGGGCTACATCTCGATGACGGCTCCGGACATTGCCCGCGGACCGCATGAACATGTTGCACAAGCCGACTGCTTTGCCTTTATCGGGCCATCGAATTTCAAAGTCATTTTGTGGGACAATCGGAAGACCTCGCCCACGTACATGGCACGACAGGTTCTTTACGCCGGCGAGGACGCTCCGAAATCGATCCTCATTCCTCCGGGAGTTGTGCATGCATACAAGAACGTCGGCGGCAAACACGGGATGGTCGTGAACGTCCCCAACAAGCTCTTTGCCGGCAAGGGACGCAAGGACCCGGTTGATGAAATCCGCCACGAGCTTGATCCCAACAGCATCTTCAGAGTGGAGTAGTCCGTTGAAGAATGTCTTGATCACCGGCGGAGCAGGCTTCATCGGGAGCAACTTTGTCCGCTACTTTCTCGCACAGCATCCCGATGTTGGGGTCGTCAACCTGGACAAGCTCACGTACGCCGGCAACCTCGAAAACCTCCAGGATGTTGAGGACAACCCGAACTATCATTTCGTCAAAGGGGATATCTGCGACCGGCCTCTTGTCGAAGCAACGGTGAAGCAGTACGCCATCGATACAATCGTCCATCTTGCGGCGGAGTCCCATGTGGACAGAAGCATTTTGGGATCTGCAGAGTTCATTCAAACAAACGTTGTCGGTACACACGTGCTGTTAGATGTTGCAAAGGAAATGGGCATCGAACGGTTCTTGCATGTTTCGACGGACGAGGTGTACGGCTCGCTGGGACCTTCCGGCAAGTTTACCGAAGAAACACCGTTACACCCGAACAGTCCTTACTCCGCCAGCAAAGCCGCCTCCGATCTGCTGGCGCTGGCGTATCAGCACACGCACGGCGTGCCGGTGATCGTTACACGCTGCTCGAACAACTACGGGCCGTATCAGTTTCCT
Source organism: uncultured Chitinophagales bacterium (assembly GCA_964539775.1). Classification (GTDB taxonomy): domain Bacteria; phylum Bacteroidota; class Ignavibacteria; order UBA10030; family UBA6906; genus CAADGV01. The sequence continues at coordinate 21,573 of CAZIKE010000050.1, forward strand.
GAAAAACTCATTCCCCTCATGATCATCAATGCCTTGAACGACAAGCCACTTCCCGTATACGGCGATGGGCTGCATGTGAGGGATTGGTTGCACGTAGAGGATCACTGCGCAGCGCTCGATGTAGTATTGCAGAAAGGAACAGTCGGCGAGGTGTACAACATCGGCGGTAATAACGAGTGGAAGAATATCGACATCGTGAAGCTGATCCTGACTCTGATCGAGAAGCCTGAGAGTTTGATTCGTTTTGTCAAGGATCGGCCTGGCCACGATCGGCGCTATGCAATCGATGCAACAAAAATCAACCGCGAGCTTGGCTGGGCGCCGAAGCGAACGTTCGACGTCGGGCTTGCACAGACGGTGGAATGGTATCTCGGCCATCGGGAGTGGTGGCAGCATGTGATGACCGGGGAATACGTAGAATACTACAAGAAGCAATATCATGAAGCATGATCGCAACACGGAAATGCAACGCTGGTTCTTGATGAGTGTGGCGGTGGCTCTTCTTTCTGCGGCGGGCATCGCTTCATCGGCGTACGCGCAGTTTTCCGGCTCCGTTTCCATCCCGGATTTGCTGAAGATGCGGCCAGAAACAAGGCCGGATGTTTCGCAACTCACAGGTAAGACCTTCCCGGTTGATGCGCCGGTGAATCCGTCGGAATACTATGTCGGTCCGGGTGACGTGTTGGGACTGAACATCTGGTCCAGCATGCCCGTCGAGCATCAGCTCACCGTCACGCCCGAAGCGACGCTCCTCATTCCGAACGTCGGCGTGGTGGATGTTCGAGACGAAACGCTTGAAGCCGTCAAGAAGAAAGTCGGGGGAACGGTATCCCGCCGCTATCCCAATGCCGAGGTGACGCTGACGCTCCTTGCCCCGCGCAAAATCATGGTGCAAATTACCGGCGATGTGCTGAATGAGTCGAAGTTTGAGATGAACTCGCTGCAACGTGTGGACAATCTAATTGCGGTGGCCAACGCTCTGCCCACCACAGCGAACAGCCTCAGTGAGTACATGGATGCAATCAACCGTCTGCGCAGCTCCCCCTCACAGCGGAACATTATAGTCCAGAGAAGAAACGGTGAGCGCGTTCGTGCTGATCTTATGAAATATCAGGCGACGGGCGAGGGGAAGTACAATCCCTATCTCAGAGAAGGAGACCAGGTGTTTGTTCCGGTGCGAAGGGATATGACGCTTGGCATTGGTGTGTCGGGCGCTGTACGGCGGATGGGAAGCTTTGAGTTCGTTCCCGGCGATAGTCTCACAGACCTGATTGCGATGGGCTTCGGGTTCAGCGCAAGGGCAGACTCACACCACGCGGTGCTGACACGTCTTACGCCCGATGCGCGAGGCAAGGAAACGCTGAACGTGAATCCGGTCGCAATCATGGCCGGGGAGGAACCGAACATTGCCCTGCGCCCCGGTGACAGGCTCTTTGTGCATGAGATACGGGAGCGGCGCCAAACCTTCATCGTGGCAGTTGACGGTGCCGTCCAACAGCCCGGCCATTATCCCATTACGCTCAACACCACGAAACTCTCGGAGGTCATCCGTGCAGCGGGAGGGTTTACGCACGAGGCAAATATCAAAGCGGCAACACTCACGAGAGCGCGTGTCTCGCCGGAAAGTCCACCCGAAGAGATTGCCCGTGAACAGTTGCTCAGCTCACGCAGTGCGCTTGGAGTCCAGGATACATCCTACTACCTCACGGAAACCGCCCTGCGCCTGAGGGGAGAATTGGTGGCGGTCGACTTCCACAAGTTGTTCGTTCTCGGCGACAGCACCCAGGATGTAACACTGAGAAACTATGACCAGGTCTACGTCCCCACGTTGAAAAGAACAGTGTACGTCTTTGGACAGGTGCTTTCACCCGGCCATGTCGAGTACGCAGAAGGAGCGGATTATCGTTACTACGTTGCGAAGGCCGGTGGGTATGCAGCCAAAGCCAGCAAGGGCGATGTCAAGATCATCAAGGGGAGTACACGCATCTGGTTCGATCCCGACGAGACAACCATTGAAGACGGGGATTTCATCTGGGTGCCGAAGTATCGAGAATACCCCTTCTCGTATCACCTGAACGTCTGGGCCCAAGTTGCCGGTATCGTTGGCACGGCAGCGACAATTGCATTGTTGATCAACAATCTGACGAAGTGATGGAAGAGAGCGCAGCAC
>CAZIKE010000051.1:0-3403 GCA_964539775.1 uncultured Chitinophagales bacterium
GTCAAATAGAAAATCCTCGGCTGCGTACCGGCTTCCGGCATGAGCGAGTGATGCTTGCGTGAGGCAAGCAGCTTGCTCACCTGAGTGTTCGGATCGTCGAGATCACCGAAGTACATGCAGTGCGTCGGACAGACGGAAACGCAGGCGGGGTCGAGCCCCTTTTCGACTCGATGGATGCAGAACGTGCATTTGTCCGCGTAGCCGTCGGGATGAATGAACCGAGCGTCGTACGGACACGCGGCAATGCACGCCTTGCATCCGATACACTCCTCCTTCGTCACCAACACCACGTTACCGACGTCGTGCACATGGCTTGCGCCCGTCGGGCAGCAGGAGACACACGGCGGATTGTCGCAGTGATTACAACGCTCCGAGCGGATTTCCATCGTGAGCGTCGGGAATTCGCCCTTCACCTCCTGCACGATCCAATCCCGATTGTAGCCCTCGGGCACATTGTTCTCCGTCTTGCAGGCAACCACGCAGTCCATGCAGCCCACGCATTTTGTTGTGTCGATCACCATTCCGAATCGTGCCATGACTACGCCACCTCCATTTCGATGGTGACGAAATTCATGTTCGATGCGGTCCCTCCCATCAGCGGATCAACTTCGTAGCGCGTCAGAAGCTGTGCGTCGCTTGCGCCCTTGCCGAACGCAAATCTGAGACCCTTTGCTGTATGCCCGAAGCCGTGCACCATGTACACGCAGTCCGGGCGAATACGCTCAGTTGCCTTCACTTTGATCCGATTGCTCACCACGCCGTCCTGGTTCTTCAGTCGAACGTAATCGCCGCTCTTCAATCCGTAGCGTGCGGCAACGGCGGTGTTGATCCAGACTTCATTCTCGTTCATCATATCCATCAGAATGCGGTTGGAGTGTGTGCGACTGAACGAATGCACCGGTGCACGTCCGTAAAGCAGGCGGAACGTGCCGGGCGGGCCTGCCGCAGGACGGCGATACTGCGGCACAGGATCGAAGCCTTTCTCTTGAAGTTGTAATGAGTAGAATTCGATCTTCCCCGTGGGCGTCGGAAACTCGGCGGGCACGCCTTCATCGAAGTAGATCGGCTGTTTCGCTCCGCGGAGGATGCCTTTCTTCTTCAATTCCTCGTAACGCAATCCTGCCGCATTCAGTCTGTACTCGAAATACTCTTCGATCGTCTTCCACGGGTAGTAATGTCCAAGTCCTAACTTCTCGGCAAGCTTCTTCGCGATCCACCAGTTCGGCTTCTGCTCGTGGGGCGATTCGACAACGGGTTGGCGCAGCGCAACGAACGGCTCGCGGAACCACTCGACATTCAAATCATCATGACGTTCGAGATAGACCGACTCTGGCAACACAACATCCGCCCAGCCGGCAATCTCACTTGGAATCACGTCAACGACAACGAGCAGATCGAGATTCTGAATCGCTTTGATTGTCTCCGCTTCGTTGGGCAGCGCGTGGAGCAAATTCGTCGCGTACACAAACCAGCCTTTGATGGGATACGGCGTGCCCGTAATCGTCGCTTCGCGAATTCCCGTCGTAATCGTCTCGTGCGCGAACGGGTACTTGTGGTCGGGATTATCAACCTTGGGCTTGCGCGGTTTCGGGTAGTCGGGATAGGGATAGGGGGGAACGTCCATGCTGACGGGAGTGTAGAAGCCGCCTTTGCGTCCCCAGCTACCGAGCAGGGCATTGAGCAGCGCAATAGCGCGACTGCGTTGCGTGTCGTCGCCGTACCATGTCACATGCCTGCCGGGGTGTACAAGGGTCGCCGGCTTGAAGCGGGCCATCTCCCTTGCCGTCTCACGAATCACTTCCGGCTCGATGCCCGTTTCAGGATATGCCCACTCCGCTGTGTACTCTTGAATGCTTGCAACAAACTGTTCGAAGCCGAAGCCGTATTGTTGAACGTAGTCCTTGTCGTACAACCCTTCCTGCACCAGCACGTTCATCCACGCAAGCAGCAGGGCGAGATCCGTTCCGGGTTTGATCGGGAGGTAGTGCTTCGCCTTGCTTGCAGCGACGGAGAAGCGTGGATCTACCACGATGATGCTTGCCCCCTTTTCGATTGCCTCGGCAAACTCCTGTACCTGTGTGTTGTGCATGTTCTCGCCCAGGTGACTGCCGATGAGCACGAGGCATCGCGCATGCTTGATGTCTGTTCGTTCAGGTGAGCTAACGTCTTCGCCGAACGTGAGGCGGAAGCCGACATCCCGCGGCCCGCGGCACTGTGCAAAGGACGGTGCGGCGATGTTCGGTGTGCCGAAGGCTTTGAGCGTATGTTTGAGAAAATTGCCGCCGATGCCGTGACTGAACAGGGCAATGGCCTCGGGACCGTGGGTTGCCTTGATCTCCTGCATCTTCTCGGCAATGTAGCCAAGCGCCTCGTCCCATGTTACTTCAACCCACTCCTCTTTACCGCGCAAACTTCTCCGGATGAGTGGAGCGCGTAGCCTGTCGGGATCGTCATGTGCGCCTATGCCGCCGGTTCCGCGCGGGCACAGTCGCCCGCGGCTCAGCGGGTCTTCAGGATTCCCTTCAATCTTCCAGAGCTTGCCATCCTTCACGTGGGCAATCGCCCCGCACTTCCAGAAACAGATGTCGCAGAACGTCGGAATTGTCTCGATGCCCTTGACGGCCTTTTGCTTCGTGAGAAGTTGTGTCCCTTTCAGGACTGCACTGCCTGCGGCCGCAACACCAATGGTGGCGCCGCTGATCTTGAGAAATTTTCGCCGCGAGATGGGATTCATTGCTCTCGTCTCCTGTTCTCATTCGTCATACGCTCATCATTGCTTGCTGCACCTGGATGGTGCATTCGGCAATCGTCTTTTTCAGTGTATCGCAGTTCGCGATGGTTGCATAGACAACGCACTCCCTGCACTCTGCACTGCGACACTCCCACGACTTGCCGGAGGCCAACCAGCACGGCAGCTCATGTTGCTGAAACGCACCGCATCGCGTGCGCTCCTCGGGCGGGCAGTTCTTGATTGCCCAGCATGGAATCAACGAGAGCATGTGGCGAATGCCTGCGATGCTGACCTTCTGCTCGTTGATCATTGCTCGAATGCAGCGGATACGCTCGATATCCGCCTGCGAGAAGCGCCGGTGTTTCGAGCGCTTACGATTGGGAATGATCAACCCTTCGCGCTCGTACAGCCTGATAGTGGGAATGGAAATGCCGAGAATATCCGCCGCTTCGCCGATGGTGTACAGCGTGGAAGCAGCGAACGAACTCACTTGATGGTCGGGCGTCATGATGAATCCTCCGTAAAATCTGTCAACCATAAATACAGATTCGATGCCAGCTTGAACCCGGTGAAAATGACAGATTTCTGCTGGGCTGCGCGGACCTTGGATGCCAGAGTTGGGAACGACCACGCTGCCCGTTCTCAGAAATGGAAAAAGAGTATGGCAGCTTC
>CAZIKE010000051.1:3503-23605 GCA_964539775.1 uncultured Chitinophagales bacterium
TCATAGAAGGTGTATCTCTAAAAGGGATGAATCGGAGAATAGCGGAGGGCGAAGCCCTCGGAGAGTAGTTCTGCTTAAAGCATTACAGACGTGGTAATGACCAGTAGCGGTATCATTCGTAATACCGAGAGGTCAACTGCTCTGACTGAAGACGATCTTGTTCAGGACTTGTTTGCCGAGCTGTTTCGACGGGATGAGCAAAAGCGGTTTCCGGAGTTGCAGAGATTCTTTCAGCAAGACAATGCATGTCTTGAGGAGCTGTGGGCAGCAGAGCTCGTCCATGAAGTGTGGCGCATCGTGTGCGCAACAGTGAAGCAAGAGATGACGAGACTCTATGCGGAGGTCGATCCTCTTCTCGCGAAGATTCTTCGCAACACGAAACTGGCCATCACGAAGACGGGACTCCTTCACGAAAGTGATCGGTTCGGAGAGACATTTCTCATTCCTCGTCATGCCCATGTTCGTTTTGACCTGCCGCCGATGGACTTGAAATACCTCGAGACAGAATTTTCTTCGGTCGTCAAGCTCGGCGACAATACTCTGACGATGGTTCGCAAACTCCATGATGTGCTCAACACATAGGAACGGTACCAGAAGGCTGTGCCATTGCTGTCGGTTGCGTTGATGTTCAGAGGGGTGTACGCCCTCGGTTCGCATCTCGAAGAGACAGCCGTAAACGAAGCCGAGCGGACGTTAGCACAGAATGACATTGCTTTCATTGTGCGCTCACACATTTGGTAAGGCCAGGCACAACCTTGTTCTGAACACGCGCCGGCAAAGGTCGTTGCGCAGAACCGTCATCGCGCGGTTTCATGTCCGACGACCCACACACGTTCATGGACTTTCATCTCACTACGCTCTTACTCCTTCTCTTGCGGGGTCTTCAGAACTTTGAGAAAGAAACGAATGGTAAAGAAAGCGATCACGGCCCAGCTACACAGCATGGTGATCCAAGCTTCTGCAGTCATAACGAAGGCTCCTGATGTGATGTGGAACGCGATGGTTTTTCGTACCGATGCACAATTGTGGCGGTGACAAGGTCACCCGTTACGTTCAGCACAGTCCGACACATATCGAGAATCCGATCGACGCCAAGGACGATGGCAATTCCGTCCATGGGTACGCCCACCAGGCCGAGCACCATCATGAGCAATGGGATCGATCCGCCGGGAACACCTGCGGTTCCGATCGCTGTCATGACGGACATGAGCACGACGATCAATTGTGCGCTGAGCGAAAGCTGAACACCGAACACCTGGGCGAGGAAAAGCACCGTTGCGCCTTCAAACAGGGCGGTCCCGTTCATGTTCATGGTGGCTCCCAGTGGAAGCACGAAGCCGGCAATCTCCCTCGGGAGTCCCAGTTCGTGTTCTCCCACGCGCATCGTTGTGGGCAGCGTTGCATTGCTGGAGGAGGTTGAGAATGCCGTCAGCATCACGATCCGAATCTTGCGGAAGAATTGCCGGGGGTCGCGGCGAGCGATGACCTTGACTATGATGGGGTAGGCAACGAATTGAAAGGCTGCGAGGCTTCCGATGACGATGACCACATACTTGAGAAGCTGAATGAGCAGGTCATAGCCGAACCGAGCCGTCACACTGAAGATCAGACAAAACACACCAAGAGGCGCAGCCCGCATAACCAGATCAATAATGGTAACGACGATATGGCTCAGGCTGTCCATGAATCCCACCATCGGGTCAGCCTTTTCACGGCCGATGAGCGTCATGGCAATGCCGATCATCAGAGCGAAGAAAATCACGGCCAGCATTTCGCCGTTGGCCATGGCCTGTATCGGGTTTCGTGGGATCATCTTGACGAAAAGGTCAACCCCGAACCCGCCACTTCCCAATCCCATCGCTCCGGTTACCTCGCCCTGGTATGTTTGCAGGAGTCTTTCCTTCACGGCAGGATCCAACCCCGCGCCCGGCTGAAGCACGTTCATCACGGTGAGACCCAGGAGGGTGGAAAGCGTGGTGAGAGCGAGGAAGGACACCATTGTCATCAGCCCGATGCGTCCAAGCGTTCTGAGATCGCCTAGGCCGACCACCCCGAGCGATAAGGTCGAGATGATCAGGGGGATAACCACCATGATCAACGCGCTCAGCCACATACGGCCAAGAGGCTCCGTTACAGTTCTCACGAAACCCTGCACGTCCTCAGCTCCCATCATGAGATTGATTGCGACACCGAATGCTGCCCCGGCAACCAGTCCGGTCAGAATTTTGGCGTGGAGTGTCATACCATTCCGTTAATCATAGCATGGATCTTCCTATGCGTGCTCCGTGTGCGTCTGGCGTTCTTTCCGCTTCCAGGCGATGCGGATGACCACTGCAATCGCGAGAAACGTGAGCGTCAGCAGGATGCGCGTCATGTCAACGAAAAACACGCGGGTTGGCGTTCCGTTGATGAACCAGCGTAAGTCATCGAATCCGACGTGCAGTATCTTTCCGATGACGCTGCCGGCATCGAGAGGCCAGCCGTTGCCCGAAGAGAAACTCGCAAACGCCCCGAGCCAGTCTCCGCCGCGTGGAGAGATCAGCGAGCCAAGAAACACGGCAAGAAGAAACAGCGGCGTCACATACTTGATGACGAACTTGAAGAAGAGGGGGATCTTGATGTCGGCGCCGCGCGTGATTTCCTCCCAACCCTTTTCGATGCCGAACACCCACGCAAAGGCGATGGACTCCAGCAGCGCGAACACAACGAGCGCGAACGTGCCCGACCAGTCGTCGAATTCCGTGAACGCGCCGTAGCCGAAGAAGAAGACCGTCCACAAGCCCAGCACCAGCGTAATGATACCGAAGACGCGCGCGGACTGGCCTCGCTCCATCTTGAAATGATCCTGGAAAAACGCCATCACAGGTTGGCCCATTGCCAGGGAGCTGGTAATACCCGCAAAGAACAGCAAGCCGAACCAGGCTACCCCCGCTACCGCTGCAAGGAACGGTCCCCAGTTCTGAAACAGCGTCGGCATCGTGCGAAATCCCATCATCAGTCCGGCATTCTCCTGCACCCACGTCAAGCCCAAGTAGGCCGAAGCGATGGGAATGACGATCGAGCCGCCGAGAAGGACCTCGACAAATTCATTCATCCAACCTGCTGATGCCGCGTTGAGTGCGATGTCATCCTTTTCTCCGACATACGCGGCATAGCAATGTATTGAACCCATGCCCACAGAAAGCGTGAAGAAGATCTGCCCCGCGGCTGCAAGCCAAACTTTCGGATTAGCAAGCGAATCGAACTGCGGCTGCCAGAGAAAGTTCAATCCCACCAACGCGTCGTACACTGCTCCTTGTTCACCTGCATCGAGCGTAAGGGCTCGAACCGCAAGGAAGATGCCGAACAGGATCAGCAGCGGCATGCCGATTTTGCTGGCAAGCTCGATGCCTTTGCTCAAACCGCGGGAGAGGATCCACACGTTCAATCCCAACGTGACGAGGAAGAAGAACAATGCCTGGACGGAATAGCTGAAGAAGCCGCCGTTGGCCGTTCCGACGTATCCGTTGAAGTATGAGGCCACTTCCTGAGACGACATGCCGTTAAACGTTCCCACGATCGAGTGCCAGACATAGGCCATGGTCCACGACTCCAGATAGCAATAATACGCGGCCACGGTGAGGTTGGTAAAGATGCCGAACACGCCGACGTATTTCCAGAACTTCGCCCTCCCGAGCGTATCAAGCATTCCGGGAGCGGAATGGTATCCGTATCGGCCGCCGTGCCGGCCGATTGCCCACTCCACCCACAGCAGGGGAATGCCCATCAAGAGGAATGAAACAAGATACGGGATGATAAACGCGCCTCCGCCGTTTTGCACGGCTTGCGCCGGGAAACGGAGGAAGTTCCCAAGCCCAACGGCATTGCCTGCCATGGCCAGGACCAAGCCCACGCGGGAACCCCAGGATTCCTTTTGGACCGTCATATCTCCCCCACCGATAGTTTTATCGTAAACACGATTGCCGCGATGATCAACGCACACAGGAAGATGATGAAATCGGCCGAGGGACTCGACTGTGGTTGCTCGCTCTGAGTATTCTGCACCATTGTGTTCTCCTTGTTACTGAATGTAGTTCTCATGGCAACAGCCCGAGTGACAGGTGGAACGGAACGCTGCGAGGGCACGCGCACAACAGCACCAAGCGCCGCCGGTTGTGCATCGCATGCGCGGGTGTTTTTGAATGGAAATTCTCCTGAGTAGAAGAATTCTCCATTCGGGGCAATCAGGAGAAGGTCAGAGGTCCGATGAGGTGGTTTGTGTGTAGACGAGGTGTACCGAGAGAGCCGGCGATTCCAGATTGGGCCACCGAAGTTGCGTTCCGGGGCGGTCGGCGTTGCGCAGCAACGACCCAGGAACACACTCGATGGTCGATGGCACGCCTTCGAACGAAGCCTTGCCGGGCATGACAAACACAGAATGAACAAAAACTTCCTGTTCGGTAATCTCCTGCTCGTCATTCTTGCAAGAGGACAGACCGCTCACGAGCGGTTGAGGTGCAAACAGCATCACAGCGAGGAGCATGCTCAACAGCAACGCTACTTCGCTCCGGTAGATGCCTATCTGTGTGTACGCTCTGGTCATGCGAGGCTCAAAGGAATGACGCAAGGTATAACCTTTCGTCGTCAGACACAACACCGGATAGTGTGATGACATTTTTTTGGCGATTCTCGAAGCCGGCAGGGCTTGCGTTGGTCGGTGTGCAGGTCAGTTTCCCATCATGCGTTGCTCACTCTAACACGACCGCCGTGCCGCTGGCGCTGACCATCAGCATGCTGCCGCCCGAGCCGATGGTCTCGTAATCAAGGTCAACGCCGATGACGGCATTACCGCCCAGCATTTGTGCCTGCTGAGTCATCTCCGCAATGGCGATGTCCTTCGCCTTGCGCAGCTCCTCTTCGTAGGCCGCCGAGCGGCCGCCGACGATATCGCGAATGCCGGCGAAGAAATCACGGAAGATGTTGGCGCCGAGGATGGCCTCGCCGCTCACGAGACCAAGATAGCGGGCAACTTTCTTTCCTTCAACCACGTTCGTTGTCACGACGAGCATAAAGTATTCTCCTTTGGCTGTTCCGTGTATGTTCGTGCTGTTTATTCCCACACACGCACCGAGTTGTGGGAACGGGTGATTGGAGTCTAATTCGTGCTGAATCTGTTGAGGAAGTCCTTTTCCGCGTCCGTCAGGCTTGTCACGCCGTGAGCGTCGAGCTTTGCCATGATGCGGTCGTACTCTTCGCGGTTGACTTCATGCAGCCGCTCGCGCTGGATCGCTTTCCATCGTTGCACATCGCCGGCGAGGGTGAGCGGCTCGACAAGGTGTTTTTGGAGGCGGACGATGCGGGCAGTGTGTTTCAACAGCTTCAGGTAGATGAACCCGCCGAAGAATCCGCCGAGGTGGGCGAAGTGGGCGATGCCGTCGCTTGTGGCGCCAAACCCGCCGAACAACGCCAACGCCGTCATGATCGCAACCATGATCCGCACTTCAATGGGGAGAACGCCCCAGATGTACACGCGATCACGCGGCCAGAAGTAGGCATAGCCCATCATCACGCCGAAGACGGCGCCCGATGCGCCGATGATGGCCGCGGCCGGATTGAACACCATCGAGAGCACGGCTCCCACCAACCCGCTAACGAAGTAGAGGCCGAGAAAGTGTTTCCCTCCCAATTCGTGCTCGAGCCGTGGTCCGAAGAAGAACAAGCTGAGCATGTTGAAGAAAATGTGTCCGAACCCGCTGACGTCGTGCACAAACATGTAGGTCACGATCGTCCAGGGCCGGGAGAGAACTCCCAGAGGAACGAACGCAAGAAAATTCCCGAAGGCCGGACGGAATATCGTCAGCCCATACACGGCCACGTTGATCAGAATCAGGCGAAGAACCCAGGGTGTCAGCATGCACAAGCAATTATCGTTGTATCACAATTCATCCCGCATGGCGCGTCGGGTGGTCCTCTCAGCGCATCGCGAGCAGCGCGCGTTTGGTTGCCGCAAGCAAGGCGTCTGCGCTTACAGGCATGCCGGTGGCATTGGTCATCCAGAGGTCGGGGGTCACGCGACCGTAGGTTGCCATGCGCTCGAACTCGCGGCCGAGGTTGCCCGCCTTTTCCATGTGCTCCTCGATTTGATGAGCAATCAGGTGTCCCAACGGATAATCCGGCAAGTACAGAAACGAGTGAATCATATGTGAGTAGATGCCCAGTAACACAACATCGCGCTTGTTGAAGACCGGTGCGTAGTAGGTGTTCCAGATTTCTTTTGCAATGCGCAAGGTTGCTTCTTTCAGTTGAGCGGCTGTGGCATTGGGGTGATCATACATCCAGTGCCACACGTCCATGTCCACCAGCGCAACGCCGGCAATCTCATACGTTGCCCAGAAGTCGTTGAGTGTCTTCAACGCCTTGTTGGCTGCATCGCGGGAGGAAAGCCCCAGCAGTTCGAGGTCTTTCGCCTGGAACACGAAGGCCAGCGCCTCTGTGAAGGCAGTATTGGGCACGCCGCGCAGCAGCCCATGATCCACTTTGTGAAGGGAGAATACTTGCTCCACGTTGTGTCCTAACTCGTGAACGGCAATGTTGAAGCCCTTGTAGTTCATCCCACCTTTCTCGACACGTGTCCGTAAGTGCGCTTTTGCCGTGCGCATTGCCGCGCCCCAGGCGTGGCCCGAACCCCGCGCCGGGTCCACTTCGATGTTGCTTGCAAGCATGCGCGCCGTTTCAGGCGTGAAGCCGAGTTTCGTCAACAGATGAGGTAGGTCGCGTTTGAACGCCTTTGCCGTCGGGTAGCGTCGGGCAACGATCTTGTCCAACTCCGCTTCGCTATACTGTGCACGCGGCCGGAAGCCGTTGTACCAAATATCGAACGGCTCGAGCGGTCTTCCCAATCGGCGCGAGATCAACCGCGCCACATCGGACACAAGGGGTGAAGAGACGACATCCTCCAGAATCTTCTTCACTCTCGTTTCGGGAATCTCCCTGTCTTCATCGAACCGGCGGGCGATGTGTGTTGGTGCGGTTGGCGAATACGGGTCGAGCTTGCGCGCAGCGCGGAATGTTTCCAACAGGACTTCGTAGCGACGATCCGGTTCAGGCGCGTTGCTGATCGGGGCGCTCGATGCTAAGGGCTGGTTCACATCGTTGACTGCTGTGGGGGCCACTTCGTTCGTGTAGGGGTTCCAGTCCACCTGCGGATTGTTGATGACGACGGCAGGAATGGTTTGGGTAACGATGCGTTCCATCACCTGCTGGATCATCCGTTGCCGGGCTAATCCCTGTTCGCCGTTGGCATATTGCGCTTTGATTTCATCCCGAAGATTCCAGTGAGAGAGCAAGCGCATCTTCGGCGGAAACAGCCGCTCGCCCTGATCGTTGACCAGGTGGTGCATGTAAATGTTGTATTCGGAGATGTATTGATCGGCACGTGCGCTTGCCTCGGCGAGCGCCTGGTTGACCGCGGCCGGTATGCGCTTGGCGAAACGCTGGGCAAGGCGCACCTCGGCCCACTGACGCCTGCTCCATTTCGCACCTTCCGCGAGGCGCTGCTCCAGCGTGGTCATCGGGAAGTTGAGAAGGACGACAAACGCGAGCTTGTTCGTGAACATGTCATCAAGAACATGTGCCGACGGGTCGAACGCCGCGAACATCTCGTCGTACGGTTCGATGGGACCGAGATCGAGATCGGACTGCTGGCGGAATTCACGCGTTATCTCCAGCATATGGCCATCGAGTTGTTCGAGGAGATACTGGAAGCGTGTAAACATGGTATCGAGTGCTCCTTGCGTGCCCGCAAAGTTCCGCTGTACGAAACGTTCGAACGCGGCATCATCGCCGTCTTCCGCGTTCCATAGGCTTGCCACCTGTCGCATGCCGCGCAGCAAACGCACGCGTTCGGTTTCGCCATATCTGGCAACAAGCTCCCGTTCGAGCTTCGCAAACGTATCGGCTTTCTGCGCAAACACCATATTCATTCCTGTCACCACCAAGAGCGTAGCAATCGCTATCTGCTTGACCATGGAAGCCTCCGTGCGTCGAGAAGAGTGAAGGCAGAACTGCATTAGACGCCTTCAACATAGGAGTTTTGATGGAGAGTTTCAAACGGATCGTGCTTTTTCATCGCATGCTGTGCAAGCATCGGGTGTTTTTTGTAGATTGGAAAAGCGGAGAAACCACAGTGCACGGACGAATTTCTCATACGGTGATTCTGCTCCTGACAGCGCTCCCGTTGTTGTCGCAAACCAGGCCGGACGCACTGCGACGACCCAACAGTCCCGTGTTCAAAGATTACCGCACGAACGTCCCCACCCCCGTCATCGAACAATCGGATGCGACCTACCAGTTGTGGCAAGGCTTCCGCGTCCTGCAGGAAGCGAACGCAGGCAACGCTGTCTCACAATTCGAGCTGAGTATCCGCTACCTCACGGGACGAGGCTTCAAGGCAGATACGGCCAGGGCGGTGTATTGGACCAAGAAGGCGGCTGAGCAGAATCATTTGCTGGCGCGGTACAACCTCGGCATCTTCCAATTCAACGGATGGGGCACGGAATGGAATCCGTTCGAGGCATACCGCAACTTTCGCTTCGCGGCGGAGCACAACATGCCCGAAGCCCAATTGGCTCTGGCTCAGCTTCTGAGTGAGAACCTTGTTGTGCCGCAGAATTGGAACGAAGCGTACCGGTGGACGAAGCTCGCCGCCGATTCGGGCTACGCTCCGGCAAAGGAAGCCCTGAAGTTTTTTGAGCAGCGCGGCTATGGTGGATCACCCGATCCCCACTCATCGGCAGCCGAAGGGAACCGCTCCTCGCCTGCACCTGCGCCGCCGCTGCAGGTGCTCTTTCTGGATTTCTCATCCGACACGGTTCAGGCGACACCGGATTCCATGTTGGTTGATGATGTGCTCAAAGCGGCACCGGTGGAGAGCGTAGCCGTAGAGATGCGTTCCATTCGCGTGAACCGTAGCCGCATTGAAATGGACACGGCGCAATATGCCGCACTGATGCGTGCCGCGGAAGCGGGCAGTCCCGAGGCACTCACGCTGATGGGCCGATGTTACGAACAAGGAATGCCTTGTCCGGCCGATCCGATTCTTGCTGCACAGTATTACATCCGCGCTGTGCGCCTGGACTCGCGACGCGCGCCGCGACTGCTCCACCGTCTCTTGCAGGAACAACGTTTCTTCACACTGCTCCAAGCGCGTGTGGCGGAGAACGACGCCGGTGCGCTGTACGTGTGGGCATGTCTCAGTGCATTGGGCTTCGACCGACAGCTAACAGACGAGCAGGCCCTTCATATGCTTGCGCGGGCCGCGGCGACAAACCATCTTCCTGCACTCATCGAGTTGGGCCTGGCGTACTATGCCGGACGATGGGTCACTCGCAACGAACTCAAAGCATTGGAATTCTGGCACCGTGCAGCCGAATTGGGAAGCAGCGAAGCGCGCGTACGCATCGCCGTCGTAAGAGTGAGGAGCGGAAGTGGAGATGTTGATTCTGCGGTGCGCGAGCTACAAGATGCTGTGCAGCGCGGTTCAGTGCTTGCCGAGTTTGCGTTAGGATACTGCTATGAGATCGGGCGCAGCGTTGCGCAGAACAAAGGCGAGGCCGCGCGACTCTATCGCAGCAGCGCCCAGCGGGGAAGTCAGGATGCCTTCCGCACCCTCCTCCGCATGCACGATGACATTCGCCCGAAGGAGAAGGAGTTTGTGATTGCGAATTGACCGAGTTGAACATAGGACGCGCACAGAGTTTCCTCCGCTGAACCCCGTCTGCGAGATCCCTTCGCACCCGACACGGCACAGGGCAACAGCGCGACCGTAGAGCGACTCTCCCGATTCGCTTTTTGCTACCATCATGTTTACAAAGCCACAGGTGGCGAAACAGGAGTTTCGCGCTACATGGATCGCTCCCTCTTCCTGTCCAGCACCTTCCTTACCTGTCGCAGGATTTCCGAGCCTAAGTAAGGCTTGTGGACGAACGCTTGTACACCATCAAGTGCCATCCCATCGCGTTCTTCGGCGTCAAGATAACCCGTCGCGACAATCACGCCCAACTCCGGTTTGATCGCTAACATCTGCCGGCATGCTTGCCAGCCGTCGAGCTTCGGTAAGCCGAGGTCGGTCAGCACCAGAGCGATGCGCTCCGCATGCTGCTTGAACATCTCGACTGCCGCGACGCCGTCGCGCGCGGTCAGCACCGTATAGCCCTTGGATACCAGGAGCGATTGGACAAGTTCGAGGAGAAGCTCCTCATCTTCGACGAGCAAGACCGTCTCCGACCCTCCTGGAATCTCCTCGCTCCCCTGTGGCAGATTCATCGTGGTAGTTCCCCCAGAAAAGGTATTCGGCCGGTCAGGCCTTCATTCGCTTTCCCTTCTCCTCATAGGTAAACAGCCATCCGCACACCTTGCCCGGATCAATCTCCGAGAGGTTGTTCCAGTAGTCACGTGTATGCATCGTGCGCGAGCTGGTTTCGTCGGGGGGCACGCCTTCCACTTCCTTGATGATTTGTTTGAAGCGCGAGCGCCACAGTTCCATATTCTTCACGCGCAAGTCAACCCAGCCGTCGTGTGCCCAGTGGTCGATGTTCTTTGCCGTCACCGGGAGCGCATCTTCGCCGCGGTAGGGCGGGATTTTGATAACGGGGCCGCGCAACAGGGATCTCCCATCAGGCAGCAGAATGGGAATGCCGATGGAAATAATGTGCGAGCGCAGCTCCGCATCCTCGGTGATCAGAGTGGTCAGCGCTTTGCTCAGTGTTGCGGCATCGGTGTGGGCCACGGTCCGGATGTTGGAGAAGCAGCGCTTCAGCAAGTACGATTCGTACAAGAGCTTTGAAAGACGCGGAGGCCCCAGCATTTCGAAGGCCACACTGTCCACTCCGTGCTGCTGCTCGAGTTTCTGCATCAGTCTCATCGCGCCGGTGAACATGAACCCTGCACGATAGGTCGGCGAGAGCGTTGCATTGTCCAATGCATTGATAATGTCGTGGCCGGTGTTGCGTGCTTTCACTTCGAACACGACACACTCGGCGATCTCTTCGGGTGTAACGAATTCCATCTGTCCCGGCGTGGAGATGGCTTCAAACTCTCCACGAGAAAAGATGCCGTTCTCTCCAGTATCGATGAAGACACTCTTGAGCGTGTTTCCTGTCGACTGCGCGGCGCCGACGTCGTGCAGATACAGCCTTGTCGTGAGTCGGACAGCGTGTTCGGGCGGACAGTCCACCAGCTCGATTGGCTTGCCGCGCTTGCGAATCTCGCCGAACGCCACGCGCTTCCACGCAATGGCGGCGGTCGGCTTGATTTCTTTCGTGATTGGTGCGTCGGGTGTTCTGCCCATCAGAAACAACAGTAAGGTGTGTGCACCTGCTACCGCCGACTTCGAGAGAAGCACACGGGACGGACGTTCTTCGCTGTGTGTATAGGGAATGTTCAACCCCATGCCGCCTGTTCCGCTCGTCCCGATCTTCACATAAATCTTTGTCTTCGCCTCGCTCATCGAACGGTACATGAGTTGCACGTGACGTATGAGTTGTGGGACGTACAGTGTACAGAGGAGTTTTTCGCTTGCTTCGATCAGCGCCCCGGAGTTCTTCTTACGGCGTCCGTTGCGAATGTTGTGCAACACCTCGCGCGACACTTGAAAAATGTCCTGATACGCGATGGCCGTTGCCGAGTTCACGCAATCCACAACAATATCGGGCTTGTACTCGAGCAGAAGGTGATACAGGGAAGACCGTTTCA
Source organism: uncultured Chitinophagales bacterium (assembly GCA_964539775.1). Classification (GTDB taxonomy): domain Bacteria; phylum Bacteroidota; class Ignavibacteria; order UBA10030; family UBA6906; genus CAADGV01. Next base: position 15,234 of record CAZIKE010000051.1, read on the forward strand.
GAACCTGCGGTGTCAGCTCATCGAGGATGTCGTCAATCACCATTGCCCGGTATGTGGCATCGGCAAGGATTTCCTCGCGCGCAAGATCTTTCAACTGATGCCGAACGAAGATGTTCCCCCACCACGGGACGAAGAAGTTCCGTCCTGCGGAAGGATACTGCTGCTGCAGATGTTCGACGGCTTCCAGCGCCTCTTCCTTCAACAGCGAGGTAACGACCATCCTGCGCGGCTGTTCTTCCATAAACTTGCGGCAGACGGCTGAGCCGACAAGTCCCCATCCGCCGATGACGAGAACGGTTTTGCCTTTAATGTCCATGGTAATGCCTTCTTCAGTGAATGCGACGAGAGAGAGTGGAAATGAGCGGGGAGAATATGCCGCCGCAATGTACGGGAAGGGTGGAGAAGAAGCAACCGGAAGATCCCCCCTCCACCGACCGCGTCACTTCACCACCACATCCACGGCGTACTCCCGATCGTCCCATCCCAATTTCAAGTACGCCACGTTCTTCTGCGATGTTGGAACGAAGCTGATCGTGAACGGGTCAATTGGCTTCTCCACTCGTTTCATCGCCAGTTCGATGTGAGCGAAGTCTTGTGAAGGGTCGTACTCCGCCATCCCGGGTTGCTTCTTGCTTACGATCAGCGTGAAGTTGTTTTCTGAAGGCCTGGAGTACAGTGTATAGATTCCCGCGGGGACGGTCACGCCGCCGATCGTTGTGGCTGTTTCCGTATGCAACTCCGTTGCCCAGTTGGCGCCCGTGCGCCAGATGGAATCGAACGGCACAACAACGCCCCAGATGGCCCGACCACGAATGAAGGGCCTGCTGTATTTGATCTTCACTTTGTAGTTATTGAGAAAGATCTCCGTCGAATCGAGCGGACTCACCGGACGGATATCGTCTTTCTTCTCGAACCGCGTCCAGACCAACGTGCGCTCCCACATCAGCTTCAGTCTGCCGTGCGTCTTGCCGGTCGCGTCGAAGGAGATCGTCAGTGTCTCGACAGGCGCTTCGAGCTGCTCCACGATGGCATCGAACCGAGCATAGTCCTGGCGTTCATCGTACCGGGTGCCCCACTGCCCTGTTTGTTTGTTCAGAATGATCTTCCATCCCGTGGGTGAAGGGAGAGTCCAGAGCGTGTACGTTCCGCGCGGCACAGGTACACCTCCCAACAGCATGTCGAAGTTGGTTTTGAAGTGGGTGGCTTCGTTTGCGCCTGTGCGCCAAACCTTGTTCCAGGGTACCAACTCACCCATGATGTTCCTGCCGCGCATGGATGGCCGTCCGTAGTTGACAGAGATGAGATTGGTGTCAATCAGACAAAAGACGGAGTCACGCGGACTCAGCGGCTGCGTAGGTGATTGGGCCTCTGCTGGTGTGTACATCAGCGGGATCATGCACAGCAGTGCGATGGTCAATGCCGGGGTGTTCATTGCACAATTCTCCAGAACATTAGATGGGTTTGATGATGTAGTCGTACCGTGACGTTGATGTGCCGGTAATCTCCTCGGTGGGAAAGCCCGTTGCTTCGAGACGGTTCTGCCTGCACATCGCGACGAACGTCTCGTGAGGGAACCAGATGCCGCGGTTGGACGGGAGGAGAACCGGTTCCCGGCCGAACGTCTGGCGCAGCTTCTGCCGCGCGAAGCGCAGCACGCTGCCAACGAAGCGCGTCGGGCCGTCTTGCTTGAAGCGGCGTACGAGCCGCCGCAGCGGCGAGACATGCTCGGGTTGCAGCTTTGACTCGTCCACCACCGCAATATCGCTGATAAAGATCGTTGCTGTCGGCTTTGCAACACGGCGAATCTCCGCCAGCGTCTGCATGCACTCCTCCGTGGTTTCCTGCAAGCAAAACGCTCCGGTCATCAGCACCTTGTCGAAGGAGGCGTCGGGATAGGGAAGCAAGCTGGACGGACCGCAGGTAAAGGAAACATTGGGATACCCCGCAAACTTCTTTCGTACGCGCTCGACCATGGCCGGTGCGACATCGTGGCCGTGACACTCCTTCACCTTGCGGCTGATCTTTTCAAACAGCAATCCTTTTCCCGAACTGATATCCAGCACGCGATCGTCGGGCGAGAACGGGACGTGCCGCAGCACTTTGTTGATGCGGAATTCCGTTGACGCCGGCCCATCGCCCGAAAGCTGGTAGTCGTCCTTCAAGTATTTTGCCCGAAGCTCGTACTCCTCGGCACGCGTGGTTGCCTGAATGACCTTGACCATGTCGTTCGTTCAGAATATGATGAGAAGGATGCACGCCGTTCCCGAAGGGATGGCTTAGCCACAGACGCTCGCGCGGCAGCAAGCACGAGAGCCGCTGTTCGTCGGATGGCAAAGCCATGCCCTTGGCACAACGGCTCTCCCGAGGCGCTACTTTAGTTTCACCGATGCAATCACTTTGTCGTACGCCGCCGTGTAGTCTGCCGTCTGCGGCTTGTACCAGTCCAGCGTAATGCGGATGGCCTTGCCCCCGTGGACGACAAAATAGACTTTGCGCATGACATCGCCGCGCGGAGAGAGCGTCAGCGTCCGTGCAGGCTGGCCGTCTACAGTGGCGCTGCCGGCAGTTGCCCCGCGGTACGCCCCGCGGTTCTGCTCGAACACTTTGTCCACGGTCAAGCCCTTTGCGTCGAACACATCAAACCGGATCGTGCAGTCAAGACGCCGGCCGCGCAACTCCACCACCTCTTCGAACTTTCCTCTGGCCGGATTGGTAGTGTTGAAATTGTCGGGATACTGGAAGGAGAAGAACTTCCCGGAGTACGTTTCCATGTTCTCCGACGGCAAGGTTTCATCACGTCCGGGCTCCTTTGGTTTTGCAGGCTTGAACGATTGTAACGACGCATCGAAGACCGCCGCGTACGCATCGTAGAACTGCCCGAAGCCTGCAAAGCCGAGATCGTACAGTGTGGAGTCCTTCGCAAGATAGATGTGGTGACCGTAGATGATGCTGTTCTTGCCGTAGTTGGCGCCGTATCGCACTTTCGTTCCTTCGATGCCGGCAACGGTCACCTTTTCTTCGGGATGGACCTGGAAGCCCGCAGTTTTCATCTCGGCGATGTTCTTGCTTATCTGCGCGGCAGGATCGCCGGTCTTTGTCACCAGCACGGCAATCTCCGCGCCCAACGCGCCCGGTTCATTCGGCACGCTGAACTTCAAGTCCACCCCGGTGGCGTTGTAGAACCGCGCGCGTCCGACCTCCGCGCTCACCACGGGCCAATCCTTCGGATAACTGATTGCCCATCCGAGAGCCGGATCCCGGTATTCCTGCATTGCGCCGACGGGCACCGGCTCCATTTTCTTCTCGCCGCAGCCGATGAGCAGAAGCACCGCGAGAAATGACAACAATGTTGCTTTCATCATGAGATCCCTCTGTGTTGTGTGATTGGAAGATAGTTGTTCCGAGAATGAAAGGGGATGACTCTGGAAGATGTCCTCCTGAAGGACGTCGCCGGCCCGACAGGAACGTCAACGACGTGACACCATCACGCCGCTACTTTGGCACAACGACGTCGTACCATGTCTTCTTCGCCCGCTCTCCCACTTGATCGATGTACACATGCTTCGACTCCATGTATTCCCTCAGGCCCTCGATGCCGAACTCCCGGCCGATACCGCTTTGTTTGTAGCCGCCGAACGGTGCGCGCTCGTTCAAGAGATGCCATTCGTTGATCCAGACTGTGCCGGCACGCAGTCGCTTTGCCACTTGCATTGCCTTCTCGGAATCGTTCGACCACACCCCGCCGGCAAGACCGTAGATCGAGTCGTTGGCAAGAGCAATTGCCTCATCGAGTGTGTCGTAGCGGATAATGGAAAGGACAGGCCCGAAAATCTCTTCCTGGGCAATCGTGGATTTGTTATCGACGTGATCGAAGATCGTCGGCTCGACAAAAAATCCTTTGGCGCATTCGGGCGAGGAGGGTGTGCCGCCACCGATCAGCAAGCGTGCACCTTCAGCCTTACCTTTCTGGATGTAGCCGAGGACGCGGTCGAGTTGTTTCTGCGAGATGAGCGGCCCCATGTCCGTTGTGGGCTGCATCGGGTCGCCTACACGCAGCCGCTTCGTCTTCTCGACAAGAACCTCAAGAAACGTCTCGGCGATAGAGTTGGGGAGAAGAAGACGCGTTCCGGCCTCGCAGCATTGTCCGGCATGATAGAAGATGGCGTACATCGCGCCGTCCACGGCCATCTCGAGGTCGGCATCCTCCAGCACAATGTTGGCAGACTTGCCTCCGCATTCGAGCGTAAGTTTCTTGAGATTGGACGCGGCAGCTTGCATAATCTGCTGGCCGGTGAACGTCGAGCCGGTGAACGCGATCTTATCCACCATCGGACTCCTCACCAACGCCGCACCCGCCTCCGGTCCGAAGCCTGTGACGATGTTGATGACGCCGGGCGGAAAGCCGATCTGCTGGATGTGTGTGGCAAGCTCCATGATGGTAACGGACGTTTCTTCGGATGGCTTGAGCACCACCGTGTTGCCTGCCATCAGGGCGGGACCGAGTTTCCACACGGCCATCTTCAGAGGGAAGTTCCAGGGGATGATTGCAGCAACGACGCCGATGGGTTCATGCAGAAGAAGATTCTTGCTGAACCCCGGCTTGGAAACCCCATCCAATTCGCGGTCAAGATCGGTCAGGCCGATCTTTGCAAATTGGGCAAGGTTGCGTGCACTCAGGTAAATATCCTCGCCTGCTTTACGGATCGTGGAGCCGGAGTCCAGAACCTCCAGCTCGACAAAGGATTTCTTGTTTTCGTTGATCTTGTCGGAGAGGGCCTTCAACAGCGCTGCGCGTTCTTCGCGGGACATGCGGGGCCATGGCCCGTTGTCGAATGCCTCCCGTGCAGCCGCAACGGCGCGCTGGACATCTGCGGCACCGGCACGGGCGAACTGCGCGATGGTCTCTTGTGTGTAAGGGTTGATGCCGGTGAACGTTCGTCCGTCCGCCGCTGCAACAAACTCGTTGTTGATGTACAGCCGATACTCTCTCAACGGAAAGGTCCTTTGTGTTGATGGTGCGTGATGAGATTGCGCTCCGACACCGAGGGTGTCCCCTTGGGACTTGCAGTGCCAAGATAGAAAAAAGAGGGGTCATCCTCAACGGCTCACCTTGGATTTCAAAATGCAAATGCATACTTTTTCCCGCGTCTGTTCCAGTCAATGAAATGACAAACCCGATTACGTCCTGTTTTCTCTCCCATTGCGATGGTGTTTCTACGAGTTGTTCTGGTCATTGCGTTGCCGGCCGTGTCGCCCTTCGTCGCTTTTGCAGGAGATAGCCTGCGTGAGGTTCGTGCGGTGCGCGTCTCGCAACCGCCGCAGATAGATGGATTTCTCAACGATGAGGCCTGGAACCTCGCCCAGCCCGCAACGGATTTTATCCAGCGTGATCCCGATGAAGGACGGCCCGCCACCGAGCGGACAGAAGTCCGTGTGCTGTACGACGACGAGGCACTCTACATCGGTGCGATGATGTTCGACGCGCGCCCGCAGGAGATTGTAGCCCGCCTGACCCGTCGCGATAACATTGTCGAGTCCGATCGCTTCGCCGTTTTTGTTGATTCCTTTCACGATCATCAAACATGTTATCGCTTCGGCGTCAATGCTGCGGGCGTGAAGGTGGATGTCTTACACTACGACGACGGGAACAGGGAGGACCAATCGTGGGATGCCGTGTGGGATGTCGAAACGCAGATTCTTCCCAACGGCTGGTCGGTGGAGATGAAACTTCCGTTGCGCATCTTCCGCTACCGCTCCGATGTTGAGGAGCAGGACTGGGGAATCAATTTCCTCCGCCTCATCACACGAAGAGGTGAACGGGCAGACTGGATCTTCATTCCTAAAAGTCAAAGCGGATTCGTTTCCCGATTCGGTCATCTCGCCGGCTTGAGGAATCTCCCCTCACCACGACGGTTGGAGGTGTTGCCCTTCATCGTGAGCAAGCAGGACTGGCAGCCTACGCGACCGTTTCAGCGTCCTGTGCAGAAGTTCACAGGCGATGCCGGTCTCGATGTGAAGGTGAACCTCTCCAACAACGTTTTGCTCGATGCAACCATCAACCCCGACTTCGGCCAGGTGGAAGCCGATCCGTCCGTGCTCAACCTGACGACGTTCGAGACGTTCTATCCCGAGAAGCGGCCGTTCTTCATCGAGGGCACGCAGATCATTCGCTTCACAACATTTGGAGACGACTTCGGGCCGGGCATGTTCTATTCGCGACGGATCGGTCGGGCGCTCTCGTCGTCCGAGGTGACCGTCCCGCCGGGTGGAACCATTCTGCATCTGCCACAGACAACAACGATTCTTGGGGCAGCAAAACTCACAGGCAAAACGAACAGCGGGCTTTCGGTCGGGGTGCTGCAGGCCTTTACTGCAGAGATGCGCGCAAGGGTTGCCGATTCAACCGGAGCAACATCCGAGCAGGTCATCGAGCCGCTCGCCCACTACAACATTGTCCGGCTCCGTCAGGATGTTCAGGAGAACTCCGTCGTTGGCATGATTATGACCTCGACCGCGAAACAACGCCGGCTTCCCGGTCTTACCGGCGGTGTAGATTGGAATCTGAAGTTCGACAACAACACCTACCAAGTGGATGGCTTTCTTGCGGCGTCGTACACGAAGAATTTTGTCACCACTCGCGGCCTTGGCACCGCCGGCAAGGCTGCGTTCTCGCGCATCGCTGCCGAACACTGGCTGTGGAGCGCGAGCGTTGATTTTACGTCGAAAGAGTACAACATCAATGATGTCGGATTCTTTCGCCGACCGAATGACTACGGAGTCGTCGGTTCGATGACCTACAAGGAAGACCGCCCTGCCGAGCTGGTCAGAAACTATCGCCTCACCCTCTTCGCACATGAGCGGCGTAACTTCGACGAAGCCAATCTAATCCGCGAGCTGAATCTGCGTTCATCCATTCTGTTCACGAACTACTGGGAACTCGACCTGAATGTGGGAATGAACGTGGGAAAGTACGACGATCGGGAAACGCGCGGCAACGGACTCTACGCCCGGCCCACCGCCTACGAATTCAACATCGGAGCAGAAACCGACGGGCGCAAAGATGCCGTTGTTTCGCTGAGCTGGCACACAGCATGGGATGCCAAACGCAAGCGTGAGTGGGGGCCGATCGCATCCTTTTCTTTCCGTCCGGTTTCATGGATGGAATACGCCTTCAGTGCAGGATACAACCGTGTGCGCAATCAGGAGGCGTGGGTGGAAAACGTGGAGCTGCCATCGGGTCGCACCAGCATTTTTGCCGATCGCAGCACCGACGAGGTGAACATGACGCTGCGCAGCACCCTGACGTTCATGCGGGACCTGACGCTGCAATTCTACGGGCAGATCTTCCTTGCCAAGGGACACTTTGAAAACACGCGGCGTCTCATCGGCACTGCCGACTTCGCGGCGTATCCGCTCTCCTCATCGCACGACTTCAATGCCCAGGCGCTGAACACGAACCTCGTGTTGCGCTGGGAGTACGTTCCCGGCAGCACGCTGTTCCTCGTCTGGTCGCACGCCCGACGCGGTGGCTCCAGCGACTACTTCCGCTCATTCAAGGATAATCTCGTCGACACGTTCCGTCTGCCGCCGGCCAACGTGCTGCTCCTGAAGGTGAGTTATTGGTGGAATGGGTAAGGCCTTCCGGTGGTGGCCTCAAAGGGCTGCTCGCAGCGATTGATAGCACTGTAACAGCAGACGTTCGATCCTCTTCCAATCTTCTTCTTGCACTTTTCCTTCCTGTGCTTTCACGTCTCGGATGGTCATCGCCTGGGCGCGAAGCAATCCGTGCTCGGCGGCCCTCTCGACAGGGATCTGGTACAGCGCAGCCGCAGGCGTCGGCACAGGCTTCGCCGAGTTCTTCTTCCGAATACCTGTCCCGCTGTCGGTGCACGACCCACCAGCGCAACTCCAGTGCCGCAGCCTGTCCGATGTCGAACGGGATGTTGCCGGTGGAGTGAATCAAACTGAAATAGGAGCGAAGCACATCCTCTGCTTTCCTCAGATCGTCTTCATTGTTATGATCTTTGAACACAAAGGCGGCGTGCGCGGCGTAGGAAGCACCGAGGTAAGATGGCAAAGCCATGCCTTTGGCACCGGACGAGCGGAAAGCCGAACTGCGTGCGCAGCATCTCCGCCAGCTCGAAGAACAGCGTGACGGGCTTGCGGTCGTAATACGACTGCCACATCGCCGTTTCGAGACGCGCCATGTCGTGCGGATCGAAGCTCCGCAGATCGGCCTTCAGAGGCAGAAAGATGTCGCCAACCACATGCAGCAGAAGAAGAGCTGCGGCGAGGACGAGCGTCTTTCTGTGAGAGAATCCTCTTGGGGAGGGTGCGGTATGCTGCATGTCCTATGCGTCGAAGAGATTTTC
>CAZIKE010000052.1:0-23591 GCA_964539775.1 uncultured Chitinophagales bacterium
TGTTCACCGTGATTGCGTTTGCCGCACCGAAAGAGTACGGCAAGAAACTTTCGCTGAAAGAGACGACGAAGATCTCCGACATCCTCGCCAACCCGGAGGAGTTTAACGGCAAGAGAGTTCTTGTCGAAGGAACAATCATTGACGTTTGTTCGCATCGCGGCTGCTGGATCAAGCTGGCAAGCGACAAGGAATTCGAAAGCATCCGTTTCAAAGTTGAAGATGGCGTGATCGTCTTCCCCCTGGAGGCAAAGGGCAAGAACGCACTCGCAGAGGGAATCGTGTCCGTCAAAACCTACTCAAAAGAAGACCTCATCAAGCAAGGGGAAGAACATGCGAAGGAAGAGGGGAAGGAATTCGATCCCTCCACTGTGACGGGACCCAAAACGGTTATCCAGATCAACGGCGAAGGTGCGGTCATAAAGTAGGTTCAGGGTTCAAGGTGCATGTCCTAAAGCCGTGGAGAGAGGAATCCATAGCTCCGCGGCTTTTGCGCGTGTACGATAATCACAGGTAACCAGGCATGATCCAGTTCAAATGGCGGAAATGGAATAACATCCTGCACCGCGACATCGGCTACACCATTGTAGCGCTGACGCTTATCTACGGTGTATCGGGGCTGGCAGTCAACCACGTCGCGGATTGGAATCCTAACTACCGAATCGAGAAACACGTCGTGACCATCGAACCGATTCTGGCAGGCAATCAGGATGCGATGATTGCGGAAGCGCGCGCCAGGCTCCAGTTGACCGACGAACCTGTCAACTCGTTCCGTCCCGATCCTGAAACCCTTCAGCTCTTCTACGACAAGAAAACCTACTCCATCGATCTGCCCACGGGCAATGTTTTGGTTGAGGAGACAAGGCCGCGTCGTGTGCTGTACGAAATGAACCAGTTGCATGTCAACGCGCCGAAGAAACTCTGGACGCTCATTGCCGACTTGTTTGCCCTGGCACTGATCACCATGGCTATCACGGGCATGTTCATGTTGAAAGGCCCGACAGGTCTTGCAGGGCGCGGCAAATGGTTTGTGACGGCGGGCGTGTTGGTTCCTGTTCTCTACTGGGTGTACTTCGTCAGTTCCTAAGCTCATCACACATCCCTCCGTTGGTGGATGCACAGCGCTGAAACCCCATGTCGGCGCAGACGTATTTTTCCAGTGCACGATGCTTTCCTCACATCCTTCTTGTCAACCAATTGTGCCGCGTGGGCGTCTAATGAACAGAAACGATTTCGGAAAGGATATGTCGGCTGCCGGCGAGTCTGCTCTGCCGCATGGGGTGCCGATCGCCTCGCCCGAGCGGGGTGACACTGTCGAAGGCGAGCGCCTTCTTCTCCAACGAGCACAGGAGGGTAATCGTGAAGCATTTCGCCTTCTGGTGTTGCGCTACAGCAAGCAGGCGTATAACGTGGCGTACCGCTTTGTCGGCAACCACGAGGCCGCGCAAGACATCACCCAAGAAGCATTTGTGAAAGTGTACCACGCGCTTCCGTCCTTTCGCGGAGAGGCGGAGTTCAGCACCTGGTTGCATCGCATCGTGGTGAATCTCGCACTCACAAAAAAGCGTCTTGACCAGAGCAAACGCCGTCGGCTTGTACGCATGGAGACAGCGATCAGCATCGGAGAAGAACCGCGGGATGACGTGGTGGCACACGAGCAACAGTCCCATGTCGAACGTGCATTGCACGAGCTACCAACGATGCAGCGGGCCGTTGTCATACTCCGCCATCTCAATGGACTTTCGACCCGTCAGGTAAGCAGAATCCTGAACTGCTCGGAAGGGACGGTGAAGACGCATCTGTTTCGTGGATTGAAAGCGTTGCGGCGAAAACTGGTGTTCTTGCAGGAGGGATGAAGATGAACCATACTCGTGTTCGGCGTCGTCTCTATGAGTTTGTGCGGAATGAACTGCCGGGAGACGAATGCCGTCTCGTGCTACAGCATCTGAATGGGTGTGCATCATGCCAGCACGAGCTTCATGCGCTTCAGCGCACGTTAGAACTTCTTTCCCCCGTTGAATCGAACCCTGCGGTTGTTCGAGAGGATGCGTTTTGGACTGAGCTGGCGGGGAATGTCGAACGTGCCATTGATCGGCGGGAAGCTTCACCTCCCGGCCCTGTGCAGCGATTGATAGAGCGTCTGCGGACAGTTGTTGCCTTGCGCCCGGCATACGTGTACGGAACGGGTGCTTCGTTCGCGGTGTTGCTCCTTGCCGTGTTGTTGTTCCTACGACAACCAGTGCCGGAGGAACATTCGATGACGAAGAGCATCACGTCGTCTGAATATGCCCTCGTGCAGGATGATGCGGCAGAACGGATGAGCGAGTACCTCCGGAAATCCCGCACGCTGTTCGTCGGCATTGTGAACATGAAGACGGATCCTTCGTCACCTCTTGACCTGAGTGCAGAGCAGCAACTCTCTCGCTCACTGGTCCACGAGGCGCGCTACCTCAAGCAACGCATGCTCGGTAGCCGCTCGGCCAAACTCGTGAATGATATGGAAAAGATTCTCATCGAGCTTGCGAATCTTGAATCCGCAAACGACCTGCCCAATGTGGAGTTGATCCGCGGCGGCATAGCGCAAGAGAATTTGTTGTTTAAGATTAGAATGGCGGAAGCGACGTTGGACACTGCGGTCGCGGGTACGAACGAGGACGTTTATTAACACGAGAGATGAGGAGACCCATGAGCACGATGTTCTATGGCATGACACTTCTCGCCCTGTTCACAGCATCGGTGTGGTGCCAGCGACCGATCGCTTTTCCGGATCCGCACGACCCGACCGTTCTTCTTCAGGACGAGAATGAAAAAGATCCGGGGTACAAGACCTACAAGGAAGGTTACGCATTCATCCTCAGTGACCGATGGGCCGACGCGCTGAAAAAGTTTGCAGAGCTCAAAACCAAATATCCCAGGAGCGAGTACGTGGATGACGCAGCGTATTGGTCTGCCTACGCGCAAAAGCGACTGGATAAGAAGAAGGGCCTCGCCGCGTACGAGAAGTTTCTTCAGGAGTATCCCGAGAGCCGTTACGCTGACGATGCGCTCGCCGATATGCGAGACGATATGATCATCCTCGCGCCCGACGGACAGAACCTGCAGGTAAAAGTGGCACCCCAGACCTACACGGACAGCTACAGCACGACCATGCGCGAGGGCCAGAAGGCGTTGCGCGAGGTCGAACGGGCAATGCGCGAAGCTCAGCGCGGACTGCGTATGACGGGCATCAGGATTCCACGTGTCATTGCGCGCCAGGGTTGGGGGGTGAAATCAGCAAAAGACCTCGATGCCACGACGCGCATCAAGCTCGACGCGTTGCGAGCACTCGGCGCATTGCGTAACGACAAAGAGGCGTTCGCAGCGTTGAAAGATGTTGCGCTCGACCCGTCGCAGCCGGACGTCTTGCGTGTTACGGCTCTGGAGACCCTGGCCGATTTCGGAAAGTTCGATGTGCTTCCTGTCCTGGTGGGTGTGGCACAATCCGATGTGAGCGATGACGTACAAATTGCGGCTTTGTACGCGATCGCCGACGTGCAAGGAGACAAAGCGAAATCTACAGACGCGCTCATCGCGTTGTTCCGAGGTTTGCCGAAACAAAAAGAGAAGCAACTCGCCGCGGCTCTTTACGCGATTGCAGAGGTGGGCAACGAACGGGCTGTGGACTTTCTTGCTTCGGTGGCAACCTCGCATGAAAACGTTGAACTGCGCAGCGATGCCGTGTACTATCTCGGCACCATCGGAAATGAGAAATCACGCGCAGCGCTGCTCCAGATTCTGAAGGGAAAGTAGCATGCGTCAAACTGTATCATCAGCCATTTAGCGAGGACGTCAGCGATGAATCTGTCAAGCATTGGAGTTCTTGTCTTCCCGCTTCTGCTGTTCGGCACAGCTTGCGGGCACAAAGTGGAAGCCGGGTCGAGTCAGGCACCGTACGTTACGGTTGTGAGTACGAGTGCGCGCGGCTGGCTTGGCGTTTCGATTGACGACGTAACGCCGCGGCTGGTCCGCAAGAAGGATCTGAAGGTGGAGGAGGGCGCATACGTGACGAGCGTAGAAGAGGGAAGCCCGGCCGACGATGCCGGCATCCGCGAAGGCGACGTGATTGTCGAGTTCGATGGGAAAACTATCGTGCACGGCGACGCGCTGGTGGACGCAGTCCGCCGGACCAAGCCCGGAACCGAAGTCACGATTACCGTGATGCGCGGAAGCGAGCGGAAGATCGTGAAAGCCACGATCGAGCGCAGACGCGAACCACGCATGTTCACCTTCCGCATGCCGCCCGTTCCCCCAGTGCCGAGGATCGAACGCTTTGGACTCTCGCGCTCAGCAGTCGTTTACGGACTGACGGTGGAAGCGTTGAACAAACAGCTCGGCGAGTACTTCGGCGCGCCCAATGGAAGAGGTGTGTTGGTGAAAAGTGTGAAGCGTGACAGCGAGGCGGAGAAAGCCGGCTTCAAGGCGGGCGACGTGATCGTGAAGGTGGGGAAGGACGCAGTTGCCGACATCGAAGACCTCCTGGACGCGCTCGACAGCTTCGAGGAAGGAGAGCAGGCCGACGTCGAGGTTATCAGAAGAGGCGCAATGCAGAAACTGACGCTTACCATCAAAGAGAGTGGGCGGGACGTCAGTTTCTTTCACCTCGATGGAGATATTGTTATTGACCTGTGTCCCCCGGATGAGGGCTGGCAACTGCGCGAGGAGGCCAATCGTCTGAAGCGCGAGATGGAACGGCTCAGGGATGAGGTGAAGGATCGCATCATCGAATTGAAGGAACGGCTCCATCACAAGGTGGATGAAATCCGAGCCGGCGTGAACGTCTAAACACCACCTCTGTTTTCCAGGGCCGACCGTCGGTTGCCGAGGGTCGGCCTCTTCATACCCGCCCGATTTGCCCGCCTACGGTGCTCTTGTTATATTGATGGTAACATGCAACGGATACCCAATTCATATTTGGTACGCTCGAGGCTCCGCTACTTCCTTCTCGATCAATGACTGACAGGCACAAGGTCACGAACGCGTGGCTTAAGGTTCATGCGAACCATCCCGCGACGTACCGCATCACTCATCCTGCAAGCATCGGCAGGATGAAGGACAGGGACTTTGCGAAACAGTTTCTTCGCGCGTGCAAGCTCCCTCGCGGTGCCTCTGTTCTCGGGGCAGGATGTGGCAGTGGCCGGGATAGCTTCTTCTTCAGTTATGCGGGCTACCACTGTACGGCGATCGATATCCATGAGGCTCCGCTCCGACATCTCTACACTGCTAGCGGAATTCTTGACACTGATCGCTATGGCGAGCCGTGCCGTTGCAGGATCGTTGAATGCATTTGCTCAGAGAGTTGAAACGTGTGACGAAGCAGAGCGGCTTTCTTGTTCTTGTCTTTCCCAACAAGAAACACGTTCTTGTATCGTGGTGGGAGTGGTTGATAGCGAGGTTTTCGGATTTCGCGTCCTACGGCCTCCCGGAACAGGATTGTTCGGAGTCGTTAGTTGCAGAGATGGCTGAGCTTGAGCTTGATGTTGTTCTGTTGGATTGGATTGACAGCTACGACACCATCAGCCATTTCCCGAACTGGCCACCGCTGAGGATTGGGGCATTTGCGGCAACACTTCTCCTGCCGCGACCGCCGCGTGTTGTGGGAAAGCGATTCGGCACGCGAGTGATGCTCATCGTTCGAAAACGATAGCGCAAAGAGCGTTTTGGCTTATGATAGTCTCACTCCATAACTTACGAAATGGAAAGCTACAGAATCCTTGAGCATCCCGCGGATTTGGGGATTGAAGCGGAAGGTGCAACGCTCTGTGAAGCGTTCGCCAACGCGGCAAGAGCGCTGATGTCCATTATTCTGGACCCCGCCGGGATCGAACTTTGTGAAGAGCGAAAGGTGGAAATACACGCTGTGGACACGGAGCAGCTTCTTGTCAAATGGCTCTCGGAGATTCTGTACCTCTACGACGGCCTCGGCTTCATCGGCAAGGAGTTCGATATCCGGCAGATGAACGACACGCATCTGCTTGCCGTGGTTCGGGGTGAGATGTTTGATGGAAAGAAACATCGGACGAGGTTGGACGTGAAGGCCGTAACGTATCACCAACTTACGATCGAGGAAGGTAAGCAGGGTGCCCGCGTGCGGGTGTTCCTGGATATCTGAGTAAAAGAATGAGTTTGCATCTTGGGTAAATCTGGCTCAGTCGAACATGGAGAAGGGTAAAGATATGCTCAAGAAGATTGATGCCTACCGCTACGTCATTCCGACAACCTACAAAACCGGCATGCGGATCGAGGGATTGATCTATGCCGATGATGAGTTGATCCATCAGATTGAGAAAGATCAGACGAAGGAGCAGGTTGCCAACGTTGCTACCCTGCCCGGACTTGTCGGCCGCTCGCTGGCAATGCCCGATGCTCATCAGGGGTATGGCTTTTGCATCGGGGGCGTCGCCGCTGCCGATCTCGATGAGGGTGTGGTCTCGGCCGGAGGAGTTGGGTTCGATATCAACTGCGGTGTGCGATTGTTAGCCTCGCCGTTGGATGAGAAGGACATTCAGGGAAAGATCGAGCCACTGCTCAATCAGCTCTTCCGCGATATTCCATGCGGCACAGGACGCAAGGGCCTGCTCGATGTAACGAAGAACGAACTCGACACCGTCTTGCGCGACGGCGCGCAGTGGGCCGTTGCCCATGGCTACGGCCGTGACGAGGACCTTGCGCGCATTGAGGAGTATGGAACGATCCCCGGCGCCGAGCCTTCACTCGTCAGCAGCCGAGCGAAGGATCGCGGGCATCATCAACTCGGTACGTTGGGATCGGGCAATCACTTCCTCGAAATCCAGCGCGTGGACGAGGTCTACGACGAAGAGGTGGCAAGGCGGTTCGGTGTTCACCAGGGACAAATCGTTGTCCTCATTCACAGCGGTTCGCGCGGCCTCGGCCATCAAGTCTGTACAGACTATCTCGACATCATGCACGAGGGCATGAAGAAGTACGGTATCTCCGTCGTTGACCGGCAGCTTGCCTGCGTTCCGATACAGTCGCATGAAGGTCAGAACTACTTGAAGGCCATGGCTGCCGCGGCCAACTTCGCCTTCTGCAACCGGCAGATGATGACGCATTGGGTGCGTGAGGCATTCCAGCGCATCGTCGGCACGTCGGACGTGCGCATTGTGTACGACGTGTGCCACAACATCGCCAAGCCTGAAGAGCACGAAGTCAACGGGCGCCGCAAAACCGTGCTCGTCCACCGCAAAGGCGCTACACGGGCATTGCCTCAGCATCATCCCCTGCTGCCGCGCGAGCTGCAGGACGTCGGCCAACCAGTGTTGATTCCGGGAAGTATGGGAACAGCTTCCTACATTCTTGTTGGTACCGAGCAAGCGATGCGCGAAACGTTCGGCTCTTCTTGCCACGGTGCAGGAAGAGCGAAGAGTCGCACCCAAGCGAAGAAGGAAACGACGGCAGATCAGCTTCTGCGTGAACTGAGAGACAAGGGAATCGTTGTGCGAGGTGAAACGAAGGCAGGTCTAACGGAGGAGAAGCCCGATGCATACAAGGACGTCAGCCGCGTGGTCGAGGTGGTGCACGGCGCAGGCATCGCGCGCAAAGTGGCGAAGCTTGTGCCGCTGGCAGTGATGAAGGGATGAGAGCTTCAGACGACGTTCGTGGGTTTTTGTCCACCCCTTGAACATGATTTTTCTCTTCTGTACACTTGTGGTGTCACCCGTTCTTTCACTGCCGGTACAATCCTCACAACCCATTCAACCCATAACCAACCATAGGAGGTCCTATGCAGGACAAGAAATTCTGGCTTGGTGCAGTTGCGGTTTTTGTCGTGTTGTCGATTCTCGGCTACGCCGTGAACATGGGGATCATGGCGGGGGATTTTGAGGCGACCAAACAACTCTGGCGCCCAATGGAGGAGATGAAAATCTGGCTGTTCTATGTCGTCTATGCCCTCATCGCGTATTTCTTCACGCTCATTTTCTCGAAAGGCTACGAGGGCAAAGGCATCGCAGAGGGTGTCCGCTATGGCTTTTACGTTGGGATGATGATGGCGGTGCCGATGGCATACGGTACGTACGCCTCGATGCCGGTTCCTTACTCCTTTGCGCTGAAATGGTTCATTGCCGGTCTGGTCGAATACATCATCGCAGGTGTTGTGCTCGCTGCTATATACGGCAAGCAGGCCATGGTGACAAAGGTTCAGGCATCGGCTGTGTGATCTCGGCCGAGGCAGAGAGCCACAATCCCGATCCCGATTGGAGGTCGGGATTTTTTTGTTCCTTCCGGCACTATCTCTACGTCAATCCACTTACGCTCCAACGCATTTCATGAAAAATAACAGCCTTCCAGTAGTCGCAAATTCTTGCTTCTCGGCTCTCCATCCTTCTTATTGTAACCACAGTTCTTAACCTATCTCAAGCCTGCCGTCTGCCTGCGCCAAGTCCCTCAACGAGACGAAAGCAGGGGCGGCAGTTCCAACGTGGGTTCTTCATCGGTCTCACCCCGGCTTGTGATTGTATGACTTTGCAACGGAGGGCAAACGTATGAAGCGATGCACGATGCATTGGATCCTCAAGTGGTTGGTCTTTTCGGCGGCGCCAGTTCTGACGTGCGTGGCAGAAGGAGGAGAACAGCCTAACATCCGCGGCATGGGCATGGCGCGAACTTCGGTGGCAAACGCGCTGGGTCTCGATGCGGTCGGAACGAACCCCGCCAACCTTGCTCTCCTGGAAGGTGGGGCGATGAGTCTGACGGTACTTCCCATGGGAATGTATGTTGAGAGCGACTTCTTCACGTACGATCTTTACTCCCGCTATCTGAAGAACCGGACACCGCTGCTCGATCTGCCGGAATCGGACAAAGCGAATCTTCTCCAGTCATTTCAGAGTGCTGTTGGGCATTCGCGCGCCGAGGCAATGGCGCGGCTATTTGGCATCACACTGCGCATCAACTCCACCGGCAACATCGCTTTCACAGTGGACTACGGACTCCTTGCCGCTGCCGACATTCCTCGCGAGTACGCGCGGCTGCTCCTGTATGGCAACACGCCCGGTTCGGCGTTTAACGTGGAGGGACTTGCAGTGCAGGGTTTTTGGGCGCGCACGTACGCCCTTTCGTTTGGTCAGCGTCTGCCTCATCCGTCATTTCTCGAGTGGCTTGCCGGCGGAGTGAGTGTAAAGCTGATTCAGGGTTACGGTTACTACGAGGTGGAACGAGGCGCTGCATCACTCCGCACCTCGGCCGATGGTTCGGTCTCCGGCGCAGTGGCGTGGCATGCTCGGTGGGTAACGGCCAACAGTCTTTCCCGCCCGCTGGACAATCTATTCCAGAATCCTGCCGGCTACGGGTTTGGTCTTGACGTCGGGCTTTCAGGGGGCGTGACAGAGTATTTGACGTTCGGCGTCAGCCTCACAAACATCGGCTCGATTCAGTGGTCGGCCCAAGTCGCCGAACGCTCCGTGGACTCGGTGATGACGATCGTCGAGCCGGATGTGTTCAAGAGTGTGTTTACGATGTTCAAGTCGAGCGCTGACGCTCATGCTGGCCGCAGCTTTTCCAGTTCCTTGCCGGGCATGGTTCGTATCGGCATTGCGACGCACGTGGACAAACTCTCCGGGCCGGGCGTTTTCCCCGGCGAACTTCTCTTCGGTCTGGAGTACGCCCAGAGTGTTGGTCGGCGCTCCGTCCTCAGTGATGAACCGAGATTTTCGTTCGGTCTTGAGTACAAGCCCGTGCGATGGCTGCCGTTACGGACGGGCGTCTCGCTGGGAGGACGGAGCGGTTCACATATAGCGCTTGGATTCGGCTTCAGTTTCCGGGCATTCGACTTCGATGTTGCCACTGAAGATCTCCTGTGGCTGTTTGAAGGATCGCAATACTCAACAGGGTCGGTGGGTCTCGGCATGCGTGTCCGCGTGCCGTAGAGCTACTCGGCGGGTTCGATCGTGGCCGACATGGATCCCTTGCAGCCGGGAATGCGCCAGTCCGCGCCGTAGGATTCGATTTGGTCCTTCTTCAACTCCGCCCGCTCTTTGTGAGTGGTATCGACAATCACGCGTCCTTTGGCGTCCACTTCGCACGCCATCTCATACGCCGTGCTCATGCTATGGCCGAAGAGATCCATCAACATCTCGATGACGTAGTCGTACGTGTGCTCGTCATCGTCGAGAAGGATCACGTGATAGCGCGGAACGAGCTGAGCGACATCCCGCTGTTCTACTTCGACCTCTTCTTGTGTGACAACATCCTCTGCCATACAAGTCTTTTCCTGCAACGAATACTCTTTCAAATAAAAAGAATTGGTGTGTGAGAATCTACTTCTCAGGGGTGGGTAAGAAGAAGTCCTCACATTGCTTTCGTTGGCATTTTCTGGTAGATTTGATGGCGCGATCATACAGAACCTGTGTGTCCCGCCTTGCTCATCCAACAGAACGATCACATTCCCGATGTCTGAACAGAAAGTCGTCGAACCAAAACTCCTGCGCGGTTTTCGAGATTATCTGCCCGCTCAGATGAATGCGCGGCTGAAGATGATCGAGACGATCCGCGCGGTGTACGAGCGGTACGGTTTTCAGCCGCTCGACACACCCGCACAGGAATACCGCGTCACGCTGTTAGGGTACGGAGAAGAAAGCACGAAGCAAATCTTCAGCTTCGAGAATCCGGAAGGGGAGGACGTGGCGCTGCGTTTCGATTTGACCGTTCCGCTTGCGCGCGTGGTTGCGCAGTATCCCGACCTGCCGCTGCCGTTTCGCCGTTACCAGGTAGCGCCGGTGTGGCGCGCCGACAAGCCCGACCCCGGGCGTTTCCGTGAGTTCCTGCAGTTCGATCTCGACGCCGTCGGCACAAGCTCGCTTGCTGCCGATGCGGAGATCCTCTGTGCCATGTACGATACGTTGCAAGCGCTCGGGATCGGTCGCTTCACGATTCGGTTCAGCACCAGAAAGGTGCTCAACAGTTTGCTGGATTTTGCGGGGATCCCGCGCGAGGCGGCACACAGCGTGTTCCGGGTGCTCGACAAGTTGGAGAAAATCGGGCTGGAGGGAATCGCAGCTGAGTTGACGACGGGAAGAGTCGACGCCTCGGGTGATCGCATTCCGGGATTGGGATTGAACGAGAAGCACGTTGGAGGGATCAAGCGCTTCCTCGCTCTCCCGCACGGCACACGGCGCGAAGTTCTGTCGTCGCTCGAGGCATTGTTCCACGGCGTGGAGTCGGCACGAGAGGCGATCGATGAGTTGCGTGTTCTGTGCGACTCGCTGGAAACTTTTTCGATCCCCGAGGAGCGCGTGCGGCTTGATCTCAGCATCGCGCGCGGACTGGAGTACTACACCGGGCCTGTCTTTGAGGCCAGTCTCGACGATGCCCCTGAGTTCGGTTCGGTCTTCGGCGGCGGACGCTACGATGGACTTGTGGAGCGATTCCTTGGTAAGAAAATTCCGGCTGTTGGTGCCTCCATCGGTGTGGATCGCCTGTTTGCCGCCATGGAAAAACTGGGCTTGCATCACCTCGCGCCTGCAACGGCGCACGTGCTTGTCACGGTCATGGAGGCATCCCGTCTGGCACACTATCAAACGCTCACACAGGAACTGAGGAACGCAGGCATCAATACGGAGTTGTATCTCGGGGAAGAGAAAACGCTCGGCAAGCAGCTCCAATACGCCAACCGCTTGCAGATTCCTGTTGCCGTCATCATCGGCAGCGAGGAGTTTGCAAGAAATGAAGTGACGATCAAAAATCTGAAACTCGGAGCACAGTTGCAGGACAAGAAGAAGACGGCGAAAGGAAAGGAACGGGAGGAATGGCTGAAACTTTCGCGCACCGTGCAAGTTACTGTTCCGCGTGCACAGGCGGTTGAGCAGATCAAGAAGATGCTTGCAACGCTCTAAGCATTGCCTCCCAGCGCACATGACTACCACAGGGTGTCCGGCACGTCTGTGTATTCGTGCATGTGGTTCGGCCTGCCGTGGTGGTTTTCTTTTGTACGAAAGGATGACGATAGCATGCCAATAGTACTCGATGGTTCATCACTCACGATTGAGAAACTCGTTCGCATTGCACGACACGGCGAGCGCGTCGAGCTTGATCGGGCGGCGCTCGAGCGCATCAAAAAATGTCGGGCAATGCTTGAGGAGAAGCTCCGCGCGAAGGAAGTCATGTATGGCACGAACACGGGCATTGGTGAATTCTCGGAAATCGTGCTCAGCGACGAACAGGTGCGCGAGTTTCAGCGCTATCTCATCTACAATCATGCCGCCGGTATCGGCGAGCCTGCGCCTGTTGAGTACGTACGTGCCGCCATGGCAAGTCGCATCAACGTCCATGCGCACGGATACTCGGCCTGCCGGCCGGAGATTCCCTTAACGTATGTTGAGATGTTGAACAAAGGCGTTACGCCCGTCGTGTGCCAGAAAGGATCGGTCGGAGCGTGCGGCGATCTGGCACCGATGGCACAGGCGGCGTTGCTGCTCATAGGCGAAGGTGAAGCCTACTACAAGGGAGAGCGGCTCCCGGGTCGAGTAGCTCTGGAACGGGCAGGGATTCCCATTCCCGGCCTGCAAGCCCGCGATGGTTTGGCGGCCATCAACGGCTCGAACCTGCTGACAGCAATGAGCGCGCTTCACCTGTATGATATCGACCGCTGGCTGAAGCAGGCAGAGATCGCCGCGGCCATGACACTCGAAGCGCTCGTTGCAAACCTCAAACCCTACGATGTTCGCCTGCACGAACTGCGCGGCTTCCCCGGGGCTGTCCGCTCCGCCAGAGCAATTATGAAGTGCATTCACGGAAGCGATCTGACCACCGGCAAGATGAAAACGAAAGTGCAGGACGCGTACTCGATGCGCTCCACGCCACAGGTGATCGGTGCGGCGCACGATGCCGTGGCCTGGGCGATGAAGCAGGTGGAGACGGAGTTAAACGGCGTTGCCGATAATCCCATCTTTCTTCCTGAAGCGAACCTCACACTGACGGGCGCGAATTTCCAAGGCTCGCCCGTCTCGCTTCCGATGGATATGATCGGCGCAGCGGTGACGATGGTGTGCGTGCTGTCGGAACGTCGGCTGAACCGTCTGACCAACCCCGCATTGAGTCAGGGACTGCCCGCATTCCTGACGAGCGATCCGGGATTCTATTCCGGATTCATGCTGAGTCAGTACACAGCGGATTCCCTCATCACCGAGCAGCGCATTCTCTCCGCGCCCGCGTCGATTCTTTCCATTCCCGCTGCTGGCGATCAAGAGGACTTCGTTTCGATGGGGATGAACACGGCGATCAAGAACGAAACCATCCTCGACAATGCCTACGGCATTCTCGGCATCGAGATGATGGCTGCGGCACAGGCGTTGGAGTTCCGTTCGTTCACGCCCGGTCTCGGCGTTCGCACAGCACTCCAGGTCATCCGGAAACATGTGAAGCGCCTCGAAGAAGATCGTCCGCTGTATCCCGACCATGACACGATGAAAGCGCTGGTCAAGTCATGCGAGATTCTGGAGGCTGTGGAAAAGGAGGTTGGGAGTTTGGCGTAGCGGACCGGACTCCCGTAATCACGCTTCAGGTCCCAACGAAGGGAGGCAATGATGTCCACGAGTCGAGGTTCAACCTTCGAAGCCGTTGAGCGCTTCAACGAAGCGTTCAACCGTCACGATGTTGATGCCGTGATGCAGGCAATGACCGCCGATTGCGTTTTTGAATCCACCAATCCGCCCCCTGATGGCCAGCGGTTCGAGGGGCAAGCGGCTGTCCGATCGGTGTGGGAGAGATTCTTCGCGGCAAATCCGGGTGCGCGGTTTGAGGTTGAAGAGATGTATGCCGTCGCCGATCGCTGTGTTGTCCGATGGATCTACAGAAAGACGAAAGAAGGGAAGCCCTGGCATCTGCGCGGCGTGGATGTGTTTCGTGTGCGGGATGGAAAGATTGCCGAAAAATTCTCGTACGTCAAAGGGTAAGATGACGAGGGTGGTGCTCTTCGATGCTGCGCGCCGCGAGTGGATCACCTACGAACAGCCGCTGGAGGTGGTCGAGGCACAACGTACCGCCGATGTGGTGACAAGCGTGCAGGAGGTCGAACGGTATGTGCAGGACCGGGGGATGGTTGCGGTCGGGTTCATCAGCTACGAAGCGGCGCCGGCGTTTGATGCTGCACTGAAGGTGTGTTCCTCGAGCGCATCGTTTCCGCTTGTGTGGTTTGCACTGTTCGACCGCTCGACGACGATACACTTGCCCCCACCTTCCTCGTCCGCTCACCCCCTGAGCTGGCGACCCAACATCTCTCGCGAGGAGTATCAAGCGGCGATCAAGCGCATCAAGCGCTCCATTGCCGAGGGCGACACGTATCAGGTGAACTACACCTTCCGGCTGACCGCTCGGTTTGAGGGAAGCGCCTTTGACGTGTTCCTGCGCCTTGTGCAAGCGCAACCGTCGCCTTACTGTGCCTTCATAGAAACAAATGACTTTTCCATCTGCTCTACCTCGCCCGAACTCTTCTTCTCGCTTGAGGGGGAAGAGATTGTAACTCGTCCGATGAAGGGCACTGCTTCACGCGCTTGCACGGTGGAGCACGATGACATGCGGGCAGAATCTCTCCGCACATCGGAAAAGAATCGCGCGGAGAATGTGATGATTGTGGACATGATGCGGAACGACCTGGGCCGCATTGCCGAGATTGGAAGCGTTCAGGTGCCGTCGCTTTTTGATGTGGAACGATATCCGACTGTCTGGCAAATGACGTCCACGGTGACTGCAACAACGAAGGCTTCTCTTACCGACATTCTCAGGGCACTCTTCCCGTGTGCGTCTGTGACCGGCGCTCCGAAAGCCCGGACGATGGAAATCATCGCAGAGCTTGAGCGGACGCCACGACAAATCTACACCGGAGCAATCGGTGTCATCGCCCCGAATCGGAGGGCACGGTTCAGCGTTGCCATCAGAACTGTCCTTATCGACAAGAAGAAGAACGAGGCTGAATACGGCGTCGGGGGCGGCGTGGTATGGCACTCGACCGCCGAGGACGAATACGAGGAATGCTTGACGAAAGCCCGCGTCCTCACTGATGTGAGACCGGACTTCGAACTTGTTGAAACGATGCTCTTTACACAACAACAGGGCTTCTTCTTGTTGGAGGAACATCTCAACCGACTGAGAGCCTCCGCAAGGTACTTCGACCTTCCCTTCGATGAACCTCTTGCCATGAGAATGATCCGGCAGCTCCATCACGATCTGCGGGCGTCTGCACGTGATTGTCGTGTACGCATGGTGCTGCATCGCGACGGCACAGCGACGTTTGCCGTCAGCCCCATCGAAGACGCGCCGCACGATCCGCTACGCGTGAAGCTTGCTGCCGCGCCGATTGACTCGAACAATCTCTTTCTCTATCATAAAACCACTCATCGCAAGGTGTACGATGACGCTCTTGCCTCCATATCCGATTGCGATGACGTGATCCTCTGGAACGAACGCGGCGAGGTGACCGAGTCCAGCGTTGCTAACATTGTCGCCGAGATCGACGGGAAACTCTACACGCCACCCGTTTCGTGCGGAGTGCTGGCGGGAACCTTCCGTGCGGTCTTGCTGAAGGAAGGAACAATCGCCGAGCGCGTGATACGCTGCGAGCACTTGACGAGGGCAACGCAACTCTTCCTTATCAATTCCGTTCGGAGATGGCGGAAGGCAGTACTGGTGTGAGTATGGCATCCTCCCATCACAGGAAAACGGGGACGCAATGACGACGATTCTTTGGCTTGTTGCAATCATTCTTGTTGTCGTGGGCATGATTGGCGTGGTTGTGCCCGCCGTGCCCGGCACTGTGGCCGTGTTCCTTGGCCTATTGCTTGCTGCGTGGGCGGATAACTTCACGAAAGTTGGTTGGCAGACGCTCGTCGTGCTTGGGATTCTCACGCTTGCTTCATTTGTCGTTGACTTCTATACGACGAATCTTACAACAAGGAAAGTCGGGGCGAGCACACTTGCACTCGTGGGCGCAGCAGTCGGGTTGTTCGCCGGATTGTTCTTTGGCGTTGTCGGGGTGATCATCGGTCCCTTTGTCGGCGCGTTTCTGGGAGAGTTGATCGTCCGCAACGATGTGAAGCAAGCGACGAAGGCCGGTGTAGGAGCATGGATCGGTCTTGCGCTTGGCATCGCGGCCAGGATAGGCTTGGGTTTCATGATGATCGGCATTTTTGTGGTGGCGTACGTATTCTGATCGCATTTGCTCGGCGTGTCTGTGCATGTGCCTTGAAACACTTCCGTAAATTCTGTTTTTTGTGCTTGCATCATTCCATTCAACCAATCACGAAAGGACATCACTTATGAAACGATGGGCAACCGCAGTGTGGAACGGCTCGGGGAAGGAAGGCAAAGGGACATTGACGGTTCAGAGCGGTCTGTTGAAAGATCAGCCGTACACCTATGTCTCCCGCTTTGAGCAGGGACCCGGAACGAATCCGGAAGAGCTTGTCGCCGCAGCACATGCAGGCTGCTTTGCTATGAAGCTGAGCTTCGTGCTGGGCAACGCGGGCTTCACGCCCGAACGTCTGAACGTGACCTGCACGGTCAACCTCGACCAGGGCGCCATTATCGAAAGCCATCTCCAGCTCAACGCAAGAGTTCCCGGCATCGCACCCGAGAAGTTTGCCGAATGCGCCAACGAGGCGAAAGCGAGTTGTCCCATCTCGAAATCCTTGACAGCGAAGATAACACTCGACGCGAAGCTGGAAGCGTAACACATCCGGCAAGCATCTTGGGGCCCGCATGGACGCACGAGACGTGCATGAACGAGCTGCGGCAAAATATTATCACGCGTGACTGGGTTATCATTGCGAAGGGGCGGGGCGATCGGCCGGATGATTTTGCATCCGGCAAGAAATCCCGGCCGCCACTGCCTGCTTACGCGGCGCATTGTCCCTTCTGTGTCGGTAACGAGGCGGAGACGGCGGAAGAAACCTTCGCCATACGCGACCGGCTGGGCTGGAGAGTTCGGGTTGTGCCGAACAAGTTTCCGGCACTTGTGCCTGTCGGCGAACGGAGGCGAAAGCTCTCCGGCGTGTTTCGCTCCATGCCGGCGGTGGGCATGCAGGAAGTCGTCATTGAACATCCCCGGCACGATATGTCCCTTGCACTGATGCCCGTCGCTCACGTTGCCGACGTGCTGCGCGCATACCGCAATCGCTACGCAACACTCCGTCAGGACGAGCGCATCGAGGCGATCATAATCTTCAAGAATCACGGTGAGGCGGCGGGAACCTCGCTCGCGCATCCGCATTCCCAGGTTGTGGCAACGCCGATTGTGCCGAATCAGTTTCGCATCCGCGTTGAGGAAGCGATCCGCTACTTTGACGATATGGGGGAATGTGTGTTCTGCCGCACCGTGGCGGACGAGCTTGCTTCGTACGAGCGGGTGATTGAAGAGAACGATCACTTCGTGGCGTTCATTCCCTACGCCGCCCTTTCGCCGTTCCACGCGTGGATCTTTCCCAAACGGCATGCCTCGTCGTTCGACGAGATTACCGATACCGAGATCGACCATCTCGCTCCCGTGTTGAAGAACGTCCTCGCACGCCTCTACCTTGCCCTGGAGAACCCCGACTTCAACTACTCCGTTCGCTCGATCCCGACAGAGGAAAAACGAACGGACTACTTCCATTGGTATCTGACCATCATTCCCCGCATTGCCAGGACGGCGGGCTTGGAGCTTGGCACCGGCATGTTCATCAACCCGTCGGTGCCGGAGGAGAATGCGGCGCTCCTCAGAAACGTCGACATCGCACGAGTGGAGCAGGTGTGAAACGGAAATGTTATCGTTCTGTGAACTTTGCAATCTGTGTTCTTCGTATCATAGATGCACGATTATCACATTCATGAAGGAAGGGGGATTGGATGCATCGGCGACCCGGATTGTTCGTTATGGTTCTTGTGCTGAGCACGGCAATGGTTGACGCCAGCGGACCGAAAATCAAACTCTACTCTGTCGAGAAGAAAGGATATGTCATGGCCGACAAAGTCGTAAAGAGCGACGCCGAATGGAAGAAACAACTCACGCCCCTGCAATTTGAAGTCACGCGCAAGAAAGGAACCGAGCGCGCCTTCACGGGGGAGTACTGGAACACGCACGAGAAGGGCATCTACAAATGTGTCTGCTGCGGCACGGACCTGTTCAGCTCGGAGACGAAGTTCGACTCCGGCACCGGCTGGCCCAGCTTCTATCAACCCATCGCCAAGGAAAACGTGAAAGAGGAAACCGACCGCAGCTTCCTCATGGTGCGGACGGAAGTTCTCTGCGCGCGCTGCGGCGCACATCTCGGCCACGTCTTCGACGACGGACCCAAGCCGACGGGGCTGCGCTACTGCATGAACTCCGCGGCACTGAAGTTTGAGAAGGCTGACAAAAAGTAGCCGCTGCCGTTTCACACACTCCACGCAAGGGCGAGTTATAACTTGCTGTGAGTCTCCTTCCAATACCCTGCCGCTTGGCGTGGCGATGACCACCTCGTGGCTTCGCAGAGGTGCACCTGCCCGGTTGCAATGAAAGATCAAAAAAACCCAATTCCACACTCGCCTTTCTCCACATCACTCCGTATCTTGCGGGGTGGCGCTCGATTTCCCGCGAAAAAAAAGAGCTTCGTCACACAGGAGCAACAACGCAAGGACCCGATGGAGATAACGCTGAAACTTATCGAGCGGATAGCGCACCCCGACGTCATCACGCGGGGACGGGCATATTTTCACCAGGGGCGTGTGCGTCTCGACGAAGTGAGCGAGCAGTACGTTCGCGCTTCCGTGGATGGCTCGCAAGAATACAGTGTCGAGCTTTCACAAGACTCTCAACACTTCACAACTTCATGCACGTGTCCCTACGCTTTCGATGATGTGTGCAAGCATGTGGTCGCCACCATGCTTGCGACGATGTACCATCAAGCAAAACTCCTTCCATTGTCGGGCACTCCTGCCGCCCGCCCGTCCGGGAAAGAGCATCGCACCTCATGGGTGAACGAGGTGAAGAAGATTCTCCCGGAACTTCATCCGAAGAGTACTCCCCGGCTCCCACAGAAACCGTGGCGTCTTGCATACGGACTCTCCATTGATGGACGTGTGCGCCGTCTGTATCCGCTTCGCATCAAGCTGAAGAAGGATGGCAGTGATGGCCCCGCGAGCATGCTGAAGCAATACGATCTGTATGACGGCGTCCATTTCGATGTCATTGATCGGATGCTGCTTCCGCGCATGCCTGACGGCCTTTCTCATACGCTGTATGACTCCGGATATGTGAACGATTACTCTTACCGCAGGCTCAACCATGGATACTTGCGGGCGTACCCGCCCGACAGGGTTATGGCCGATGCGTTCGAATTGCTTGTGAACAAGGAGTTGTATCTCCAAAAGGAGGGCATGCTCTTGGGGAAACGACTGCATGTGCTGCAAGCGCCGGTAGAACTCAGGCTGCAGATCGATGAGGTAGAAGGCGCGCTGCACCTCCAGCCGTGCATCATGATGGAAGGGAACATCACGCCCCTGCAGCGTGAGAGTGTTGCCATCACGTCCGATCCTCTCTGGGTTCTCTCGGGTGACAAGGTGTTCCGCCTGGATGGTGCGACGGGTGTGGAACTCGCGGCGCTGAAGGATGCCCCGATGCCATTCGTCATACCCGAGCGTGATCGCGACGAGTTTCTCGAAGAGATGTTCCCGCAGATCGCCGCGCGGTACAAGATTCACTCCACGACGCCTTTGTGCAAAACGATCGACACGGAGCCGCGCCCGCGGCTGTACTTGAAGGAAATGGATGAGCAACTCGCTGTAGAGTTGCGCTTTCTCTACGATACCGTTGAGGTACCGGAATACAAGTCTCTCGAAAACGCTCGTTCGTCCGATCTTGTCCGTGCCGCTTCCGGCGACGCAGCAGTGCATCACGTCATCCGCAAGTACGAAGCGGAAGCCGCATGGAGCAAGCAGCTCTTCGATTCCTCGCTCTCGGCAGTGCTTCATCCCACTGCCGGCATCGTGTATCTCCCCACCATCGATTCGTTGGAGTGGTTGATGACCGTTCTCCCAACGTTACGCGAGGCGGGGTATGAGATCTTCGGGCAGGAGGAGTTGCAAAAGCATCGGCTGCGCTACGAAACCGGCAAGGTGGGACTGCGTGTTTCTTCGGGTATCGATTGGTTCGATCTTGCTGTCGATGTGCGGTTCGAAGGTGCCGAGGCGGACTTTCACACCTTCGTCAAGGCGGTGCGGAACAACCAACGCTTCGTCAAGTTAGATGATGGCAGCTTCGGTGCTCTTCCGGAAGAGTGGGTGAAGAAATTCCGTCGGGCGTTGTCCGTTGCCCGGCCCACCGAGAACGCCCTGACGCTTTCGCGCGCACACCTCGGCATGCTCGACGATTTGCTGAGCAATGCGGATGACGTGGACACCGATGCCGTGTTCAACGAACTGCGCGAGCGGTTCCGTCGTTTTGCGACCATCACACAGCAGCCGCTGCCGCGGCATTTCGGGGGGCAGCTTCGTCCCTACCAAAAAGCCGGCTACGATTGGCTGCACTTCCTGCGCGAGTTCGGCGTCGGCGGCATCCTCGCCGACGATATGGGACTCGGCAAAACCGTGCAAGCGCTCGCACTGCTGCAGAAGGTGTACGAGGATGGCGAGAGGCTTCCCAGTCTGATTGTCGTACCCGCCTCGCCATTGTTCAATTGGGAGAAAGAAATCCGGCGCTTCACTCCCCACCTTCGCACATTGGTCTATGCCGGTCTCGGGCGTAAGCATCATCGCAAGACCTTTTCCGACTACCACATCGTCCTTACGAGCTACGGTATTCTGCGCCGGGATGTTGACATTCTCAGAGAGCATGAGTTCCTCTATGTCATCCTCGACGAGTCGCAGAACATCAAGAACACGATCTCGGTCAACGCGCGGGCGGCGCGGGCACTGAAAGCGCGCCACAAACTCGCGCTCACCGGCACGCCGGTCGAAAACAACCTGAACGAGTTGTGGTCGCAGTTTGCTTTCCTCAATCCGGGGATGCTCGGCTCGGAGCGGGCATTTGCAGAGAACTTCGCAAGACCCATCGAGCGTCATCGCGATGAATCCGCTTCGACCGCGCTTCAGCGACTCATCTTTCCGTTCATCCTTCGCCGGACGAAGGACCTGGTGGTGAAAGAACTGCCACCCAAAGTCGAGTCGACAGTCTTTTGCGAGATGGAGCCGGAGCAGAAGCGGATGTACGAATTCTGGCGGCGCTACTATCGGGAACAGGTGATGAAGAGTATCGAGTCGGTTGGTTTCCAGCAAAGCAAGTTCAAGGTGTTCGAAGGCTTGATGAAGCTGCGTCAGGTCTGCTGCCACCCGCGGTTGGTGGACACGTCGTACAAGGGAAGAGCGGGAAAGTTTGAAGCGTTCATCGCAATGCTCGACGACATTCTCGCCGAGGGACACAAGGTACTTGTCTTCTCCCAATTCGTCAAGATGCTGAACGTGCTGCGCGAACATTGCGACCGGAACGAGATTGTGTACGAGTATCTCGACGGACGAACCGTGAACCGGAAGGAACGTGTGGAGCGGTTTCAATCGGATGAACGTGTGAAGCTCTTCCTAATCAGCCTCAAGGCCGGAGGCACAGGCGTGAACCTCACCGCCGCCGACTACGTGATTCACTACGACCCGTGGTGGAACCCTGCAGTGGAGATGCAGGCAACCGACCGCACGCATCGCATCGGCCAGACCAAGCAGGTGTTTTCGTACAAACTGATTACCCGCGGGAGCGTCGAGGAAAAAATTCTTGCCCTTCAAGAAAAGAAACAGGCGCTTGTCAAGAGCATTATTACGACCGACTCGGGCTTCATGAAGTTGCTGAGGAAGGAAGACGTGGAGGCGCTGTTCAGTTGAATCGCACCCGGCTTCGAACGTTCGTTGCTATTGGTGTCTTCTCCTTCAGCGCTCTTCTGCTGACGGTCCATCTCCTGACCGGTGCCAGGCCCCACCCAGAGCGGGATGCAGCGATGTTCCGCAGCGCAACGGATCCCTCGCGCGCGCTGTTTCTGCGCACCGACTTCGCTTCGTTTTACTATGCAAGCAAGGCCTCGGTCCAAGGACTGAACATCTACTCCGCGCGCGTGTTGGATAGTCTCGCCGCAATGGACGGCGTAGCAAATCATGTATTGCCGTATCTCTATCCACCATTCTGCGCCATCATTGCCCAACCGATTGCCCGGCTCTCGCCTCAAACGGCCCAGCACATCTGGGATGCGGCACAGGTGCTGTTCATCAGTCTTGCTTGTGTGCTCGTCGTGTTCACGCTCCCGTTCCGTTCGGCAGAGATGCCTGGTGACAGATACTGGATCGTGAGTGGCATCCTGGCGTGTGGTGGGCTGTCGGTGCTTCCGTGTGGCGACAATCTTGCGTTCGGACAAATCAACTCGCTCATCCTGCTGTTGATCGCCTCAAGCTTCTTTCTTTCCACCAACACAAAAAGAGATTGGCTTGCCGGCGCAATGCTCGGAGCTGCAACGCTGATCAAGGTGACGCCGGCGTTATTGGTGGTGCCCTTCCTTGTCAAGAAAAGGTGGAAAGCGGTGGGGGGATATGCTGCCGGCGTGGTCCTGCTCATCCTTGTCACATTCGATATCGCCGGCAAGGATTCGTGGCGCGAGTTTCTGGCGTTTCTCCCGAGCATGGGCTATGCCCGCAACGTCCAAGGCGGATTTCATCCGAGCATCGTCGCCAACTTCTCGCTCGCAGGTTTCTTCATGCGGTTGTTGCCGGGCGAAGGCGGAACGATCCGCATGCTCACCATGACGGTGGCGATGGTTCTCTTTACTCTCGTTCTGTATCACCATCTCACAACGTCGAACGGCCGGAACGATCTGTCGGTTGTTCTTCCCTACATCATCATCATGCTTCTTGCGTCACCCGTGACGTGGCGTCATCACCTCATTCTTCTCTTTCCGGGTGCTGTGTTCATCGTGAGGCGGTTGTGGTTCGAGCGGGAAGGACAGAGGAGACTCCTGAGTGTTGCCGCGGTTGTGGTGATCACTGCTCTCGCCGCAGTGGATTATCAAGCACTCTATCCATTCATTCCCATGTCGGAAGAGCTGCGGCCGGTTCTGACATCCATGAACCTCTGGGTGCTCTTGTTGCTACTTGCGGTGGCGCTGGTGGTGTAGAGGTTCTGAAGTAAACTCCGTGGTTTTTTGATAGGGCGTTCCCCGCCTTGTCTGGGCTACGCCGGACTTCTGCGGGTTGGGTCCGAAAGACTCCGCCTCGGGCGGACCTCCGTGCTTCACTTCGTTTTGCACCGCCCTTCGGCGCCCCTTCGCATGCCTTAGGCAGAGCATCAACCTGCTCGAAACGCATCGCGCCGCTTCATCTTTCTCCGACGTGCCGTACTTTTTCGCAGAGTTCCCTCCGGGGCAGTGCACTCTCTGTTTGCGAGGCAACGTACACAGGAGTCCAAGATAGATGCATACTACCCCACACTCCGCATTACACGGCAGCGAGTGCCGCGAGAAAGCCGAGCACGCTTGCCAACACTCAGAACGTGAACCATTCCCGTTGCTTTCACCACATCGCCCAGACGGATCATCAGGCCACTCGACCCGCCCGAGGCAACAGAC
>CAZIKE010000053.1:0-23323 GCA_964539775.1 uncultured Chitinophagales bacterium
CGCAACGGGACGCCCTTGCAATTCTCCTCATGAATGTCGATAAGCAGGGGGTGTTTGTGTCTGAGGTATTGTGGGGACTGTGGCTGTTCCCTCTCGGCGTGTTGGTCGTGCGATCGGGCTATCTTCCCCGATTCGTTGGAGTGTGGTTGATCCTCAACGGCACTGCGTATGTCCTCATGAGCTTCACAGGAATCGTCCTGCCGTCGCATGCGGAGGTTGTCAAAACAATCAGCTTCCCCGCTCTGTTTGGAGAGGCGGCGCTCATGGTGACATTGATAATCAAGGGAGCAAACGCAAAACCGTTGATTGCTCCCAACAATTCCGAACAATTCATGATCAAGAAAGATATAAAGCCTGTAGTGGCTCGAATACATCCATTGGAGGACGAAGGAAATGATACATGAGCTTCTTGAGACATGGGAGATCCACAACAGAATCAACCTGTATCTTCTCGATTCAGTGAGAGAAGAACATTTGGCCGACCTCACCCAATCGGGAGGAAGAAATGTCGGAGAGCAATTTGCTCATATTCATAATGTGCGTCTCATGTGGCTCGGAGCCGCGGGCTCGGCTTTGTTGAAAGGCCAGAAAAAGATCGACAAAAATGCAAAGCTGTCAAAGAAACTCCTCGCCACAGCGCTGGAAAGGAGTTCAAAGGCAATCAAAGAATTACTGGAAAGCAGTTTCAAAGAAGGCAAAGTCAAAGGATTCAAGCCGCATCCTTGTGCCTTCTTCGGCTATTTGCTCTCTCATGAGAGTCACCACAGAGGACAAATCATGCTTGCCTTGAAGCAGTCAGGTCATCCGGTAAATCAGAAAGTTCAATATGGACTCTGGGAGTGGGGTTCACGATAGATGAGGAGGGGAATACGAATGAATACATCTGGATATTCGGCAACACCATTGGCCAAGAAACTTGGTATCAAGAGGAACTTCACATTCAACTTGTGAATCAACCTGACGACATATGAAAAAACCATTCCTTATCGTTGTGCTTTTGTCTCTTTGTGAAACGAGTTTGGCGACAGTTTTGGACCTTCCAGCGGTTGTGCACTACAACCTGAACGCGCAATTTCATCTCAAAGAAAAGCAGGTCTCCATGGTGGCAACGCTGACCATCAGGAACATCACCAATCAGACACACACGCAACTCCCCTTTCTGCTGTACCGACTGCTCACCGTCAAGCGGGTAAGCGATCGCACCGGTGCGCCGATTCCTTTCAACCAGGAAATCGGTCAACTGCGCGACGAACCTTCACTTCAGGCCAGAGAAGTTATGGTCAGCCTCCCTTCACCTCTTCGGCCGAACGACACGGTGACGGTTGTTCTGGAATACGATGGGTTCATGTTCGGATATCCTGAAGTGATGGCATACGTTAGGGATCGGATCGATGAGAACTACTCTCTCCTGCGTCCCGATGCGTTTGCTTATCCGATCCTCGCCAAGCCGACGTTCGCCAGTTCCCTGGCGGCCAACGATACGAAATTCACGTATGAAGTAACGGCAACCGTACCGACGGACTATCGCGTTGCCTGTGGGGGAGCGCTGGTCAATTCGCGGGTCGGCTCAAAGAACTCAACCTTCGTCTTTCGAAGCAAGGTCCCCACATGGCGGATCGACATCGCCGTGGCAAAATTCACGGTGTTGAGTAACCCCACCGATCAGCTCATTGTCTATCACTTGCCTGAGGACAGCATCGGAGCACAGATGGTCATGAAGGCGTCGAGAGACGTTATCAAGCTTTACAGCGAGATGTTCGGCCAACCGGAAGGGTTCAAGGGTTATTCCATCACTGAAATCCCGGATGGATGGGGTTCTCAGGCGACTGACTATTACTTCCTCCAAACGGCGGCCGCATTCAAAGACAGTGCGAGAATTTCCGAAGTTTATCACGAGATCGGACACTCATGGAATGCAACGCCGTCGGCAGATGTGCAGCGGTGCCGATACTTCGACGAAGCCTTTGCGTCGTTTTTTGAAGCTCTCGCCATCCGAGCATTCCACGGAGAGAAGGCTTTCAATGAAGACATGGAAAAGAGTCGAGATCTCTTTGCGAGGTGGGCGGAGTATGACCGACAAGTTCTTGAAACGCCGATTGCGGGCTACGGTGCGAAAGAGCTCGGCAGGCATTCGTACACGAAAGGTGCTTGGTCTCTGTATGTCTTATATCGCCTCGTTGGCGAAAATACCTTTGGGTCGATCATTCGTACCATGCTGAAGGAGTTCAAAGGTCGCGTCATCAACTTTCAAGAATTTCACAAGCTCTGTGAGCGCGTTGCGGGTCGGGATGTTCGTAGTTTCTTTCAAGAGTGGATCTACGGAACAGAGTCTTCTCAGCTCCTGGTTCAAAAGCTCTCCATCGAGGACATTGTGAAACGCTATTAGAGTAAGAAGCGATTCGTGGCAGTCTTTGCATAACGTAACCACGGAGCTCAGTCAACGCCGCAAAGAACAAAGCGCCTGAAGACTTGCGCAACAACTACGCACTGATCGCAAGCATCGCCTAAGTCACAACTGTCAAATTATTTCGAGGGAAGCACAAATGGAGGTATCACTATTCCGCCTTTATCTTCTGAGGGCATTCTATCTCTTTATAGTTGTAGGACTCGCATTGACGATATGGCCTCAAATCTTAAACTATTCCAGAGAATGGTCCCTTTGGCGTGGAGTCGGCTGCAGCTTGCTCGGAGCGGTGTCGATCCTAGCGGCTCTGGCGATTCGCTACCCGCTGGCAATGTTGCCTATACTGTTCTTCGAGCTGATCTGGAAAGCCATTTGGCTTATCGCGATTGCATACCCACTGTGGTCTGCGGACATAATGGACGCGGCTCATTTAGAGACCGCTCAGAACTGCTTCGTAGCAGTCATTATCCCGTTTGTCATTCCATGGAAGTATGTTTGGATGCACTACGTGAGAAAAGCTGGAGACAGATGGAAATGATTATCTGGAGTTGCTCGACGGGACAAGATCAACTGGAAATGTTTGCCGAATCGGAGACGAATTTCTCTCTGAAGGTGAATGATGTCGCCCGAGGTCTTCAACTTCCTCTCGCAGCAAAAGATCGCATTGCAGCTCTTCGACTACTCAGCCTTAGAAAGACCGCTATAGGTTCGTCCCTGTTTTCTGCTCCACCTGTACGGCACTTGAGATTGCCATAGCCGTTCAAGTGTTGTGCCCCCAAGGAACAGAGTGATAACAAGCGTTTCGAGACGAACTGATTAAATGTGTGGAAATACCGGTGTGGACGCCAATCCCCTCGTTGTCCGGATCACCAGAGGGCGATGACATCCCCAGCAAACGAAAACCTGGATTCCACTCAAGCTCGGTGTGATTCAAGAACTTCGGCGAGCGTAGCAAGTAGTTTTTCGGCAGTGTATGGCTTGGAGATGCAGGCCTTTACTCGCGTAGAGGCTTGCCGTGCAGCTTCACCATGTCCCGTCATGCCGCTGGACACAATCACCCTCACCTTGGGATTCATCTTTTCGAGAGCGCGAATGGTGGCGGCGCCATCCATGTACGGCATCATCATATCCGTGAGTACAACACTGATTTCTCCCTTGTGTTTTGCGTAGAGCGAAAGAGCTTCGGTTCCGTCGCTTGCTGTGAGAGCGCGGTACCCGTTGGCTTCAAGAACCGTCTTGGTCATTTCACGAATTGATGCTTCATCATCAACCACGAGAATCATCTCACCATTGCCTCGGGGAAGCGTCCGCTTTTCCTCCTCCCGTCGATTGGTTTGTGCTTCAGCCGCCGGGAGAAACACGCGGAATGTCGCCCCCTTTCCAATCTCGCTTGACACGTCGATACATCCTCCGTAACCCTTCACAATCCCGACTGCTGTTGCCAATCCCAACCCCGTTCCCTTCCCCACCTCCTTTGTCGTGAAGAACGGTTCGAAAACTCTTTCGATGACCTCCCGCGGTATTCCCATACCTGTATCGGAAACGGCAATAGAAACAAACCGGCCGGGTTGGACATCGGGTCGCATATGTGTATAGCTCTCATCCAGCACCGTGTTCTCGGTGCTTATTTTGAGAATGCCTCCTCCAGGCATGGCATCGCGAGCATTCACGCAGAGGTTGAGCAACACCTGATGGAGCTGGGTTGCATTTCCAAGCACCTGCCACAATCCGCGCGCAATTCGGGTTTGGAGTTGAATCGAGGGTGGGAACGTCCCTCGCACAATCTTTTCGACCTCCTTGATCAAGCGCCGCGGATCGAGTATTACACGCCCGCCTTCGGCCCCGCGTGCAAAGGTCAGCACCTGGTTAGCCATTTCGGCTCCGCGTTTTGCGTTCGCTTCAATCATACTCAACAGGTCATGTGTTCTCTCATCGAGATCGTTGGAGAGAAGCGTCTCCACCGCCAGCATGATGGGCGTCAGCACATTGTTCAAATCATGGGCTACTCCACTGGCAAGCGTTCCGATGCTTTCGATGCGTTGGGCACGCAGGAAATTCAGCTCGAGCTGTTTCTTTTCCGTGATATCCGTGTTGATCATCAGGACCGATCTCGGTTCGCCCTTGTTGCTGTCCCGCACAAGAGTCCACCTGCTCTGAACCACGACTTCCTTCCTATCTTTTGTCCGATGCCGTAATTCCCCGCTCCAATCGCCTCTTTCGAAGAGGTTTTGGAGAGATCCTTCGCCGGCATCAGTATCACCTTCTCGGTAGAGAAGCTCCGTTGTGGTCTTGCCCAACGCTTCCGCTTTGGTCCAGCCATAGAGCCGCTCGGCTCCCTGGTTCCAGAACAGGATGCGATTGTGGAGGTCACCAACAAGAATTGCATCGTGTGCCCTGTCGAGAAGAGCCGCTTGCTCCCTGATCTGGTCTTCCGCGCGCTTACGCTGAAGTTCCATGGCCGCGCGGGCCGCAAAGATGCTAATGATGGATTTGGCACGTTCCGGATCGGCAAGCGGTTTGTCATCAATCACGAAGATGTGGCCGAGCGGTTTCCCCGCTGCGTCAAAAAGAGGAACGCCGAGGTAGCAGACGGCGTCCATCGTGACGAGATCCGCCTCTTTCGGAAAGCGCTCCTGGACATGATCGGGGTAGAAACACAGTTTAGCTTCCTTCAGGACTGCTTCGCAGGTCGTATCCTTGACGTCGTATTCAAAGCTTTTCTGCCATCCGTTGTCCTTCCAGTATGCAAGCGAGCGTACCCGTTCGCCCCGCGTGTCCATACACTCCGACACCAAGGCATAGCGCACGCCAATTGCCGCAGCGAGGTGGCGGACAAGGGCGGGGAAGAACTCTTCTCCCGTTACTGTTGCCGTTCCGGCAACAAGATTATGAAGAGCTTCTTCTTCCTTCTTTCGCCCGGTAATATCGGTGACGAATGCATACAGGTATCGTGGTTCTCCCGACGCATCCCTGTACACATCAACCACCAATTCAATCGGAATGGTTTTGCCGTCCTTGCGGATGTATTCCTTCTCATACCTGATTGCTCCTTCACTGTCAAGGAGCTTCTTGACGAGATGAGCCTCCGTATCCCGCCACAGTTCAGGCGTCAGTTGCTGATATGAGAGGGCGAGAAGTTCGTCACGCGTATAGCCTGTGAGGGTCTCAAATGCGCGGTTAAACCGCACAAGCTGTCCGTTCAATTCCGTGACAGCAACCGCCTGCGTGGTCTGTTCGATGAGATCATTGACGAATCGAAGTTCACGTGTTGTCCGTTCGAGGGCGTCAACTGCCCGTTTACGCAACAGCTCCATTGCAGCGCGGGCGGCAAAGATGCTGATGATGGATTTTGCCCTTTCGCTATCGGTAATCGGTTTAGTTCCCACAACATACACGTGGCCGATTGTTTTTCCTTCAGGATCGAAGAGCGGAGCGCCGAGATAACACACGGCACCAAAGGCAGGCAGGAAATCATTGCCCGGAAAATGATCCTGCACATGGTCGGGATAGTAGCAGATACGTGAACCGTTCAAGACTACCGAGCAGGGTGTATTGTGCGTTTCGTATTCAAAGCCGCCATCCCATTCATCGTCCTTCCAGCGAGAGAGGATTCTCGCTTTGGTGAATGTTTCATCAACACATTCGGTGACTACAGCCATCCGAACATCCAGCGCAAGCGCAAGGTGGCGGACAAGGGCAGGGAAGAACTCCTCTCCTGTGACGGAGGACGTGCCCGC
Organism: uncultured Chitinophagales bacterium; assembly: GCA_964539775.1. Lineage (GTDB taxonomy): Bacteria > Bacteroidota > Ignavibacteria > UBA10030 > UBA6906 > CAADGV01. Next base: position 6,142 of record CAZIKE010000053.1, read on the forward strand.
AACGAGATTCTGCATAGCCTCTTCGGCCTGTTTCCTCTCGGTGATATCGCGGATCATGACACAGGCTTTGGTTTCTCCGTTCCTGTCATGATAAAATGCAGAGGAAACTTCTCCCGGAAAGCTTGAGCCGTCTTTGCGACGGAAGTTCAACTCTCCGCGAAACCGTAATGTTCTCTGCCGGGCTTCGAGTAACGCAGCGAGTCTTTTGTCGGTTGGATCAACAAGCCCTGCGCGGCCCATCGTACATATCTCTTCTTCTGTCCGTTCGAAAATCCGGCACGCCTCCGGGTTGGCGGCTTCTATTGTGCCGTCAGGAGTGGCGATGAGAATGGCGTCGATGCTGTTCTCGAACATCGACCGGTACAAGTCCTCGCTTGCGTGAAGCGCGATCTCCGTGTGTTTGCGTTCGGAGATATCCTCAACCAGGGCGACGGTATAGGCAAACGTTCCATCCGGGTCGCGCACGGCGGAACAGACGGTATTTGCCCAAATGATGCCGCCGTCTTTTCTGACATATCGCTTCTCAACCGTGAATTGCTTTCTTCTACCGGCAACAAGCTCGTGAAACAGTCTTTTGCTTTCTCCAAGATCATCGGGGTGGGTGATGTCAACAAACGACAGTCTGGTCAACTCTTCCTCAGAGTAACCGAGGAGCTTCCGGAAAGCGAGATTTACTCTGCGAAATCTGCCGTCCGACATGTTGATGGAAATGCCGATCGGTGTAGACTCGAACAGCGTTCTGAACTTCTGCTCAGTGTCTCCATTCAAAGAGGCTTCTGTCTGCATTTCCATGTACTGTGGATGCTGCGTCGAACAGTATGGTTAAATCAAAAAGAACAATGTGACTCTGCATCAGATTACAGAAATGACGTTGATTTGTCAACCGGCCGGTACTGTGGCTCCGCCTCGTGCGAGGGGGAGAGCGAGAGAGAATCGTATCCCTTTGCCGTCGACATTCTCGACGACGATGGGCTCACCATGCGCATCCATTATCTTCTTCACTATTGCAAGCCCGACTGCATTGCGGCCGGCGGTTCCGGATGTGGTTCGGTGATAGAACTGCTCGAAAATATGAGGCAATTCAGCCGGTTTTATAAGCGAATCATCAGCTTCAATTGCAACTCTCGCATTGCCGACGTGTTCCTTCAGCGATATCCGAACGTGCCCGCCCGGCTTGCATGACTGGACAGTGCTGTCGAGCAACACTTGCAACAATCTCGCGATCATTCCGATATCGGCCTGCACCATTGGCAGGCCATGGTCAAGTTGCAGTTCAATTGTGATACCCTGAATTTCGCCTGCCGTCCTCTTCTGCTGAACCAGATCGCTGAGCAGTTCTGTCATCGAAAATGGAACAGGACGAGGGCGTGTTTCGTGCGTGTCAAGCTTCGACAACTCGAACAACTCCGCAATCAATGTACTCATTCGCCGCGTACTGTTGAGAATATTGTTAAGATGCCGGCGGCGCTCTTCTTCAGTAAGCTCGCGATCTTTCAGCAGCACAGTTTCAAGGTACCCTTGAATCGAAGCGAGGGGCGTACGCAGAGTATGGGAGACATTGGCAATTAACTCCCTGCGAAGGGCTTCGGTACGCTGCAACTCCGCTTCGCAGTGTGCGTGCGTGTCTGCAAGTTGGTTGAATGCATAGCCCAGATTGTCCAACTCGGTGTGTGAGGTTGCCGGCAATCGCTGCGAGGTGTCTCCCTGCACATATGCTTTCGCCGCGTCAACAAGACGCCCGATTGCCCCGGCGTTCATCGCCAGCGCAAGCAATCCCGCAATTGCTGAACCGGCGATTACTGCAAGAGTTCTTGTTCCCTCCGGCACTACCAGCCACGTCAAGCCGATCACGACGGGCAGGCCAATCAGATAAGCAGCCGACATCTTTACATACAACCGAACAGGAAATCCATCCCCCATGACGTTGAATTTCCCCGGCATTACTCCTCATCTGCAAATTTGTATCCAACTCCCCAGACAGTCAGGATGTACTTCGGATTTGCCGGGTCGTCTTCGATCTTTGCGCGGAGCCTGTTGATATGTGAGTTAACCGTGTGGTCGTATCCGTCAAATGTGTATCCCCACACCGTATCGAGAAGGCTTTGCCGCGAGTATGCTTTGCCGGGATTGCGGGCGAACAATGCAAGCAAGTCAAACTCCTTCGCTGTCAGTTCGATCCTGCCTGTATTGTTCGCGACGGTCCGCTTCTCCAGATCAACTTTCAAATCACGGAACTGAATCTGCTTTTTCGCAACACCGGAGACGTCATCCTTGACTGCCTCAACACGCCGGAAGATTGCCTTGACTCGGGCAAGGAATTCCCTTACGCTGAACGGTTTTGTGAGATAATCGTCTGCGCCAAATTCCAGTCCCAACACTTTGTCGAATTCCTCGGAACGCGAGGTGAGCATGAGTATCGGCGTGTAGTTCTTTTCCGACCTGATTTCTTTACAGATTTCTATACCATCAACACCCGGCAGCATGAGATCGAGTATGATGAGGGCGTAGGAATTCTTGAGAGCTTTTGCCAGACCCACCTCGCCATCGTTGGCCACATCGCATTTACATCCGAGGTCGGTAACATGCATTTCGACGAGTTTGGCTATGTCAGGATCATCTTCAATGATGAGGACTTTGTGGTTCACGGGTGTGATGGCTCCTTTCAGTGCCGGTGCAGTTACGGGTGTCTCTGGGAACATAGCAAATCTCCGTCAGAAATTCATTGCTTCTATAGTATACCGGCAAAGTATCACGAAACAGTCACAAAAGGGAGACGGGAATTTCCTCTGTTCGGCTTGCGTATTTTCTCCCGATTGCAGTCGGTTTGTATACTCTCCACACCGAATCTGCAAAGTAGCGGCGTGCGTCGAAAAAATGTTCGTATACTTCAAAGCCTGTTTCGCCGGCAAGGTGTTCGATTTCGGAGACGAGGTATTTATAGGAATACTCCGTATGAATCGGCTCCCACGCTTCAAAGTCAAACCATCTCCCGATCTTCTCGATGAACACTGATTGCCTTTCGAGACTGACGAGGTAGCTCTCCATCCCTCCCGAAAAGACATCATACGTTCCGAAGTGTCGCCACTTCGTGATATCAAACGTTCCACCCAACTCGCGATTGATTCGGCGAAGCAGGTTGAGATTGAATTCCCTTGTCACCCCTTGCGAATCGTTGTACGCCCGAAGCAACATCTCGATATCCTTCTTGAGATCAAAGCCGATAAGCAAGACGTCATCATGATTGAGACAATTCCAGAGATTTCGCAAGAGAATGCAGTTTTCTGCATGAGTGAAGTTCCCGATGGAGGAGCCCAGGAAGAGAACGAGATTCTTTCGTTTCGATCTGTTGTTAAGCCACTTGAGTCCGTTGAAATAGTCCGTAACAAGACCGTTCGCTTCGAGGCGGGGGAACTTGCTACGGAGAGATTCGATAAGAGAGTGCATCGCCCCTTCGGAAATGTCGATTGGAACATATTGAAAATCGAGCTTCTGCTCGAGGAAATAGTTCAGGAGCGAGGTGGTTTTCGGGCTGAACCCGGCACCGAGTTCCACAAGGTTGAATGGCTGGTCGTAGTCCACATACTGCGCAATGGCAGCGCCGTTGTGTTGAATGATTTCCAACTCGCAAGCCGTCGGATAGTACTCGGGCAATTCGGTAATCTTGATGAACAACTCGCTGCCCCATGTATCATACAAGTATTTGGAAGGGAGGCTCTTCTTCGGTGACGAAAGCCCGACAAGCACGTCAAGCGCAAATGCATCGGCTTCGTTGAACGAATCGGCGTAATCGGTTTCGTGCAGAATCTTATACGTTGGCGGCATTATTTCCTCCTGTTCAGATTGTGTCGGATGCAAGGCGGAATCCTGTGAACTGCCAGCGTTTGTCGCACTGGAAGAAATTCCGGTATGTCGGCCTGATGTGTGTTTGCGGCGTTGCGCATGAGCCTCCGCGCAACACCATCTGGTTGATCATGAACTTTCCGTTGTACTCTCCCAGCGGACCCTGTTGTTGCTTGTAGCCGGGGTAGGGCAGGTAGGAACTACCCGTCCATTCCCAGACATCCCCGAACATCTGCGAAAGGCCCCCTTCATCCACGCCGGGTGCCTGCCCCAGAGCAACAGGATGGTAGTGTTCCGATTCGAGGAAGTTGCCGCATGATGGTGCTGTTCTGACCAGCGATGCGGCTTTCTCCCATTCCACTTCTGTCGGCAAGCGTTTGTCGGCCCATCGGGCGTACGCTGCTGCTTCATAGTAACTCACGTGGCTCACAGGCTCAGTCGGGTCAATTGGCCGGATGCCTGAAAGCGTGACGATCTGCCATTCGCGATCTGTTTTCTCCCAATACAATGGAGCTTGCCATTCTTCTTTTGTTACAGCCTCCCAGCCGTCGGAAAGCCAAAGCAAAGGATTGTTGTATCCGCCGTCGTTGATGAACTCAAGAAATTCTCCGCAAGTCACGAGCCGATCCATTATGCCAAAATCATCCGTGAACGCTTTGTGTCGCGGAAATTCATTGTCCCACGCGAAACCGCTTGGAGCTGCTCCCATCTCAAAGAGTCCACCCTGAACGCCGATGAACTTTGCGGCGGAGATGCTTGATTCTCTGAGAGTGCGTTCTACCGCATTCTGTTTGTACACAGGACGCAATGGATTTGACGCAAGGATGTGTTTGATATCCGTGACGAGAAGTTCCTGATGCTGCTGCTCATGATGAAGTCCCAATTCCACAAGTGGGGCAATCTGCTGATACTCAGCAGTTTCAACGGATTCGAGAAACGATCGGGTCCTCTCGTTGATGGTTGCACGGTACTCACGCACATCGTGTACGGTCGGGCGGGAGAGGGTGCCCCGAATATCCCGCTTCCAGCGCTCACCGAAACTCTGATAATACGAATTGAAGAGATAGTAGTAGCTGTCATTGAACGGCGTGTAGCCGGGGGCAAACTGCTGCAGGATTACCCGCTCGAAAAACCACGTCGTATGCGCAAGGTGCCATTTGGGCGGACTGACATCCGGCATCGATTGAATCACAAAATCCTCGGTGACGAGCGGACGGCAAATCTCTTCTGTCGTCTTGCGGACGGTATCGAACGCGGCAAGCAGTTGATGTCGTTCCATCTCTTCTCCTTCCTGAGTCGGACTGTGGTTTTTGTCATCAATGTCGAAAACCGGTGTCACGAAAGCGTCAACTGTCTGTAAATCTCTCGTGACATTTTGCCCAGCATTCTTTTACCTGTGGCGGACTGTTTTGTGACTGCCGGAAGGCATATTGGGACGTGTAACATGCTTCGCATCCCAAACAACAAAGGAGCAACTCTATGCGAGTCTATGAAACAATGTTTGATGAGTTCTTCGGACGCAGATTACCTGACGAAGGGTTCACAATCGAGGAATTGTACAATGATTACTTCGGCCTTCTTCACAAGGCTATGGAGTCCGGGGCCGAGATGCATGGCTACGTTGTGACGATGGACGGGAAGATTATTGTTCCCGAGCTCAAGCCTTCACCCGCTTCGCGTGTTTCTTAACTCTTCATCCACCATCAATTAAGAGAGGTTACCATGGATGCATTTGAGTTCGATACGATTGCCACAGCGTTTGACGAGTACATCGGCGACGAACTGACGTGGGAAGATCTGAAAAAAGGGTTCTCGGCGTTCGTGGAGGATGAGCAACTGGAGCATCAGGAACTACTTGTAGCCGAAGCCCGATGAAGCAAGCAATATACAGCCACTGGCCCGAATACTTGATGGAGGCGGCCGGTTTGGGAATCTTCATGATCTCCGCCTGCGTATTCGGGACATTGCTTGAGCATCCCGCCTCAGTCGTACATCAGGCAATTCCTGATCCGTTCCAGAGAAGAATGGTGATGGGCATTGTTATGGGGCTGACGGCAATCGGAATAGTGTACTCCCCGTGGGGAAAACAATCGGGCGCTCATCTCAATCCGGCCATGACCCTGACGTTTCTTACGCTCCGCAAGATCAAGCCGTGGGATGCCGTATTCTACATTGGCGCTCAATTTGGAGGCGGGATCGCAGGAGTGTTGCTTGTGCGCATCTTTCTCGACCGGTTTCTCATACACCCCTGGGTGAATTTCGTGGTCACCGTACCGGGGCACACGGGTGAGGCCGTGGCATTCGCGGGAGAGTTCATCATCTCGTTTGTGCTCATGGCTATCGTGCTCGTCGTTTCCAACACACAACATATTGCTCGATACTCCGGGCTCTTCGCCGGTGTGCTGATTGCATCGTATATCACCTTCGAGGCGCCGTTTTCAGGGATGAGCATGAACCCCGCACGAACGGTCGGGTCGGCATTCTCTGCGAATGTATGGACAGCCCTTTGGGTGTACTTTCTTGCACCTCCTCTCGCTATGTTGACTGCTTCCGAGGTGTATGTGCGGGCGAGAGGACGACAGGCGGTGGCGTGCGCAAAGCTGCACCACCAGAACAACAAGAGATGTATTCATTGCGGGGGAAACATGTCATAGGAAGATAAGCAGTCTGTAATCAACCAATCCATCATCCATCATAACCAAGGAGGTTTCCATGTTCCGATTCATTTCTGTCTTTGTTCTTGCCGTGGCTTGTGCCATGAGTAGTCTCGCGGCCGAAAGACACACCAGCAAGAAATTCGAAGGTGCCAAAGCCAATACCGGCACAGTCACTCATTATATCGAGAATGGGAAGAACATGCTGATGGTCTCCGACGACTTCGTCGTACCCGATACGCCCGATCCGCACTGGCAGATCGTCGACTCGAAGGGGAATGTGTACCTGTTACAGCGCTTCGGCATCAAGGAGGACAAAGTGAACCGTACGATCACCGTCCCGTCATACATCAAGGACATTGCCAAAGTGCAAGTGTGGTGTGCGTGGGCTGAGACATTGCTCGGCGAGACAACGTTCGGGCAGACGGTGAAGCTGGCCACGAGATAATTCACAGAGCGATGCCACGAGCCCGATGCGCCGGTCATTCGGTGGGATACCGGCGCCCGGGTTCAGCTGGGTAATTTCATTGATGAAACTGATGAGACAACTTCTCCATTCGTCATTCGGTGTTGGATATTCGTCTCGTTCTTCGGGCGAGGTCTCGACCCTGTTTTTCACCGGGGACGGATATTCACGTTTGAAAAACCAACATGCAACATCACAAGGAGAACATTGCAATGAGAGTACTACTAACACTTGTCCTGACCGCCTCCATGATTGCATCCGTTACAGTCAATGCCCAGGTCACGAACAAGAAATCCCTTACACTCGACGGCGCAAAACGAGTTGTTACTGCAGCCGTCGCTGAAGCGAAGCGACTCAACGCTCCTGGTGCCACCATCGCGGTTGTTGACGACGGCGGGAACCTGATGGTGGTCGAACGTCTCGACAATACATTCGCCGCGGGAGCCAACATCTCCATCGGCAAGGCGCGGACGGCGGCCATCTTCAAGAGGCCTACCAGTGTGTTTGAGAAAATCATACGCGATGGACGTACCCCGATGGTTGCGCTCAACGATTTCACGCCGCTTCAGGGTGGAGTCCCGATCGAGGTTGATGGGCAGGTGGTCGGCGCAATCGGCGTGAGTGGAGCCGCCAGCGCACAGCAGGACGAAGACCTTGCCATTGCAGGAGCGAATGCCCTAAAGTCAACCACGGGTTCAATAATGGAAGGTGTCACATACCTCAAGGGCGACAAGGTTGCCGATGCTTTCAAGAAAGGAATGCCTCTGCTTGAAAATGAAAAGTACAAGATTCATGCGAGTCACCGTGACGGGGCCGGTATGGCCGAAGTGCATGCGAAGGATACCGATATCATCTACGTTCTTGAAGGCACCGCGACATTTGTTACCGGCGGGACCGTGGTTGAAGGTAAGGACATTGCACACGATGAGGTCCGTGGAAGCTCCATCCGCAACGGCGAGACGCGCAGGTTAGGCAAAGGTGATGTTGTGGTGGTTCCGAATGGCACACCACACTGGTTCAAGGAGGCAAGCAGTCCGTTCAATTACTTTGTCGTAAAGGTAACAGACTGAGGTGAGAGATGAAGAGGAACTGCCCGACTTCGGCTCTAGTCATAGCGCTGTTCATCCTCACGGTACAGGATGTATACAGTCAGAACAACAACGTTCCGTCCAGTCCGCCAGCCGCGACCATTGATCTGGCCTCCGATGCGGGTGCAACCTTGGTGAAGGCTCAATGGCGCTACAGTGATGCAAAAGTTGTGGAAACGGATTTTCTTGCGTCTGGACCAGATGGTCAGCCCGGCTCAACGCCTGTGAAGACCTATGATGTCATGCCGCGTGCAGGCGGCATCGACTTCGATGATTCACGATGGGATATGATCCCGCCAACGTCACTTTCACAACGACGTGGTAACGGACGTGTCGCCTTCAACTGGTATCGGATCAAACTAACCATTCCCGAAAGAGTCGGGAATTATTCAACGGCCGGCTCCACTGTTGTCTTCGAGACTTCAGTTGACGACTACGCTGAACTCTGGGTCGATGGTGAGATCACCCGCCATCTCGGACAAAGCGGCGGTTCCGTGGTCGCCGGATGGAATGCTCCAAACCGTCTTGTCATCGGTCGCAATGTCCAGCCCGGCCAGCAGATTCAGCTTGCCATCTTCGGCATCAACGGACCGATCTCCAATCCGCCAACAAACTACATCTATCTTCGTTACGCCAAGCTCGATTTCTATCCTGGTTCTTATGCACCCGTTGCAGTGACTCCGGCAGAGGTAAACGTCGAGGTGAAGCGGTTTGATCCGGCGATGGATAGGATCATCGGCCGGAACCCGAAGATCTGGAAGCTGGCTGATGGTTTCAGGTTTACCGAAGGACCAATCTGGGTGCCGGATGGGAAATATCTCCTCTTTAGTGACCCAAACAGCAATGTGATCTGGAAATATGCGAGCGATGGACAGCTCTCGATCTGGCGTGAGCAGTCCGGCTACTCCGGCGCCGACATTGCGGAGTACGGTCAGCCCGGCTCCAACGGTATCGCACTTGACCCACAAGGAAGACTTGCGATTGATCAGCACGGCAACCACCGTGTCATCCGTATTGAGAAGGATGGCCGCGAGACAGTGCTGGCGGAAAAATACGAAGGCAAACGTTTCAACAGTCCGAACGACCTCGTGTATCGCTCCGACGGCACACTCTTCTTCACCGATCCTCCATTTGGCTTGCCGAAGGTGTTCGATGACCCGCGCAAGGAGTTGGCTTTCAGCGGCGTCTACTCCATCTATCAGGGCAAGCTGCAGTTGCTGACGAAGGAGTTCACGGGACCAAACGGCATCGCACTGTCGCCTGATGAGAAGTATCTCTATGTCGGCAACTGGGATGAGAAGAAGAAAGTCGTGATGAGATACGAAGTTACTGCCGATGGAAAGATCAAGAACGGGAAGCTCTTCTATGACCTTACGAGCGCTCCGGGTGAAGACGCCATCGATGGAGTGAAGGTTGATCAGGAAGGAAACGTGTACGTCTCAGGTCCGGGCGGACTCTGGGTGTTCGCACCGGAAGGGAAGCACCTCGGCACCATCAAAGCCCCGAAACACATCCACAACATGGCCTGGGGCGATGATGATGGGAAGACGCTGTATCTGTGTGCACGCGGATCGCTCTACCGGATGCGGCTCAACATTGCCGGCACCGGGATCAATCTAGCTCCGATGAACATTGGAGTAAGATGAGGATCTGAATTGTCGATTCCGAGGCTGAACAATAAAGAACGGCTTCTCGGTGGTTGAGACGCATCAGTAAATCCACCCCAGAGCTTTTCTTGAAAACCTCTTGAGAGTTTGGTGAACCTCGTTCCTTACCTTGTGGTCATGAACAAGGGGAACGAACCAATGAAAGGAACTCGCGAGTGTAGTGTCTGTGAGTGTGAGAATTTCATGCCCACAGGACCCGCAATGATTTGCAGATGTGGACATGATGCACGCTCTCACGGACTCAAGGAACTGAAACCATGACGAAACTCATGAAGCCACTGCGCCGGGTGCTTCCCTGCCTGTTGATAACAGGCTGCATTGGAACGGACTACATTGATGACCCTGTTGCACCCCCATTAGTGGCCCGACTCGTCGTCACACCGTCCGCCGTTGCACTTCAGCCTGGCCAGTCGGTACAACTCCAGGCCCAATTGGTTGATGTCAGCGGAGCCACAACCCCTGCGTCCGGCGTCGCGTGGACCAGCTCGGACACAACCGTTGTCGATATTAGCAGCGCGGGTGTCGCCCTCGCACGCGCGGTCGGGCAGGCCCGCATCATCGCACAATCAAACACCCTTACGAGTGACGCTGCCCTCGTCACCGTTGTCACCGACCAGAACCAGGTTGCCCGTGTTGATGTAACGCCACAGAGTGTCCAGCGCCGTCCGGGCGAAACACAGCAGTTCATAGCAAGAGCCTACAACTTGAACAACCAGATCATCAGCGGCAGGCCCGTAAGCTGGACCAGCGGTAATAGCTCTGTGGTCACGATTGGGATGAACGGCCTTGCCGAAGCGCACAATGTCGGCACTGCATCCATTGTGGCCACCATCGACGGGATTCAGAGTCAGCCGGCGACGTTCAGTGTGAACGCCAACAGTCGCAGGGGCACGTTCGTGATGCGCCCCGGCAGTGGACATGACGTACGCGGTACGGCGACTCTTACGCAGCAGGCCAACGGGAGTCTTGCCCTTGCCTTCGGCAGCGATTTTTCCAGCGCAGGAGGACCGGACGTTCGTGTGTACCTCTCCACAACGAACACCGTCACAGCGAACAGTCTCGACCTTGGACGACTTAGGAGCTACACTGGCGCGCAGAGCTACAGTGTCCCGTCGAACATCCAGTTGTATGCATACGACTGGGTGATCATTCATTGCGTGCCGTTCAACATTACGTTTGGCTACGCGAGGCTCCAATGACGAAATTCCGTCTTGTTCTTGCTTGTTGTCTGTTCCTTGTATCGTCACAGGAAATGAATGCAGGCGGATGGACTCAGAAGGAAGGTCATGGATTTTACAAGCTCGGATTCCAGGCACTCTATGCCCGGAAGTATTATGAACCAAGCGGCAACGTCACGCGCGTCACACCCCTCGGCGACTATACACTCAGTCTGTACGGTGAGTATGGATTCACCGGATGGCTGACGGGACTGGCGTACGTACCTTTCTTCAAACTCAACACGCTTGATCGCGTCGTCGGGCGTGAGAGTCAGACAGTGTATTTTAAGGGAGATAAAGCCTCAGGCATTGCAGATATCGATGTGGGATTGCGTGTCGCGCTGGCCCACCGCTCACCGACTGTTCTGAGTGTCGGTGTCTTGTTCGGCTTGCCGGTCGGGGATGCGAATCAACCAAACGGTCTCCTTTCTGGCGACGGCGAGTTCAACCAGTTAGTTACTCTTGAGGCCGGTCATTCGTTCTATCCGGCGCCGATGTACGCAACTGCCCGAATCGGGTTCAACAACAGGACACGAGGGTTCTCCGATGAGTTCCGTTACGGAGCGCAGGTCGGCTACACATTTGAGAGTCTTCTGACAGCAACAGTCTACGGACAAGGAGTTCAGTCATTGAAGAATGGAGAAGTCACCACCGTCGGCGGCATGAACGGACTCTACGCAAACAATCAGAGCTACATTGAATACGGTGTGGAGTTTGGCTACGCTTTGTCTGATATGTACGGCATCTCCCTCGGTGTCAGCACGGCAACGCGGGGGCGCAACGTGCTTTCAGCCGTGAAGTACTCCACTGGTGTTTTTCTGAAACTGTAAGGAATGATTGCATGTCCAGCCGAATCTTCACCATTGTGGCTTTGCTGTTCTCACTTTCGTCTCTGCATGCAACCTCGCAGGAGAAGAAGCTGCGAGCGCCACGTCTTGTCAGACTCGACCCGCGGCTTGATGATCTTGTGTCACGCGATGCAACAGTCGAGAAGATCGCCGACGGTTTCACCTGGCTCGAAGGTCCGGCGTGGAACCGCAAGGGGCGTTATCTCCTTTTCTCTGACATTCCAGCCAATACAATTTTCATGTGGAAGGAAGGGAAGGGCGTCACGCTTTTCATGAAGCCAAGCGGGTACACGGGCGCGGAGCCGTTCGCCGGACGTGAGCCGGGCTCCAATGGACTCACCTTCGATCTTGACGGCCGACTCGTCATCTGCGAACGCGGCGACAGACGGATAACAAGAGTGGAGGAAGACGGGCGGAAGAAAACGGTTGTGGACCGGTACACTGGCAAGCGACTGAACAGTCCGAATGATGTCGTCTTCAAGTCGAACGGCGACATGTACTTCACCGACCCGCCATTCGGACTGCCGATGGCATTCGATGATCCGGGGAAGGAGCTTTCATTTAGTGGAGTGTACAGGCTCTCAGTGGATGGCAGGCTGACGTTGCTCACGAGTGAAATCAAAGCGCCCAACGGGCTTGCATTTTCTCCCGATGAGAAGAAACTCTACATCACGGACGTTGACCCGAAGCGTTCGGTATGGTTGGTGTATGATGTGAGAAACGATGGAACGCTCGGCAGCGGACGTGTTTTTCACAGCGCGGCGGAGTTCAAGAAGCGGTGGCCGGGCGATCCCGATGGCATCAAGGTGGACAAGCAAGGGAACGTCTACGGCGCCGGCCCCGGCGGCGTGTATGTGTTCGCTTCCGATGGAACGCATCTCGGCACCATAGAAACAGGTGCTGCCACATCGAATTGCGGTTGGGGTGATGACGGATCCACACTCTACATTACGGCAAGTACCGCCGTGTATCGAATACGATTGTCAACAAAAGGAATCGGTTTTGAATGAACGGGAACAACGGCACACAACCAACACGAATACTGATCCTGGGCGGCGGTTTCGGCGGACTCTATGCCGCCCTCGAGCTTGAAAAGACGCTGGCCAAAAACCCGGACGTCGAGATCACGCTGATCAACAGGGAGAACTTCTTCCTCTTCACACCGATGTTGCACGAGGTCGCGGCAAGTGATCTCGACATCACACACATCGTCAACCCCATCCGCAAGCTGCTGAAACGGGTACGATTCTTTAACGGCGACGTCGAGTCCATTGACCTTGACCGGAAGCGCGTGGTTGTTTCGCATGGAAACGAACACCACGATCATGAGCTGGAGTACGATTACCTATTGATCGCACTCGGTTCAGTGACCAATTTCCACAATCTCCCCGGAGAAGAACACGCCATCACCATGAAATCGCTGGGTGACGCGATTCATCTCCGTAACCGTCTGATTGAGAATTTGGAGGACGCTGACTTCGAGTGTTTTCCCGGGCTGCGTGAGCCTTTGCTTACGGTAGTAGTAGCGGGCGGCGGTTTTGCGGGAGTGGAGACCATTGCCTCGGTGAATGATTTCATGCGTGAGGCGCTGAAGTTCTATCCTCACATCACCGAGGACATGCTCAGGGTTGTGCTCGTACATTCCGGCAGTGTGATCTTGCCGGAGCTTGGAGAGAACTTAGGGAGATATGCACAGAAGAAACTCGCAAAGAGAAAAGTCGAGATTCACACCAATGCCCGCGTGAAGTCGTTCATGAACTCAGTCGTCGAGCTGAATGACGGCACCTCAATCAACGCGGATATTCTTGTCTGGACAGCGGGCACGTCACCGAATCCGCTGATTGAGTCACTACCCTGCAAAAAAGACAAGGGGCGGATTGTTGTGAATGAGTTCTTGGAAGTTGATGGATACCCCGGTGTTTGTGCATTGGGCGACTGCGCAGTAGTGCCTGATTTCTATTCGGACAAGCCATGTCCTCCAACAGCGCAACACGCGTTAAGGCAGGGAACTGCGGCAGGCAGGAACATTGCTGCGGCTGTCGGTGGCACGAAAAAGCGGCCATTTGCTTTCCGGACTATGGGGGCACTTGCAACCATCGGCCGGCGAACAGGCGTTGCTCGAATTTTCGGGATTAATTTTTCCGGATTTGTCGCGTGGTGGATGTGGCGAACGATCTATCTTGCCAAACTCCCGCGACTTGAGAAGAAGCTGCGCGTCGCCCTCGATTGGACGCTGGATTTGATCTTCTCAAAAGACCTTGTGCAGTTCGAAACACTCAGAACGGCGGACGCCTCGCATACGCACGATGAAATACAAGATGCCGCACAACTGCGGGATATGCGTTGGCATTCACGACATGGTTGATGCATGAAGCAATACTCACTCTATCTCGTCACAATCATTTCGTGATGTGTCGTTGCTATCTTTACAGCTGATTTCGAGACAAATATCATTCATTCACCATTAAGAAGGAGGATTCATGAACAAGAAGGGATTGTTTCTCATTGTCGGGGTTGCTGCGCTGGCGCTGGGTTGGTATGCCTTCCGGCCTGAACGGCTCTTTGTTGACGAAACCGTCAGCGAGGGATTTCCGACAACAACGGAAGCAGCCGGAATGCCGCAGGCGGTGAGTTTCGGTATGTTCCACAGCGTGGCGCACGAAACCCGCGGAACGGCCACCATCTACGAAGTTGCCGGCAAACGCGTCTTGCGCTTTACGGATTTCGAGACCTCGAACGGGCCGGATGTCCAGATTTATCTCGTTGCCGCCGATGATGCCAGCGATAATGAGACCGTGACAAAAGCCGGATTCATTCATCTCGGCGCCATGAAGGGCAACAAAGGAGACCAGAACTATGATGTTCCGGCAGATGTGGATCTCGATAAATACAAATCCGTCACCGTCTGGTGCCGTCGATTCGGTGTCAACTTTGCCACTGCGCCGCTGATGCGACGCGAAGAAATGCCTGTGGTGCTTTCACGCGGCACATTCCACAACGGGTCGCACGAAACCAGGGGTGTCGCGACGCTGTATGAATTGTCTGGCGGAAAGCGTGTGCTGCGCTTTACGGAATTCGAAACCTCGAACGGACCCGACCTGCAGGTATATCTCGGCTTTGCACCCGATGCATACGATGATGACACGGTTGTTAAATCGGGATTCTTCCATCTTGCCGCGTTAAAGGGGAATATCGGCGATCAGAATTATGAAGTACCGTCGAATGTCAATCTCGACAAAGTGAAATCGGTGACGGTGTGGTGCAAGCGTTTCAGCAAAAACTTCGGCACTGCACCGCTTTCGGGCGTGAAGTTGAAGATGGCATCGTAAGCAAGGCCTGCCCTGCGCTGACGGGAGTATGTACCTCTATATGGGAAACCGTTTCGGCATTGGGCATGACTGATACAAGAAAGCCGCGGGTGTTGCCCGCGGCTTTTCCGATTCCGGGTGGATGAGATGCATTCCCTTTCCTTACGTCTCCATGACTGTTTCGTGACATCCATTCGGTTAATTGGCACGTCCTTTTCGTCTTCGGAGATCAACATCATGAACAATCGCTACGACATCATTATCATCGGCACAGGTGCGGGAGGCGGCACGTTGGCGTATGCCCTGGCACCAACCGGAAAGCGCATTCTGCTGCTTGAGCGCGGAGGGTACGTTCCACGCGAGAAAGAGAACTGGAGCACGAAAGCTGTCAACCAGGAGGCCCGTTACAACACCAAGGAAATCTGGCGAGACAAGAACGGCAAGCCGCTTCATCCTCACACCAATTACTATGTTGGCGGCAATACGAAATTCTACGGGGCTGCATTGTTCCGTCTACGTGAAGAGGATTTTGGAGAAATCCGGCATCACGGCGGCATTTCTCCTGCCTGGCCTGTTTCCTATAGTGAGATGGAACCATACTATACGGAGGCCGAACGGTTGTACCAGGTTCATGGTGAACGCGGTGTCGATCCGACCGATCCGTGGGCAAGCGCGCCGTATCCCTATCCGGCGGTAAGTCACGAACCCCGTATGCAGCAACTGAGCGACGACTGGAAACGGCTCGGCTACAACCCGTTCCATGTGCCGCTTGGTGTTCGTCTTGACGAACACAACGTGCACAGAAGTCCTTGTATTCGCTGCAGTACATGCGACGGGCACCCTTGCCTCCTCTACGCCAAATCCGACGCGCATGTTCTTTGTGTTGATCCGGCCCTACAGTATCCGAATGTCACTCTTCTGACAAATGCGTTGGTGAAGAAGTTGGAGACGAATCCATCCGGGACGGAAGTGACACATGTCGTGGTGGAGATTGGCGGAATGACGATGCGCTACTCGGCGGATATTGTCGTTTCGTCGGCGGGCGCTATCAACTCCGCAGCATTGCTTCTCCGCTCGGCAAACGAGAAACATCCAAACGGGCTTGCAAACGGCTCCGATGTCGTCGGAAGGCACTACATGGGGCATATCAACTCCGTGCTGATGGCAGTTTCGAAATGTCCGAACCCGACCGTCTTCCAGAAAACCCTTGCGCTCAACGACTTCTACTTCGGTTCAAAAGAATGGCAGCATCCGATGGGGCACATCTCGTTCGTCGGAAAACTGGACAAAGATACGCTGAAGGCCGGCGCCCCGGCAGTTGCCCCCGGGTTTGTGTTGGAGACGATGGCCGAACATTCGTTGGACTTCTGGTTGACATCGGAAGATCTTCCGGATGCGAATAATCGCGTGACACTCGATCGGGACGGCAACATTGTTCTGAGCTATGAACCCAACAATGAAGAAGGCCACAAGCGACTCATCGCAAAGCTCAAAGAGATCATGAAGCAACAAACCGCGTGTGCTGTGCACGGACACGATTGCCACCAAGGACTCTTTGCGAGAAACCTCTATGCCGGACAACGCATTCCGCTTGCAGGCGTGGCGCACCAGAATGGCACGATTCGCTTTGGCGATGATCCAAAGACGTCAGCTCTCGACCGTAATTGCAGGGCACACGAGGTGGACAACCTATACGTCGTTGACGCGAGCTTCTTCCCTTCCAGCGGCGCGGTGAATCCGGCGTTGACGATCATAGCAAACGCTTTGCGCGTGGCGGATCATCTGAAGGAGAGGATGGGAGTGAAGGAAGGTGGGAACAAGATGACGGAGCAGGCAGCCGTAATAGCCTGATGATTCCCCGTATGGGCACGACATGTCGTGCCACTCTATAAACCCGGAAAGGCAAAAACGTTGAATAGTACACGACCACTCTACATCCCCGTCATCCTTGGCACCCCGCGTCAGGGGCGCCTCAGCGAGCATGTGGCAAAACTGGTGCTGAGTCAGGTGGCGAAGCTCCCCGAAGTCGAAACCGAACTCATTGACATTACGAAGATCCCGGTCACCGTGAACGGCGCAGGAGAGGACATCAAA
>CAZIKE010000054.1:0-4726 GCA_964539775.1 uncultured Chitinophagales bacterium
ATGCGACGCACTGTGCGGATCGACGTATCGGCCATGGCGGTGAGCGAGCCGGTGATCTCGAGAAGCTCGGTCTTAGGCACTGCTCCCTCCAACTTGACGATCGCCTTTTGCAAGATGGCCGCCTGCATCTTGAGCGCGATCAACTCCTGTCCCAACTCATCGTGAATTTCCCGCGCGATGTGCTTGCGTTCCTGCTCGCGCACGGACTGCAAATACGCAGAGAGATGCCGCAACTGGATGTTCGATTTTTTCAACTCTTCTTCCGCCTGACGGCGCAGGGTAATATCCTGTACCATGGCCATCATGCCGGCGTACGTACCGTGTTCATCAAACAGCGGCGTGTCGAACCATTCACACAAAATGGTCCGTCTATCTTTGGTGAGATTCTCGTTGATGCGTGTGAGCGTTTCCTTTCCCATCTTGAGTCGTTCAAGAAGCTCCAGAATGAAGGGCTCGAGCGACGGTGCGATCACCAGCCCGAATGGCGACCTCCCAAGTACCTCGTCCCTCGTAAAGCCAAAGATCCTCTCGCACGACGGATTCCACTCGAGGATGTGGAAGTTTCTATCGAACAGCACATAGCCGACAGGCATGCGCTCGAACTGCAGGCGTAGCTGGCGCAACAGCTTCTCACGTTCTTCGGCGAGGTAGCGTTGATCCAGTTCTGCGAGCTTCAAGGTCGTGACGTCCACCATCGAGCAAAGCATGCGCACAGGTATGCCTTGCTCGTTGCACACGAGAAACCCGCGCCCGACGACGTAGCTTGTGGAGCCGTTGGCATGCACATACCGGAATTCCTCTTCCCATGAAGCTGCCTTCTGTTCCACGACAGTGAGTAAGCTGTTCAGCACGCGCTCTCGATCTTCCGGATGGATATGTGCATCCCAATCCTTCAGCGTGAGCGCACCGCTCCGGGGGTAACCGTATTTCTGAAAGAAAGCATCGCTGATCCAGAGACTGCCCGAAGTAATATCCCAATCCCAGATTGTATCGCTGGAGACGCGGGAGACAAGCTCGAAGCGCTCATAGGATCGTCGCAATTCCTCTTCGGTCTTCTTTTGGGCCGAGATGTCCATCGCAATGCTGATGATGCCGGTGACCTTACCCTCATCGTTCATGATCGGTGACTTCGTGACGAATGCGAGAAAGGAGGAGCCATCCTTCCTCTTCACAGAGAACTGACCGGCCGATCGCTCGTCGCAACGCAGGCGCTCCATACTCGAGGAGGCTTCAGCATGCGCTGCATCTGCCGGCATGACGTCGAGGATCTTCCGCCCCAGAACTTCTGCCGACGTCCACCCATACATCGTTTCTGCGGCGTTGTTCCAGTACGTTATGATGCCGTTCAAGTCCGTAGCGATCACTGCCTGTCCGACTGCATCAAGCAGGCGCGCCTGGAGCCGCACCCTCTCCTCGACTGCTCGGAGCTGTGTAATGTCGTATGCGGTCACGAGGAGGTGTTGGGATCCGTTGCTGAGATGAAGCGGAGCAATCGTGAGGGAAAATGTTCTCGGTTGTTGTCCGTCTGCGCGTGCCGTGTATTCCAACGACATCGGCGTGGAGGTTTGCAATGTCTTCTCCACGATGGCGGCAATTGCGGCGCGTCGCTCGTCGGGCAGAACGGAGAAGAAGTTCGTGCCGACGATAGCTCCGCTCTGCATTCCATGAAACGGCTTCGTCGCATGAAGGATTGCTCCTGTCCGATCAATCTCAAAAAGGAAAACCGGTGTGGTAGCTGTAATGAGGGCGAGGCGTTCGTTACTCTCTCGCAACGCATCCTGAATCTTCTGCTGGGTGGAGAGGTGCTTGCGAAGTCCAATGTAGAGGAGAAAACCGGTGAGAAGAACGAACCCCCATCCCTTGATTTGCGAGATCGTTATGATGGCCTCGCGTGTGGGGCTGAGTGCGCCGACCAGGCGATCCGAGACCAGGATATAGACGCCGGCGACAATCGCGTAGGTGAGTGCAATCTTCAGCGGGGCCTTGGTTGTGGTGTCGCGCATAGTCGAACCCGACGGCATAGGTGATTTCATTCGGGGCAGGGGAGCGAACACGGAGCCAATGTAGAGAAATTGAGCCATCATTTCAACGGCAGAGAACACACCACGGCGTTGGAAGACGTTGCCGAATTCTGTACCTTTTCTTGCCTGCGTTTTGAATGTATCGGAACCTCATGAAACGGAAACAGCCCAGACGCATTGCTGTCATTTTTGGCACCCGACCGGATACCATCAAGTTGGCTCCCGTCATTCGCGCACTCAAGAACGAGTCGCCATTCTTTCGAGTCGTGACGATTGCTACGGCACAACACCGGCATATGCTGGATCAGGTGTTGGACGTGTTTGCCATCAGGCCGGACTACGACTTGAACATCATGCAGCCCCGGCAGTCCCTTGCGACGTTGACCAGCAAAACCATGACGGCTTTAGATGCCGTGCTGGAGGAGGTCGCACCCGACATGGTCCTTGTCCAGGGCGATACGACGACAACGTTCGTGGGAAGTCTCGCGGCATTCTATCGTCGTATCCCTGTAGGCCATGTGGAAGCAGGCCTGCGCACCAACGACAAAGCGCATCCGTTTCCGGAAGAGATCAACCGGAGGCTGACGAGTGCGGTTGCCGATTTGCACTTTGCACCGACCGAGACTGCGAAGCAGGCCTTGTTGGCAGAGCATTGCCCTCGGGAGCGCATCTTCGTGACCGGGAACTCCGTGATTGATGCGCTGCACCTTGCTCTTCAGAAACGGTTCACACCGCGTCACCCGGCGCTCGCCGAACTCATGCACACCACCAAGCGCATTGTTCTTCTGACCATGCATCGTCGTGAGAATTGGGGCGAGCCTATGCGCAACGCGTGCCGTGCGGTGAAGAAACTCGCCTTGCGTCATACTGATGACCTGTTCGTCTTCCCCGTTCATCTCAATCCAGCAGTGCGAGATGTTGTTGTGCCTGTCCTCGGCAACCTCCCCAACGTTCACCTGCTGGAGCCGTTGGGGTATCAGGAGTTCATCCACCTCATGGCGAAGTCGTACCTGATCATCACCGATTCGGGAGGTATACAGGAAGAAGCTCCGGCACTGGGCAAGCCCGTCCTGGTCTTGAGGAACGTGACGGAACGCCCTGAGGCGGTGCAGTTTGGGACGGCACGCCTGGTGGGGTTGAACACGGAACGGATCGTGCGCATCGCAACACAACTCCTAACTGATCAACGTGCATATCGCACGATGGCAAACGCCGTCAATCCCTATGGAGATGGGAAAGCTGCACAACGCATCACGGCTATCATCGAAAACTACTTCGGATTGACACGCAAGCGTATTCGTGAGTTCAGACCGCGCGAGGCGCCGAGACAAGGGGATTCTTGACTACGGCGGAGGACTCATGTATATTCCACTGAAAGCGTCTACGGGTTTAGGGGCAATCTGAGCCACAGGCTCATCAGCCTCTCAGCTGAGATATCTGTCCAACTCTCGCCGGGGATTACGTCCTTTTGCACTCTTCAGCATGATTGCATGAAGCCCATGCGTCTATCGGACTTGAGATTCCTCGCAGTAAGCAAGGTTCTCTTTCTTTGGTTCATCGGCACGGCGTCGGCAAATGCGCAGGCGCGATTTCCTTTTCCCCAAAATACCACATACCCGTACGGTATCATGCCCGCTTCCCGAAGTCATGTTCACGCCGAATCGTCGTACATTGCATGGAAGAACAACTATGTGACGACGAACGGGGCATGCGGGTATCGCCGGGTGCTCTTCAATGATATGAGTTCCACGTACTCTGAGGGGATTGCCTACGGGATGCTGCTGTCGGTCAACTACAACGACCGGGCGTTGTTTGATGATCTCTGGCGTTACTACATGGCTCACATGGATCCGCGCGGCATGATGCACTGGTGGATCGGAAGCAACTGCGGACAGGTTCTCGGTGATGGCGGAGCTACCGATGCTGACGAGGACGCAGCCTTTGCTCTGATCCTCGCGCACCGACAATGGGGAAGCAACGGTTCCATCAACTATCTGCAACACGCTGTAACGCAAATCAACCGTATCTATCAGTGGGAAGTTGAACCCGGCACGTATGTCCTGAAGCCGGGGGACTATTGGGGTGGATCGAACGTTACCAACCCGTCGTATTTTGCTCCAGCCTATTACCGCGCGTTTCGAGCCGTAACGGGCAACGCAGGATGGGACAGCGTCGTTACACGTTGCTACGATATTCTCCAGCGCGCTGCTCACGTCAACACCGGTCTGGTGCCCGACTGGTGTCGTGCAGATGGACAACCTGCACCAGGCTTTGCCTACTATTACTACTACGATGCAACACGAACGCCCTGGCGGATTGCCGTCGACCGCGTGTGGTTCGGAGACGAGCGGGGGAGAGTGTTTCTGCAAAGAATCTCCAACTTCGCACGCGCCATCGGCTCGGTAAATATCCGCGAGGGGTATTATCTCGACGGAACCCCCATCGGGCAACAGCATATCAATGTCTTTGTCGGGCCGTTTGCCGCCGGCTCCATGGGGACGACAACGGCGTATCAGGCGTTCTGCGATTCGGCGTATGCGGACAACGTCGCCACTGTCCCTCCTTATGTGAACGGCAACTACTATAACTGGAGCCTCCGGACGCTTACACTTTTTCTGCAGACCGGGAATTTCTTCAATCCGCTGGATAGCATTCCGATGTTGCCTCCGGGCGCTTACCCTTTTTCTGCAGACCGGGGCTTTGTT
>CAZIKE010000054.1:4736-23279 GCA_964539775.1 uncultured Chitinophagales bacterium
GAATCCGCCAGAGCTTGTTTCGCCGCCGGACAGTTCCGTCGGCAACCCACCGTCGATACCACTTGTCTGGCGTACGTCGTCAGCAGCTTCGGGCTATGGACTGCAGGTTGCGCTGGATACATCATTCATTCAGCTTGTTGTGAATGATTCGCTCATCACCGATACGACCTATCAGGTGTTGAACCTCCAGGCTCTGACTTGGTATTACTGGAGGGTGAATGCGAGGAACGGCACAGGGACGAGCGCGTATTCCCGGTGGCGGAGGTTCAAGACGCTGGGCGTGCCCGCGCAGGTCGCTCTCCTTAGTCCCCCCAACAACACTAACGGCCAACCGACGAGTGTAACGTTCGTGTGGCATCGCGCTGCGGATCAAACGTCCATTGTTCGCCCAACAGACAGGATTTGGTGGAGGAATGATGGGTCCAGAAGCGTGAACGCGTACTGGTTTGAATTGGCAACCGACACTACTGCCCAGCCCAGCGTGAGAGATACATCGCTCACCGACACGACGACGACTGTCAGTGCATTGTCCAACAACACACGATACCACTGGCGCGTGCGAGCCCGAAACGAAATGGGCTGGGGCGGGTTCAGTTCGTGGTGGAATTTTGTGACCATCCTTGCGCCGCCGTTTGCGCCGCAATTGCTTTCGCCCCCTCATCGCTCAGTCGGCCATCCGACTTCTCTCACGGTCAACTGGCATCGAAGCGCCGGGGCCGATCGCTACCGCCTTCAAGTGGCCGGGGATTCGTTGTTCAGTACTCCGGTTGTTGATGACTCGACGGTGACGGACACAACGCGCGCCGTTACGGGACTCCAGCGCGGTGCGTGGTACTACTGGAGAGTGCATGCAGCGAACAGCGGTGGAACAAGTACATGGTCCGACGTGTGGGCGTTCAGGACACTCATACAACAACCTGAGCCTGTGGCACTTATTGCACCCGCCAACAACGCGCTCATCGGTGCCGATACCGCGCTCCTCGTCTGGCGTCAGAGCCATCCGGAAGTTATCCGGTATTGGTTGGAACTTGCAACAGACTCGCTCTTTTCCAACCCTCTTGTCGACTCCATGCTTGTCGATACGACTTGGACGGCGCGACACCTTGCTAACGGCAGACGCTACTGGTGGCGCGTACGAGCATTGAACGAAGCCGGATGGGGACCGTTCGGAGACGTGTGGGAGTTTCGGATTCTGCTGACCGGAGCTGGCGACGCCGCCGGGATGCCGGAGGACTTCGAGCTGGCGCAAAACTACCCCAATCCGGCAAACCCCACGACGACGATTCGCTATGGCTTGCCTCGCGCGGTTTTCGTTTCGCTGGTCGTCTACGATGTACTCGGACGGGAAGTGGCGCGCTTGGTTTCCCAGCAGCAGGATGCAGGATATCATCAAATCGTTTTTCGTGGGGACGGGCTTGCAAGCGGTGTGTATTACTACAGTTTTCGTGCGGGCAGTTTTGGTGCTACACGCAAGCTTGTTCTCATTCGGTAACGAGATCTTCGCCCTGTGACGAGCAACAAGCGATGTCACTCGAATTTCGTTCACGTTGTTGTAGCAAAGCAGATTTCTGTTTCGGCGAATGCGTGTGAGTACAATGCCGTTGGTCTCCGTTATCATCCCTGCCTACAATGCCGCGCGCTTTATCGGGCGGACACTGAGTTCGGTTGTCGAGCAGACGTACCCGAACATGGAGATCATCGTGGTTGATGACGGCTCAACGGATGAGACTCCGCAGATCGTGCAGTCATTCTGCGAGCGCGATCCCCGCGTCGTTCTGGTTCGGAAGCAAAACGGCGGCGTTGCAACCGCGCGCAACCTCGGTATTCAGAAATCGAGCGGCGAGTTGATAGCTCCACTGGATTCCGATGATGTGTGGTATCCGGAGAAACTTGCCGAGCAAGTCACGCTGATGCAGGCTTGCCACGAGAAGGTAGGTCTCGTGTACTGCTGGTCCAGGATCATTGATGAAGAAGACCGGCCCATTGTCGACATAACGCATGCGTTCGAGGGGAACGTCGTTGCCGACCTCATGTTTTCCAATTTCCTCGGCAATGGTAGCTGCGCGCTCATTCGCCGCTCCTGCTTCGATGTCGTGGGTCTGTACAACGGCGCAACGACGCCCTGCGAGGAGTGGGACATGTATCTCCGCATCGCCGAGCGGTTCGAGTACCGTCTGGTTCCCCGGATTCTTGTCGGCTACCGCGAAGTACTGACGAGTCTTTCGGCGGACTACCGACGGATGGAGCGGGCCTTCGCTGCCTTCACGACGGAGCTTCGCCGGCGCAACCCTGCTGTGCCGGCGTCCATAACACGGTACTCCAGGAGTTCCTTCTACCTCTACCTCACAGGAAAGAGTAACAGGCAACGCCAGTACGGCGTCACGCTTGCGTATCTGTGGAGGAGCTTTGCCGCCGATCCCCTGCGAATTGTCTCCTCCGAGTTCCATCTTACGTTACTGAAGGCGCTCGTTCGGATCGTAACACTTCCACTAGCATCGCGCCTCTGGAGAGATGATCGCGGGTGGCGTTCCCTCCGGCGTGCTCTGAAGAGACAAAAGGGGGAAGAGAACCATCGCGTGCAACCATACGCAGCTCACGAGGAACCTCCGCCGACGGTAAACGGTCGTCCACGCAGGGTGTACGATAGGATTCATTACGGTCGAATGATTCGTCTTCGAACAGGGTCCATGTGAGATCCGTACTTTCTCAGAAGAAGGCAGACGTGGAAACACACGAAATCATCATTGAAGCGGGTCGCACCGAGGGCCAGTACTGGAAAGACATCTGGCGCTTCAGGGAGTTGTTCTACTTTCTGGCATGGCGTGATTTACTCGTGCGTTACAAGCAAACCGCCATCGGTGTGGCGTGGGCGTTCGTTCGTCCGTTTCTTACGATGGTGGTCTTCACGCTGCTGTTTGGCAAGATAGCGAAACTTCCCTCGCAGGGTGTGCCCTATCCGCTGCTGGTGTTTGCGGGAATCCTTCCCTGGCAGCTCTTTGCCAATGCAGTGGCGGAGTGCAGTTACAGCATGACGAAGAATGCCAGCATGATCTCGAAGGTGTACTTTCCGCGTCTCATTGCGCCGCTGAGCGGTCTGCTGACAAGCTTTGTGGACTTCTTGATTTCGTGGGTTGTGCTTCTCGCGCTGATGGCCTGGTTTCAGGTCGTGCCGGACTGGCATGTGCTTGCGCTTCCGGCTTTCGTACTCATTGCATTACTTTCGGCCCTGGGGTTGGGACTCTGGTTTGCGGCCCTCAATGTGAAGTACCGCGACTTCCAACATATCATTCCCTTTGTCATTCAGATTGGTGTGTACGTGTCACCGGTCGGTTTTTCCAGTTCCGTCATTCCTGATGCTTGGAGATTTCTCTATTACCTCAATCCGATGGTCGGCGCGATCGAGGGATTTCGCTGGGCACTCTTGGGAGCGAAGCAAGAGCTTTATGTTCCCGGAATTGCGGCATCGCTGGCTCTGGTGTTCATCGTGCTTGCCAGTGCTCTCTGGTATTTCCGTAGAACCGAGAGAACGTTTGCCGATGTGATCTAAGGGAGTAAATTTCTTCACACAAGCATTGGGTTTCCCGTGGATCGTGAGGGGAGTACGTGCCCATGTACACCCGGGGGAGAAAGATTTTTTGCCCGTGGAATGGAAACTTGACCTCCACATCCTCCTTCGTGCAGAGCGGAAAAGCAAGGAATTACTCTTCTGGCTCGACCGCTCGCCAACGCTGGCTATCGTGCTGTTGGTGTTGATGCTGGTTGCGTTGGATGGCTATCACCTCTGGCATTCACGCGACGTCGCTGCGACGTTTCGGGGGATGTCCTGGGATATTGCAGAGTCGCTCTGGAAGGGAGACGGGTACAGCTTTATCGCGCCATCGTATTTCCCGTTCAGCGGTCCGACGAACAAGGTGAGCGCAGCGCGAGAACCCGTGCCGGTTCTTCTCTTTGCCGCTCTCGGTACACTCACAGGCGGGTCGCACATTGCGCTTGGAGTCTTTCATATCGGAGTCAGTGTTCTGGTCATGCTTGGTACATTCGTGCTTGCTCGTGAGCTGGCGGGAAGTCTTGTGGCGCTGTTGTCCGCTCTGTTGTGGGCAGTGTATCTTCCTGCCATGCGTGAAGTGCCGGGAAAGGAGGTGGATTTGATTGCAGCGGTTTTTATGGTATGGGGACTTGTATTCTTCGTTCGGGCGCTGAGGCGAGGCGATGCACGATGTTGGATTTCTTCGGGACTATCTCTGGGTCTTGCCGCACTCTCGCGCTCAGCACTCGCGGCCGTGATACTTGCGTTAGCGGGTTTCTTATCATTCTTTCCTCCTTTTTCACATGGGCGGAAGACCGGTTGGTTGCGCGTGCGTCCGATTGTGCTTTTCGTGGTCGCAGCAGCTCTTGTGCAACTGCCCTGGATGGTCAGAAACTTTTCTGTGTTTGGACGTCCGGTGATAGGGACGACGTTGTTCGGCTACAATTTCTATCGGCAGAATCACCTTCTGGAAGAACACAAGTACATTCCCTTCGTTGCTGGCCCCGGCACAGAGCGCGCCTTATGGCAGGTGATATCGAGTCGGCCCGATCTCAAGGGGACCGAGAATGAAGCTGAGTTCGACCTGGTACTGCGTGAAGAGTCGCTGCGCATCATCCGCGCACATCCGGCTGAATATGTTCTCCTCTCGGGCTACCGTTTCCTGCCGCTGTGGTTTAACTGGGGTGTGCCGCAGGCCTATGGTATGTCCCCGAACATAACAGATTACTTCATGATGATTCAGCAGGGCGTAGTTCTTCTGCTGGCACTTGTTGTGGGGTGGCGAGCGCTCCGGGATGAAGCGTGGCCGCTGCTTGTGAGCGTGGGCGCGTTCACGCTGATTCATATGGCCGTGGCGGCTCGCATGCTTTACACCATCGATGTGGTACCGATACTTCTTCCATTAGCATCGTTTGGTGTGGTCAATGCAGGAACTCGCTACCGTTGGGCCTCCGTGATACTGCCAACAATCGGATTTCTGTGGGTTTTGTATGCTGTCGTGGTTGCTTACGGGAAGCTCCCTCTGCCTACTCCTTAGCGAACTGACGGGGGAAGGTACGAAACCAGTGATCACTGTTACGACATTCAGAATACACTAATGGCTCAGCCCGTCATCCACGTGGAGAACGTGGGGAAGAAATACATCCTTGCGCACCGACAGCAGAATCAGAATCCAACTCTGAAAGATGCGCTATCCGCGGCCGTCCGTGTCGTGCTCGAGAAGGTACGATCGCCTCAGCATATGGCCGGACTGTACTCGACCCGAGAAGAATTCTGGGCGCTCAAAGACGTCTCGCTGGAGGCGTTGCAGGGAGAGCGTGTCGGCATCATTGGCAGGAACGGTGCCGGGAAGTCCACGTTGCTGAAAATCCTCAGCCGCATCACGGAGCCGACGACGGGACGCATTCACATCAAGGGTCGTGTGGCAAGCCTCTTGGAAGTGGGCACCGGCTTTCATCCCGAATTGACCGGACGCGAAAACATTTTTCTCAATGGCGCCGTCCTGGGCATGAGCAAAGCCGAGGTCAGAAAGAAGTTCGATGAGATTGTGGCGTTTGCAGAAGTTGAAAAATTTCTCGATACACCCGTGAAGCGCTACTCCTCGGGCATGTACGTGCGTCTGGCCTTTGCCGTCGCCGCGCATCTCGAGCCGGAAATCCTGATTGTGGATGAAGTACTTGCTGTGGGTGATCTTGCCTTTCAACGAAAGTGCCTGGGCAAGATGGAGCATGTAGCGAACGAAGGACGCACGCTGCTGTTTGTGAGCCATAATATGTCTTCGATCCTCAGCCTTACGCAGCGGTGCTTGCGGTTCGAATCGGGAAGAATTGTTACGGCAGGCCCGTCGGCCGATGTCGTACGGGAATACATTCGCCAGGTGGAAGCTGCGGGCGAACGAAGCGGAAAAATCGTGCTGACGAGCCTTGCACGCGACGAAAATATCGTCGGAAAGAAAGCCCGGTACGAATGGATTCGGCTGCTCAACAGTAAGGGAGAGGAGACTCCAGTGTTGTCCGAGCGAGAGCCCTTCGTTGTCGAGCTGTGCTTCCGCGTGTACGAACCGCTCCGACACGTGCAACTCGGGTGTACGGTGAAAACGCTCGAGGACGAAATCAAACTTTTCACGGTCCCATCACCAGAGTTTTCGAGCCATTTTCGTCCCGGTCTGTACAGCGTGCAACTCCGATGCGATCCGAACTACCTGCGACCGGGAGACTACGTGTTGATGTTACGCTTGTTTGGAGACGCGATGCGCCAGGACCATCTTTCGGAAGCGGCTTTTCTGAACATTCACCCCGCCGCCAGCGATCAGGATGGAAATCTCCCCCATCAGAGGTGGATCAAGGGGTATCTGCAGTTCGACTATTCGTGGAGTGAGCCGCAGGTCGTTCAGCCGATTGGCAGCGCACTCCATACCTGACGAACCGAAAAGCATATGGCGCGAGCTGAGTTCTTAATCTTCGGAAGTCCCCTCATCGAACAGCAGGAAATCATGGAGGTCAATCGCTCTCTGAAATCAGGATGGTTGGGGACCGGCCCGAAGGTCAAGCAGTTTGAAGAGATGTTTGCGCGGTACAAGGGATGTGCACACGCCGTGGCAGTGAATTCATGTACCGCTGCGCTGCATCTTTCTCTTGCCGCTATCGGACTTCGTCCCGGTGATGAGGTAATTGTTCCGACGATGACCTTTGCCGCTACTGCCAACGCCGTGATCCATGCCGGTGGGAAGCCCGTGCTGGCCGACTGTGAGCGGGATACACAGAACATTTCTCCTGCAGAGATCGCACGAAAGATCACCGCTCGTACACGGGCGATGGTCCCGGTGCACTTCGCCGGAAGGCCATGCAACATGGATGCGATCATGGCGCTGGCTCGCAAGTACAAACTGAAGGTGATTGAGGACTGCGCCCATGCCATCGAGACCGAATACCACGGCAGGAAAGCGGGGACCTTTGGCGACATGGGCTGTTTCAGCTTCTACGTTACAAAGAACATCGTCACGGGTGAAGGCGGCATGGTCATTACCAACCGAGCATCCTACGCCGGAAAAATCAAGGTTCTGGCTCTCCACGGTATGAGTAAGGATGCATGGCGGCGCTTCAGTGACTCGGGCTATAAGCACTATTCCGTTGTGGAAGCAGGATTCAAATACAACATGATGGACCTCCAGGCGGCGATCGGTATTCACCAGCTACCCCGTGTCGAGCGGTACTGGCGTCGGCGCTCGGAGATCTGGGCACGCTATAACAACGCCTTTGCCGACCTCCCCGTCTTTCTGCCGCCCGATCCGGAACCAAACACTCGTCATGCATTCCACCTGTACACCTTGCTGCTCGATCTCGATCGCTGCTCGATACGACGCGATGATTTTCTGCAAAAGATGACAGAAAGAAAAATCGGAGTAGGCGTCCATTACATCGCTCTGCACCTTCATCCGTTTTACCGCAAAACCTTCGGGTACAGACGGGGAGACTTCCCCAACGCTGGGTGGATTTCGGAGCGAACGGTGTCGCTTCCCTTGTCTCCGAAGCTTTCGGAGAAAGATGTTCAGGATGTCATCAGGGCAGTTCGAACCATTCTTCGGAACCACAGGTGAGGCGCCCATATGGGGGACAGGCTCGTTGTAGCGCAGACAAACGATTTCTTCTTTCTGGAGATTCAGCCGTTTATCTATAAGTATCTACTTCGCCTGCGACGATTTCACTGCATCTATTTTGCGCAGGGATTTCACGATCTTGTGGGATACCGTATCTCTAAGCGCGATGCATACCGGCTTCCGATTCAGCCGCCCCAGAAATTCTCATGGCGGTGGCTGCGGTCGGGTCTCAGACGCAGATTCGCAGGAAGATACCTCTCACCCTGCGAAGACATTCTTCTTCGCCGCCGTGTACGGCTCATGCATGCTCACTTTGGGCCCCGAGGGTGGGAGGCGATTCAGTTGCGCGGATCGCTTTTGCTGCCGATCATCACCAGCTTCTACGGGTATGACGTCTCCCGCTACGCGCAAGAGGAGGAATGGCTGAGACGTTACGGGGAGCTTTTCCGCGAGGGGTCCCTCTTTCTGGTAGAGGGCGAGTTTATGAAGTCATGCCTGGCACAACTGGGTGCGTCCGAGGGGAAAATCAGAATCCAACGTGTTGCAGTTGATCTTGATGAATTGCCATTTGGTGCACGTTCTCCGAAGAAAACAAACGAGCCGGTAGTGTTTTTCTTCTGCGGTCGCTTCGTCGAAAAGAAAGGCTTGAGATATGCATTGGAAGCTCTTGCGATTGCGAGCCGACGAAACTGCAAACTTGAGTTTCGCATCGTCGGCGACGGCGTCCTCAAGCCACAGCTCGAAGCATTCGTTCGAGAGAATAGTCTGGAAAGGATCGTCAGATTTCTGGGCGAGATGAACCACGCGCAGTACCTTCAGGCGATGAACGAAGCCGACATCTATTTGCATCACAGTGTTACTGCTGCCGATGGCAACAGCGAAGGTGGTGCGCCTACCACAATTCTGGAAGCACAGGCGATGGGATTGCCGGTCATTAGCACGCTGCATGCTGATATTCCAAATGTGGTCGTACCGGGGAAGAGTGCACTTCTTTCTCCAGAACGAGACTGCGAGGCGATGGCCGAGCATATCGTGCAACTGTGCCGCGATCAGGATCGCTGGCAGGAGATGGGACGGATCGGGCGGTCGTTTATCGAGAAGTATCACGATGTCAGGAAAGAGGTCGGTGCTCTCGAGGGCCACTATCTCTCCGTGCTGTCATGAAAACACACGTTGATACTGTGACATCGGTTGCGACATTTGCAAAGCGCCTGAGAAGCGGTTTCGCCTGGAGGGCGGAGAAGGCAAAGGTACGTTTTTCCCGCACGCGGCCGGCAAGGCTTCTTTCCCGCGCATGGGGGCTTCTGATGCTGCGTTCAGTGCCTGTTGACAGACTGCTCACCGGAGGGTTCACGGAGTTGAAACACTGCCTCCTGGAGAATTCGCCCCACGTTCGGTTCTTGAGAGAGTTTCGGGACGCGGATCGGATTGATCCCACAAGGTTTCAACAGACCGAATACTATCGCCATGGCTGCGCCGATATTGCCACCTTCGGTTCTTTCTTCGGGATCGCAGAGCCGTCTCGCATCATTGATCAGGCGCAGTATTTTCTCGATATGTACCGCACGCTTCGGAACGGACATGGCACGACGCTCGACGAGCGGTATCTGGACCGCGATGGGTTTCATTCACATGAGGGCCACCTGAAGGTGGCGCGTGTGCGGGGTACGGAGTACTTTGTGATCAAAGACGGGCATCATCGCTTTGCGGCGTACTACGTGCTCGGCAGACGCACCGTGAAGGTCAGGATTGTGGGGGACGCGAAGGTGTCGTGGTCGGAGCTGCAGCGACGCGGCGTGGTTTCTCCGGAGATTGACGGCTCACGTACGTTCCTCAAAAAGCTGAAACAGTCTCTTTCGAGATTTCTTCGCCGGCTTTTCGTTGCCCTCTATCGCCAGAGCAAACATGCCCGGTTTGCAGGTAGGGTCAATGTGGGTTTCCTGAGCGATGAATTCAATCATCCCGACCTCATGCCTTTCGGAGGATACGGAACGACTCTGA
The DNA here is from genome assembly GCA_964539775.1 of uncultured Chitinophagales bacterium. Taxonomy (GTDB): domain Bacteria; phylum Bacteroidota; class Ignavibacteria; order UBA10030; family UBA6906; genus CAADGV01. The sequence goes on from CAZIKE010000054.1 coordinate 14,360, forward strand.
AGTATGTGACCGATCATTGCAATACTCGTCCGTCTCGAATGCGAGGGGATGTGCTGCTGTGTGAGCGAAAAGATATTCCTGGAGTCCTGCTCAGACGCTACCATCATGCAGACGTGGTCTTTCTTCCGCGATGGCCCGGCCTGCGTGCGCAGTTGCAGTGTGCACGACTTCTCATCGGTCGGAAGATCAATGTGCTGGTCGGTCTTGATCACTATCGGTCCTACGAATTCTATCTGGAGCATTTCCCCTGTATGCCATGGATCGTCTGGATCAAGGATCCGAAAGACCGCCAGGTGTGGGAGAAACTTGCCACCATTGAACTTGAGATCAAGGCATGGGGTGCAACCACCATCGAAGAACTGATCGAACAGGGCGAACGCCGCGGTGAGTCACTTCGCCGAATGCTTGACCTCAGCAGAGCATACGGCCGCAGAGTTCTCTTTGCGGCCGAAGCAAAACATCTTGCGGATATCGCAAGACGCTTGTACGGCCTCCACCACATGGAAGCCTTCCATTGGCCGAAACCGATCCCTGTGTCGTCGGAAGCTCCTTCGTTTTCACACAGACCGAGCTTCCTATTTCTTGCGCGGCTCGATCCCATCAAACGGCCGTGGATTTTCTGTGAGCTTGCCCGACGATTTTCCGGTGCCGACTTCTTTCTTGCAGGAAGCACCCATCACCCCGACTTGATGAACCCTGTTCTCGCGCCGTACCGAAATATTCCCAATCTGAAGTTCCTCGGTCGAGTGGAAGGAGCGGACAAGGAAGGGTTGTTGAAAAATGCGTGGGCTGTCGTCAACACGAGCATTCATGAGGGTGTTCCGGTTGCCATGCTTGAAGGATTTGCGTTCGGGAAACCGACGATTGCTGCTCTCGATCCCGACGGTCTCACCAGCAGGTTTGGCATCTTTGTGGGTGAGCGACCGGGCAACGGGGACGATGCAGAGACGCTCGACCGCTTCTCGGAGGCGATCGAGCAGATGATTACAGACTTCGAGAAGGAACGCATCGGAAGGGAAGCACAACGTTACATTGCCGAGGTACATTCGTTCTCGTATTTCGAATCGGCGCTTCTGCGGGCACTCGGTGTTTCGGACCAAGAGCAGGATCGGCCATGAACACTGCGCATATTCCATCGGTGTCTGTCGTTCTCATCTTTCTGAATGGAGAGGAGTTTCTCCGTGAGGCCATCGAGAGTGTGATCGGACAAACCTACACGGACTGGGAACTGCTTCTCGTGGACGACGGCTCTACCGACGGCAGCGCGGCAATCGCTTGTAGCTACGTCGAGGCCGATCCGTCACGCATTTTCTATCTGACGCATGAAGGTTGCATCAACCGGGGGATGAGCGCGTCCAGAAATCTCGGCATATCTCATGCACGTGGAAGATTCATCACATTCATTGATGCCGATGATGTATGGTTCGCGCACAAGCTCGAACGTCAGGTGGAGATTCTCAAGACGCATCCCGAGGCAGCGCTTGTCTGCGGCCGCACGCAGTGGTGGTATAGCTGGACGGGAAAGCCCGAAGATCAGGGTCGGGACTTTCTTCAACGCTATAGCCTGCCCCTCGATACCGTTGTTCAGCCCCCGGCCGTCCTTGATATGTTTCTGCAGGACGAGTGGGCAAGTCTGTGCGACATTATGGTACGCCGGAGTGCGATAGAGGCAGTGGGAAGCTACGAAGACATGTTTCGGGGGATGTATGAGGATCAGGCATTCCACGCCAAGCTCTGCTCGACGTTTCCCGTCTTTGTAGCAAGCGAATGCTGGTACCGGTACCGTCAACACGAGAGAGCGTGCACAACACAGTCACATCAGGCGGGGCTTTGGGCGCCCGCGCGCGCGATGTTCTTGACCTGGCTGGAGCAGTATCTCGCTCGCACCAACAAGAGAGATACAACCACCTGGCGAATCATACGGCGCATGCTCTTTCCGTACCGCCACCCGCACCTGGTGCGCCTGTCGGCGAAAGTGCAACGTCTCAAGGGCCGCGTAGAAAGGACGCTCCGGCGATGAGACTTCCCGGACTCCAGCAGGCACGATGGCTTGCACAGCGGGTCAAAGGAATGGCGCGCCCTCGCGGCATTATTCTCATGTATCATCGCATTGCCGGGGTTGATGCCGACCCCTGGTATTTGCGTGTACGCCCCGAGCACTTTGAAGCGCAGATGCGTCTCCTTCGCAAACGTACCCAGCCTATGAGTCTTCGTTCCCTGTCGGCCGCGTTGCAAGAAGGAGACGTGCCCGATCGGGCTGTTATTGTCTCCTTTGATGATGGCTATGCGAACAATCTGCATCTTGCAAAACCGGTACTCGAGCGGTATGAGATTCCTGCCACAGTCTTCGTTACGACAGGTTACCTTGGAACTCAGAAAGAGTATTGGTGGGATGAGTTGGAGCAGGCCCTGCTGCGTCCGGGGACACTGCCCCAGACACTTCAGCTCCATCTTGATGATGGAACGCAAACGTGGGATCTTGGCTCCGCCGCTGTGTACAGCCGGGAAGAATACCGTCATGATTGTGCACATACACGCGATCACAGTCGGCGTCTTCAATTCTACTACACGCTGTGGGAGAGATTGCGGCCTCTTCCGCAAGAGCCACGGGAGCGAATTCTTGCAGCGATCCGTTCCTGGGCGGGGATGAGCTTTGTACTGCGGGAAAGTCATCGTTCTCTCACGCCGGAGGAGGTGCGTACGTTGGCGAACACAGGACTCATTGATATTGGTGCGCACACCGTGAGTCACGCCTTGCTTTCGGAACTCCCGATCGAGGCGCAACAGTGTGAAATTCGGGAAAGCAAGCAGTATCTTGAAAAGTTGCTCGCCGGAAACGTGGCGACATTCTCCTATCCCTTCGGGCGATATACGGCGGAAACAGTCTCCCTTGTGCGCAACGAGGGTTTCGTTGCCGCGTGTTCGGTCACTCACGGCGTGGTAGAGGCGGGAGCGGATTGCCTGCAGCTTCCACGATTCTCCGTCCTTGATTGGAACGGCGAAGAGTTCGAACGTCACCTGGTGCGCTGGCTGAACGGCATCACCATATGAGGAAGCTGCTCGTCATCATACCGGCAATCGAACGCGGCGGCGCGGAGACCTACGCCCAGACGATAGCGACCGCCGCAACGCAGGCATGGGAAGTACATGCTGCCGTGACGCAGACACCAAAGATGCAGCCGGTGGTGCATGAGCTTCTCCAAAGCGGTGTGCAGTGCCATGCGCTTCGCTTTCCCGAACGATACTTTACCGCAATACAGCAAGAGCATCGGTGGAAGAATCCCACAACACCGGAGAGGAATATTCCCTTGCGGATTCTGCGAGCAGCCGAAAGGAATCTTCGTCGTGCAACTGAAGCGCAACGTCTCGCGGGCCAATGGATGCGAACGGTTCGGTTGCTCAGCAGGGTTCGCCCGGACGTCATCCTCCTGAACATTTGTTGGGGGACGTTTGGCCTGGGGATGATCCTTGCGTGCGCGTTCATGAGAATCCCGACAGCCGTTGTGTTTCACGCGTATCCCTTTCCCTTCGCCTTCCGTGATGCAAAACTGCACGCCTATCGTTGGGCGCGGCAACGACACCAACGCTGGATTGCAGTCACAGAACACAGTCGTTTGCTCATCAGCCGGACGTTTGGCGCTCCGCAGGAAGATCTTGTCAGGATTTACAACGGGATTCGCCTGCAGGCGTTGCACGATCACAAGGTGACCGACACGATTCGTTGTGAGGTTCGAGCCGAGCTTGGCTTGCCTCACCGCGCAGTCATTCTTCTGACGGTGGCACGATTGGAACGAACGAAAGGATTTGAGTTTCTTGTTCGGGCCCTCCCCCGCCTGATACGGGATTTTCCCGACGTCCGCTGTGTGTGGGTGGGAGAAGGAAAGGATAGGGAGTGGATTACCGGTCAGGTGCACGAACACGGCGTTGCCGAGCATGTGCTGTTTACCGGGTATCGGTCGGATGTTGAGCGCCTGATGCGAGCCGCGGATCTATTTGTTCTCCCAACGCAGTTCGAAGGATTGCCATTCGTCCTTCTGGAAGCGATGGCGCGGCGGTTGCCCATCGTTGCTTCGGACGTTGGCGGAATCCCGGAACTGATCCACGATCATGTTCATGGACTGCTCACCCGTGCAGGTGACAGTTGTTCGTTGCTGGAAGCTCTTCGATGGGCATTGCATCATCCCGAAAAGGTAAAGGCAATGGCCCTTGCAGCGGAGCAGCGAGTGCAGGAGTTTTCGGAAGAACGAATGATTCGTGATACCTTCGGTGTTCTCGAATCATTGACTGAAACACGAACGTCGGGTGGGGGATTATGAAACGCGTTTTGCTTATTTCACCCATTCCCACGCATCCACAGATTGCCGGCAACCGCACGCGTATTCAGCGTTTGCTCACCAGCTTGCGCGACATGGGGCATGAAGTGCATTTCCTGTGCGTCAACACCGAACCGTGGAAAGCCGACGAAGAGGCGATGGCACGCTGGTGGCGCGAGCATTTTCATTTGGTCAAGTATCGTCACCCAGCACGTAGCCTTCGGCGCTACCTGGGCCGGCTCCGTTTCCTCTTCGAGCCGGGTTTCCTGGAAATCCTTCCGGTTGACTACCGCTACGACGATGCACTCGATCCCATCCTTGATAAGCTCCAGCGGCGTTTCAGGTTCGACGTCGTCATCGTCGAATATATTTTCTGGTCCAAAGCGCTGGAGCGTTTCGATCGGAAGGTGCTCAAGCTGATTGACACGCACGATGTGTTCACACGCCGGCATCTTCTGTATCGCAAGGCGAACCAGACTTACGGATGGTATTGCACAACGGCTTCCGAGGAGGCGAAAGCTCTCAATCGCGCGGATGTGATCATAGCGATTCAGGATCGCGAGCGAGAGTTTTTTTCCACGCTCACGCACAAACCGGTGGTTACGGTCCGACACATCGCACCGCTCGCGCCGGTTCAACAGCGCGACACGTCGGGCACGCGACTGCTGTTCATCGGTTCCGACGCGGGAACGAACATCCACGGGCTTCGCACGTTCCTTGCCGAAACCTATCCGCGTATCCGAGCCGAAGTACAGGGTGTGCATCTGGATATCGTCGGTCCGGTATGTTCGGCCATCGAAGATACCGACGGATGTACGAAGCACGGAATTCTGGACGATCTCGAACCAATGTACGCCGCAGCAACTGTCGTCATCAATCCCATTCAGTTCAGCACAGGGTTATGTATCAAGACCATCGAGGCTCTCGGATACGGAAAGCCGGTGGTTACGACGTCTGCCGGCTCTCTGGGAATGGAGGATGGGTCCAATGAAGCTTTCGTGCTTGCCGATACGTCGGAGGAGTTTGCACGCGCGGTTATTGATGTGGTAGGCGATAGGGAAAAGCGCATGCGGCTCGTCAGAAATGCACTCCTGTATGTCGAGAGATGGAACGGGGAGAGTTTCCGCACGCTGAGCTTTGCCGTCGGTCATCCTCATGCACCGGAGCTTCAGCCCGGAGGCACGGCGTACGCTGACGGGGGCGCCAGAGAATGAACAAGAGGATGCAAATGAAGCTTCTTCTTTTCCTCACAGTAGGAGCAGGTGTTGCGCTGGCTGTTGTGTTCTCTCATGCTGTTGACTCATTCACAACCGACGGTACGATCAGCAATGACGTCGTGGGCAGCATCGTCAGCTACTGGGCGTTGAGTGTGGTAGCCGTCTTAGTTGCATTTACGATCCGCCCGCAATGGAGAGAAATGGCCCTGGCAGCAGGATCCGTATTGGTTGTGGCCGTGCTTGCGGAAATCCTTCTGCGTGTGGCTGAAGTTCCTGCAGCCATGCGGGAGTTTCACGGAATCAGCTCCTCTCGGTATCATCATCTTTATCCTGCCAATGCCGTCATGAACGAAGGGCTTGTTGATGGAGTACCGGTGATTATTCGAACCAACGAAGACGGGCTGCGCAGTACATACCCTCGCGAGGAATTTCGTGGATATAGCCACCGAATGGCGATTCTTGGAGATTCCTTTACCTTCGGTAAGTTCGTTCGTCAGGAGGCCACATTTCCCGCGGTTCTCGAAAAGGTGCTTCGCGATCGCCTCCACACCGACCATGTGGCAGTACTGAACGCAGGTGTGATTAGCTATTCACCTCTTCTGGAGGAACGGCTGTATGACGGGATCGTGAGGCACTATGATCCAACGTTGGTCATACTTGTTCTCGATGCAACCGACATCGGCGATGATATCAACTATGCGAAGGAACTTATGCACGATGACAGCGTGGGATATTTCGAGATCGGCGAACGTGCTGGTAATGAGGATAGATTCTACAGCGCGCTGCATCAGCTTGCCTTGCCTCACCTGTCGGCTCTAAGTCGTTATCTGTGCTATCCGTTTCGGGCGGTAGCATACCGCGGCACGTTTGCTTCCGGCGCGACAACAACTTCCACCTACGACTACTATGACTTTCATCTCATTGTTGATGGCGTTGTCGAACGGAACAGATTTTTCATCTTCCGGCATCCGCTGGATCGGACGCGTGAGTATTTTGAGCAGACCCTGACTCATATTAGCCGACTGGCGACGAAGGTCAGAGCAGATTGTGCAGAGTTCGTTCTTGTTGTAGCTCCACGATTTCAGCACTGGAATGCGAACGAATGTCCCAACAATTGGGAGAAGGGTGAATACTCGGTTTACGACCCCTACCGCTTTGAGTACCTCCGGTTCTTTGACGAAAAGGCGTCCCTTGTTCGTTTTCCTGTGCTGAATCTGCTTCCGACGTTTCTGACGAGCCGGGAGTCTTCACTCGTTTTTCAGGATGATCCTCACTGGAACGAGCGAGGTCATCACCTGGTGGCAGAGCAACTGGCTGACTATGTCATGTCACACAATCTCCTTCAAGTTGGAGCAATGGCACGCTGATGGAAATCCCGCGAGATCCTAAACCACAACTGTTGTTTACCGGCATGTGGTTCGGCGGCACGGCGACAGTGCTACAAAACCTCCGGAGTATTATCTCGCAGCGGGATGATATCGAGTCCACGTGGCTTCCCATCGAGTACAATCCACCGGAGCTTTTTGCACACATTCCTCCCATCTCGTTGAACTGGACAGTACGCGGAGGCTTGATTGCGCGCTCGCGCATCCGCAAGCTGCTCAGGGCTGGGAAGGTATTCGATGCCGTGTATTTCAACGACCACATTCCGGCCTCTTTCCTCACTGGCTTTCGCCGCCGCGTGCCGAGTGTGATGGCCATGGATGTGACGCCGTTGCTGATGGAGGAGCATCGTGCGTGGTACGGTGTCCCCTCCTCTACGCAACAGCATCTCATCGAACGGATCAAGTTTCGCCAGACACGCAAGACCTATCAGAACACAACCTTTCTCCTGCCGTGGTCGCAGTGGGTGAAACGGTCGTTGATCGAGCAGTATGGTGTGGATGAATCGAGGATTCGCGTTCTCGCACCGGGTGTGGACCTGGATCTCTGGACAAGCGATCCGAAACTTTCCTCGGGAAGAATTCGCATTCTCTTCGTCGGCAATCAGTTTCTGCGCAAGGGGGGCGATTTGCTCTGCAACCTTGCGCGCCATGAGCCTTTCAAAGACTGCGAGTTCCATCTTGTTACGAACAGCCTTGTCGGTGAAGTGCCCCCGAATGTTTTCGTTCATCCAAATATTTCTCCCAACAGTCCCGAACTCGTGGAGCTGTACAGGCAGGCCGACCTCTTCGTGCTGCCGACGCGCGCGGACTTCTTCCCGCTCGCCATCATGGAAGCAATGGCGATGACATTGCCCGTGGTTGCCACGGAGCTTGGCAGCATCGACGAGATGGTGGTGGAAGGCAACACCGGCTTTCTGATTCGTGGAGAGGACGAAAAAGCGCTTGCCGACAGAATGTTGCTGCTGATCAACAACCCTGTGCTCCGGCGTGAGCTGGGCGCACACGCGCGCCGCAAAGCGGAGCGGGAATTCAACCTTCGACGGAATTCGGAGATCGTTATCGAAACACTCTGCAGAGCTGCCCGATCAATAACTTCCCCGGAACGCTGATGCCACCATCAACCCATTACCCGGGAGCGGTTCTCCGCATTCTCGCCTTCAGCCTTTTGACACTCGTGCTCGAGCACCAGCCACTGTACGCACAGTGGGTGCAGCACAGCAGCGGCGTACCATTTCCACTCTCCGCCGTTTCATTCGTTGATAAGAGTATTGCTCTTACTGTCGGTGCTCGCGGCACCATCCTCATGACTTCAGACCGAGGCATGACGTGGAACTCTCAGCAGAGCGGAACGACGAGTTGGCTCAGCGGCATCGCCTTCCCGACGCCTTCGATTGGTTACGTCGTTGGATGGAATGGCGTCCTTCTCCGAACCAACGATAGTGGCAAAACCTGGAAGCCGGTTCAGCGTGTTACAGCAAAGTCGTTGTACGATATCTCATTCTGTTCGCCATTGACGGGCATTGCCGTTGGGTACGGCGGGATTGTTCTTCGGACGACGGATGGTGGAATAACATGGAGTGAGCGTCCGAGCGGATTCAACAACGACCTGCGCGGCGTGCAATGCGTTGAGTCGATGACATTTGTCGCGTGCGGCTCGAACGGCATCATCCTCCGGACGACCAATGCCGGCGAATCGTGGACGCGCGTTGCCGAGGGCGCGACCCCCACGCTCTATCGCATCCGCTTTGCGACACAGAGGGAAGGGTTTGCCGTGGGAGAAAAGGGAACCATTTTGCGGACCCAGAACGGTGGCGTCAGTTGGACTCCGGCGGCGTCGGGAACAGCACACGATCTCTGGGATGTGGCGATCGCATCATCACACGATGCGACGACTGTAGGCACCCGCGGCACCATCCTCCGCACGACGGATGGCGGACAGACGTGGGTGAACAGGCCGGGCGGCACCGATCAAGATTTGCGCGGCGCAGCCTTTGGTGATTCTGTT
>CAZIKE010000055.1:0-22867 GCA_964539775.1 uncultured Chitinophagales bacterium
CCCGACTTGTAGTCGATGACGGCAAACGCCTTGTCGTCCAGCTCAACGCGGTCGATCTTGCCTCGCAAGAGAACATTACCGGCTGCAATCGGGTCGTCGGTGGAAAATGTCGGATCCACGCGTGTGTATTCGCCGAGCTTTGAACCGAACCCGACTTCAAAATACCGGGGCCTGAGCGAGGTTGTGCGTGCGCGTTCGTAGCCCAGAAACTCGTGCAGCAGGCCTCCTCCCGAGTCCTTGTTGCCGAGGAAAAGCTCCCTCTCAAGCTCCCAGAACGAGTCGGGTATATCAATCTGATGGAGTTTCTGCTCGGCAATCTCCACGAGACGACGTTGGGCATCGGCAAACTCTTCGTCGGTACATTCTGGAATCGGCGGCAGGCTCTGCTCTCTTCGTTCGGTATAGAAATCGAACATGATGTCGTGCAGAATCGAGCCTCGTTCCAACGGCGAAAGCTCCTCTTCCAACTCGTCTAACGGACTCAGTCGGAGAAGGCGTTGTGCGAAAAACTGATACGGACATTTTGCATAGCTCTCCAGCTGACTGATGGAATACACGTTCTGCCGGAGCTGCTGCAAGTACTGCTTCGTCTCGTCCGAAACGGCGGCAAGGAGAAGCCCTTCATATTCAGGTAGGTTGTGCAGTTCCGTGCGGCTTTGCTCCACGACGATCGCTTGACGCGCCGCAGCGATTTTCTCATGCACCTGCGGAGGGAGTGCTGTCGGCAGCGACATGCCTGCCGCCATTGCTTGTCCGGCGTACCGGAGAAACTCTTCCTCCGAGAAGGATGCCGCCGCAAACGGCGAGCGTTCAGGGTACTCCCACGTGTCCACGCGGACAACCGCCGTCAGTGCGTCGATGAAACTCGAAGGGACGAGATCAAGATCACCATCTTGTTCGGGATACGACAGGTAGAGATGTTCCGTCCAATTCGTTATAGCCTGATAGAAGAGGTAACGATTTTCCCATCGGTGCCGTTGCTCGCGCTCCTTCAACCGTCTGGTGCTAAAGAACAGCTCGGATTGATACACCGACGGAAACTCTCCATCCACAAGTCCGGCAACGATCATCACGTCGAGAGGTAGGCCCCGTGTTTCTTCAATCGAAGTGATAAGGACACCCAGTCCGGGCCGCTCCCGTATGTTATAGCGCTCCTGCGACAAAGCGACCTTCAAGTGTTCCAGGTACACTCGGAGCGGATGCTTTTTTTGTTCTCCTTCCTGATATTCGAGCAGATGTGCCGTTTGGTCGACGATCTCCAGGAATTTCGCATACGCCCGCGCATCCTTTTCCACGAGGTCATCGGCATCCCTCGATGCACGTGCGACGATCCGTTGAGGAAGGCGGAGGCGTTCGAGCAGATGTTGAACGTTGTTGCGAAACTCGGCCGGAGTTTGCTCCGACGTGATTTCGCGCAGCAGGCTCTCCAGCAGATGGAGGTCCTGTCGTGCTTTCTCCAGCTGTGCCACTTGCTGAGTTCGACGGCGGCGTTCGCGCTCAGGTTCGTCGTCGGACGCATGTTCGCGAAGCCGTTGCATCCGGTGCTCGATTCTCGAATACCACGAGCGCAAGCCTCCCACAATGCGCGCATCGAGAGAAACGTTGGCCAGGCTTGTGGCATCGAGTGCTTCGCCGTTCAGCCTGAAATCGAAATACGAGGAATCGATGGTCCGGAGAATGTCGTCGCGCCGGTAGTCACGTACCGGGATGTTGAGGAGACCGATGATCGCTGCAATCACCGGTGCTTGCGATAGCTCGTATCGGTCTGTAATATTGGCCGGAATGCCGTACTTCTTACACTGCTCGCGAAAAATGTGTGTGTACAATTGCGGTCTGTACATTGCAACGCAAATGCGGGAGGGATCACGGTGAGGGTTGTGCAGAAGGAGATCTTTCACCAGCGAGCAAATCAACTGGACTTCACGCACCCGATCGTGTGCTTTTGCGATGGTGATGAATGACCTGCAGTCCATGCGTTCGGTGACATCGCGTTTGAACAACGTCGCGGCAAGGTGTCGCACAACAAGTTGTCGTGTAGGGGTCGCACGTTCCGGTTGGAACAGGGAAAGCTGGGTGTGCGGTGCACCCCCGGCGTCATCATTCCCGCGATCGGCGGTAGGAACGTGACGGAACCCCAGTTCGAGAAAGCGTCTGTAGTTTTGTTCAAGATGTCCGAACAGTGCGCTGTTCCCTCTTTCGAAATCAAATTCCAGCGATACCGGAATGGAGAGCGAGCAGAGCTTTTGAATGAAGCTGATTTCCGGTTCCGTGAACTCATCAAATCCAACGATCGAGATCTCTTCGGCGCGCGGAAAGAGTTGCCGGAATGTTTGGTGGAAAAGGTGAGCAGAGCAGTCGCGGGCAAGAAGCTGAAACATGCCGTCGGCATCGAAGCCGCGGACGGTTTCGAGCCGTTTCTCGTAGGCGGAATAAATTGTAATAATGTCGCGCAGTTTTGTGTGCTCCTCCGGCTCGTCCATGCTCAGCTCGTCCTGAAGCGCGTCAGGAGTGATGCCCGTTTCCTTCAGGTTGCGGATAACATTGATGATCTTGTCGAGGGTCCCCATGGGTAACGCTGGAGACCGGCCGCGAACGTGAAAATAGCCGAGGTTGGCACGTGCATCGAGAATAGCTTGATGAAACAGCAGCGCCTGAGTGGACTCGTCCACCATCCGCCGGGTTTCGAACACTCTCTCCGCCAGACGGGCTGCCAGCGTACCGAGTGTGAACAGAAATAGTTCCGGGATGGTGTTGCCACGATGAAAGAGAAGTTCGCGAAACAGGTGCCGAATGCGGCGTTTGGTAGGAACGACGAGTATGAAGCTCTCGAACCTCGACTGCGCTATACGTTCGGGGATGCCGCTGCGTTGACCCGACAACGAAAGTACGATAGCCATAGGTCAATTTGACTGGAGGGTAAGCTAACCATTCCCACGTTACAAAAAAAAATAGCGACACACAAACCAGACTCTATGGAACAGACATTGGAAACACCAGCTTGGCGTTGCGAACAATTTACTTGCTTTTCAATGTCTGTCTCGCAATATTTCCAACCGATGGAGTGCGATGGTTGTTTCCGCCAGTGCTCCAGAGTTTCTTGTGATTGCAGTCATTCTATGGTCTTTGAGAATAGCCTATAATGGGATCGCCTTGTGTAACCTTTTTACTCGGTTTGGCTATTTCCTGCACACAAGGTGGATACGAGCAAGAACGTGCTGAGGGGTCTTCTCGCGGAACCACCGTCCGAACACAGAGAAGACCGAAATGACGCTGTCGCATAAACTCTAAGGTAGCCCCTAAGGAGGTTTCATCTGGCAACGCAAAGGAGTCGACCGGCGATTCTCTTTACGAAGGATCTTGAGGCGTATGCGCAATCGCTTTCGGCGCACTCGAACGGGATGGATTATTCCGTAACGCTTCTTCCAGAGCCTTCGAACATCCTCGATCATATTCAGGCGATGGAGTATGGATTGATTGTCGTTCCTTCCACCCACCCAGCCATCGCAAACAATCTGCTGCTCAAACACCTTGTCGATAAGCAGCAGTTGACCCAGGTGATTGTGGTTACCGATCGTCCTGACGTGAACGAAGCAGTGCGTCTTATGAAAAGCGGTGCGTTCGACGTACTGGTCTCACCCCTCGATGTGCATCGCTTGGTCCAGTCTGCCGAGGAAGCTCTCGCTCGATATCAGGAGAAGAGGGCCGAGCGGCGCGCTGAGGAACGCAACCGGGCGTTGACAAGTTTCGAGGAGATTGTCGGTGAAAGCCCACAGATGGAGAGCATCCGCCAGACGATCAACACCGTGGCCCCATCGGATGCCAACGTCTTCATCTGGGGCGAAAGTGGAACCGGAAAAGAACTTGTGGCAAAGGCGCTCCATGCGAAGAGCAAGCGGGCAGCGAAGCCGTTTATTGCCATCAATTGTGCCGCCTTGCCGAAAGACATCCTGGAGAACGAACTCTTTGGTCACGAAAAAGGCGCATTCACGGGAGCGCTGAACCAAAAGCCCGGATGCTTCGAACTGGCCGATGGCGGAACGCTCTTCCTTGATGAAATTGGAGAGATGAGCACGGAAACGCAGGCGAAACTTCTGCGGGCGATCGAGGAACAATCCTTCCGCCGCCTCGGTGGGCGCAACGAGATTAGCGTGGATGTGCGCATCATCGCGGCAACGAACAGGGAAGTTACCAGCGCACTGGATCGGGGCATTCTGCGCTCCGACCTGTACTACCGGCTGAGCGTTGTGGAATTGGAGCTACCTCCGCTGCGCGCGCGGCGGCAGGACATTGTGCCGCTGGCAATGCATTTCCTTCGTCTCTTCAGTTTGAAATATGGCAAAGAGATGAAGGGGTTCACTTCAGAATATATCGAGATGCTGCAATCGTATCATTGGCCCGGCAACGTGCGCGAACTCCGCAATGCCATCGAGCGAGCAGTCGTGATTTGCCCGGGTGAGTCGATTTCGGTACTCGATCTGCCGGAAAAGATCCTCAAGACACAGAGCGAGATTGCGCACATCAGCATCCCCATTGGTAGCTCTGTGGAAGAGGCGGAGAAGAAACTTATCCTGGAAACGCTTGCGTCGGTAGGTAACAACAAAGCTAAAGCTGCCCGCATACTCGGCGTAAGTAGAAAAACGCTTCACAACAAGCTCCACAGCTTTGATTGGCGATTAGAAGGGAAGTAGCCTCGCAGTGATGTAAGGGCTGGGAAACGAAAGCCTCGGATGGTTCCGAGGCTTTCTGTTTCTTCCAGTCACAGGTCATTGCGAGGTTGCGTGCTGGGCGAGCGTCCCTCGTTCGCGCAAATATGGCAGGAGTGTTCGATACAACGCATCCGCAACAACCTGATGGCCTGCAGCTACCCAATGGCCGTTGTTGTCGAGAAAGAGTGGAAAAACCGCTTTGGAGCGCTCACGAAAATCCGGGCACAAGTTGATTGCTTTGATGCCCTTGCTTGTTGCCCACCGTGCGAGTTTCTCCTGAGGCCACGTGGAATACACCGTATCCTGCTTAAACCGCCAGTACTCTCTTCCGGACTTCCACTCTTGGGGATGAACCTGCAAGCCATACGGATACACGGTGAGCCAGAAATCCACCCCCCGCTCGTTCAGCAAATCTCGGATTAACAGCAAGTACTTGTAGGTGAGTGCCCAGTTGCTGTCGTTGTCAACATACGATTCCCGCAGCAGCGCGTACTTGTCGCGACGGATATCGCCGTTGAAGTTTCCTTCTTCCCGCTTCATCAGTTCGATCTGCGGCGTGATGCGAATCCGGATGAAATTGTACAATTGCATGTTGTTCTTGAACCAGTCCTTGATTGAAGCAACGGGACCTTTCAGCAGGCCCCGTTCTTCGGGTTCGGGTCGCACGGCAACGGGTACACCATGCTCATCGAATTGCGCCAAGGCTGTGTATGTGTAATCATCGTACACGTCCGACAGGTCGAAATTCAGAATAACGAGGTCGGGATTGAGTTGGAGCCCGTAGTTCTTCAAGTACAGATACTCCAGAAGCGTGGAATAGCTTCCGACGCCTGCGTTGATAACTTCGTAGCGCGTCGAGGAGGGGAGGGACTGTAGTTTTTCTTCCAAACGCTTGGAGAACGTCTCGTTACTATGAACACCATCACCCTCGGTAAAGGAGTCTCCCAACATCAAAATCCGAAACGTTGCGGCAGGTTTTTCGAGACTATACTCCTTGTCACGTAATCCCAGCGAATTGATCGTGTAGTCGGTATTGAACTCGTTCGTCTTATACCAACCCGTTGCGTTCGGCTTGAAGCGGTGATGGAGGATCGGGTCGTCAACAGAATAGAAGTACCGCATCACTTCCCGCGGTTCCAGGAGTCGCACCGCAATCTCAAGGACAACGACACATACAACGAGTGAGATCAGTGTGAGAAGTAATCCCTTGCCGAATTCGTGCAGTTTAGACTTCTTTGCTCCATCGGTAGCTGCCATTTCCCTATAAGCTCCGTAAGATCCCTGGATGAAATTAAGAACCTCTGACGTGCGTCGCCGTAGGCGGTGTTTGGTCGGAGGCGAGCGCAATATAGCCGTTTGGGAAGCAAAAACCAACGAGTCGTGTTACGTTTTTGCCGTGTCTCGCACGGTTACTGTTGTGGTCGAGCACCCCTACGGGAGGTAGGGTTGATTGACTTTAGTTTGACGATTTACGTATATTTTACACAGAGTTCAGTGTGATTCGGAACCATCCCAGTGGTAAGTCACGTTCCGCTTTCTGACGATAACCAACAGAGAATACGTCGACACGTTCAAATCACATCCGTTGTGCGAGAAGAGTAAAGGATCAGAATGGAAGGCAATTTTTCCAACCGCGTTCAGGATGTCATACGGCTGAGCCGCGAAGAGGCACTGCGCCTGGGACATGACTACATCGGCACCGAGCATCTCCTACTCGGTGTGATTCGAGAAGGAGAAGGGATTGCAGTGAAAATTCTCCGCAATCTCGGCGTTGATCTCTACAAACTCAAGAAGGCCATCGAGGATACTGTTCGCACGTCGGGAGGAATGTTGACCATCGGCAACATCCCGCTGACGAAGCAAGCGGAGAAGGTCCTCAAGATTACCTATCTTGAGGCAAAATTGTACAAGTCTGACGTCATCGGCACCGAGCATTTGCTTCTGTCCCTCCTCCGGGATGATGACAACATCGCTGCGCAAATCCTCCACCAGTTCAACATTCACTACGATGTCGTGCGCAGCGAACTGGACAACATCATCAGTGGCAAGCCCACGACGCCGCACCACGCAAGTCAGGCGGAAAAGAAACCCGAAAAATCCAAGACACCGGTGCTCGACAACTTCGGTCACGACCTGACCAAGATGGCGGCCGAGGACAAACTCGACCCAATCGTTGGGCGCGAAAAAGAGATTGAGCGTGTTGCGCAGGTCTTAAGCAGGCGCAAGAAGAATAATCCTGTCCTGATTGGCGAGCCGGGTGTCGGCAAAACAGCCATCGCCGAAGGCTTGGCCATGCGCATCGTGCAGAAGAAGGTTTCCCGTGTCCTCCACAACAAACGCGTGGTGACGCTCGACCTTGCTGCGCTTGTGGCCGGCACGAAGTATCGCGGCCAGTTCGAAGAGCGCATGAAAGCCGTGATGAATGAGCTGGAGAAGGCAAAAGACGTTATTCTCTTCATCGACGAACTGCACACGATCGTTGGTGCAGGCGGAGCGTCAGGTTCACTCGATGCATCGAACATGTTCAAGCCGGCGCTTTCGCGCGGCGAACTCCAGTGCATCGGCGCCACCACGCTCGACGAGTATCGCCAGTACATCGAAAAAGACGGCGCGCTCGATAGGCGCTTCCAGAAGATTATGGTCGATCCTACGACCGTCGAAGAAACAATCCAGATTCTCACCAACATCAAGCACAAGTACGAAGAACATCACGGCGTACGGTACACCCAGAAGGCCATCGAGGCCGCCGTGAAGCTTAGCGACCGGTACATCACCGATAGGTACCTGCCGGACAAAGCGATCGACGTGATGGACGAATCCGGTTCCCGTGTCCACCTCGCGAATATTCATGTGCCGAAGGAAATTCTCGACCTCGAAGCGGAAGTGGAGAAAATCAAGCAAGCCAAGAATCAGGTTGTCAAGAACCAGAACTTCGAAGAAGCGGCACGTTTGCGTGATCTTGAAAAACGCCTCCTCAGCGATCTGGAGATTGCCAAGCGTGAATGGGAGTTGAAGGCACAGGACACCATTCATGAAGTGACCGAACAGGAGATTGCCGATGTCGTCTCGATGATGACGGGCATCCCGGTGAACAAAGTTGCACAATCCGAATCCGAAAAGCTCCTGAAGATGGACACGGCGTTGAAAGACCAGGTCGTCGGCCAGGACGAGGCGTTGATGAAGTTGACCAAGGCCATTCGCCGTACGCGGGCAGGCTTGAAGGATCCGACCCGACCGATCGGTTCCTTCATCTTCCTCGGCCCGACGGGCGTCGGGAAGACGGAGATGGCCAAGGCACTTGCACGCTACCTCTTCGATTCGGAGGAGGCGCTTATTCGGATCGACATGAGCGAATACATGGAAAAGTTCAGCGTGTCGCGGCTTGTCGGCGCACCTCCCGGCTACGTCGGATACGAAGAAGGCGGGCAACTCACGGAGAAAGTCCGACGCAAGCCCTATTCTGTTGTGCTGCTGGATGAAATCGAAAAGGCACACCCCGATGTCTTCAACATCCTCCTCCAGGTTCTGGACGACGGCATTCTCACGGACAGCCTCGGACGGCGTGTCGACTTCAAGAATACGATTCTGATCATGACATCGAATATCGGCACGCGGGATTTGAAGAAGAGCGGCGGTTTCGGCTTCGGCGCCGATACGCCCAAGCACACGATGGAATCCATGAAGGCGACGATCGAGGACGCGCTCAAACGGGTGTTCAATCCCGAGTTCCTCAATCGCATCGATGACACGATCATCTTCCGTCCGCTCGAGAAGGAGCACATCATGCAGATTGTCGACATCCAGATGCGCGAGCTGACGAAGCGCATCTCTTCGATGGGCATTACCATCGAGCTGACGAAGGCAGCGAAGGAGTTCCTTGCCGAGAAAGGATACGATCCGGCATTCGGTGCTCGCCCGCTGCGCCGAGCCATGCAGAAGTATCTTGAAGACCCCATCGCCGAAGAGCTTCTGAAGGGAAAGTATCCCGAAGGCACCATCCTCCGCGCCAAGGTCAACAAGAAAGCCGACGAACTGAGATTCGTTGCAGTGACCGCCGACCAGCCCGAAACACCCGAGGAGGAGGAAGAGAAGCCGGCGGACGTCTCATAAGCGCACACTTCTTACTGTTCTACCGAAACAGTCCTGCGTCACAGTGATGCAGGACTTGTTTTATCCACACAAACCTGTTGTGAGAATGATCCGGGCGTGCGCGCCGAGTCACTCCATCATCTCTGCGAACTCGCGCCCGTTCTTGTAGCACGCAACGTTGTTGAAGAACACGTACGCCTCTCTTGTCTTACGAGGGAGGGCCTTCATGATGGCGCGGAGGCGCTGAAGTTCCTCGTGTGAAAAATCATAGCTATACTTGCTGGGCTTGCCAAAACCGTGTAGCCGGAAGTAGGCAACCCTCTGAGTAAGCGCAGTGTCATTCCGGAGCGGGTCAACGCAATGGATGAGATGGCATGACTCGCACATCTCGGCAATCAGGCCCGGCTCATCGTACCAACTTCCCCGCGGTTCCCACACGTACACCAACGTCGCTCGCTCGACCTTCCGAAAAAAGTTCTGCATCGCGTCGATGTTGATCTTCGTCGGCTTGAAGCTGGCGGGGGACTGGAAGAGTAATACCCGCGTCCTCAATTCGTGACAGATCGCCACCAGACTTTCGAACTGGGCAAGAACCTCTTTCCCCTTGAAACGGTGAAGGTGCGTAATGCCCTGGTACGCCTTGACGGTGAACGCAAACTGCGGGGCGACCTCGTCCGCCTCTTTTCGCCACGTTGTCGCGGTGCCCAGGCGTGGGAGACGATAGAAGGTTGTGTTGATTTCGACCGCTGTGAACAGTTGCGCGTACGCTTGCAACTTGGAGCGATGGGGCTTGGTGAGCGCATGCGCAAACTCATGTTCGTTCAAATAGCTCCATCCGCAGCAGCCGATATGCAGCGTCTCGGGCATCGGTCGTCATGCCTGATCGAGTTGATCAATCGTCAGCACGGCTGCGTACACACCTGCAATAACCTCTGCAAGAAAGGCGAAGTTGAGCGTGTCCGCTGTATCGGACGCGTGGTGGTAATGAGGGTTGCGCAGGAAGGCCGTATCGGTGATCATCACAGCGGGAAAACCGTACTTCCAGTACGATGCATGATCGGAAAGAAAGAGGGGCGGAAGAAAACCCGGCGCCGCAAGGCTCTCGACACGGATTCTCGATCCTGCCCGCATAGCATCGCGCACGACGCGTGTAAGCTTGCGCGTGTGAAGATTCCCGACAACGCCGATGAAATTCCCTTGCGTGGGATACCTACCGAGTCGCCGCAGTCCGGGAAACGGGTACGCCTGCCTCAGGTCGTCGCCGGCGTAGCCCAGCATTTCCAACGCAAACATCAGCCGTACATGCCTGCCCGATTCCTTGAGGAACCGGGCATGGTGTCGGCTTCCCATGTGTGCCGAGTGAAAATACGGCGGCTCTTCATTCGCGTAGGCGACGATGGCAACAGCATGACGAAGAGAAGCCTTCTGCAAAAGGGAGGCAAGTTCCAGCACACCGGCAACCCCGCTTGCATTGTCATCGGCACCGGGTGTACCGACAACGGTATCGTAGTGCGCCCCGATGACAATGGCGGCAGAATCTCCTGTGCCCGGCATGTCAACGACAAGGTTGAAGAACTCGTTGCCCTGCACACGAAAGCGCTGCCGTTGCACATTGCAGCCAAGCAAGCGAAATTCTTGCTCAACGTACTCCGCAGCGTGTGCGAGCCTCGCGGGGTAGACGCCGCTGCGCGAAGGATGCAACCGCGCAAGTGTTTCAACCCGCTGACGCGCACGCGCTGCGATAGCGGCAAGCTCGGCTGTGGAGAACTGTGGAGACATCACTGAATCGGCGATGCCTTACAGAGTCACCGTCGTGCCCGGCTCTAACTCCATCAACTTCTTTTTCATCTTTGTGTGAAGGTGTCGCTTGAGCTGCTGTGGTGTCCCGGTCAGCACAGGGAATGTTCCATAGTGCATGCCCACGATCCAATCCGGTTTGATGAGGTCGCATGCCATGGCCGCTTCACGTGGGCCCATGGTGTAGAGATCCCCGATGGGAAGCAGGGCAATGTCAGGCTCGTACAGCTTGCCGATGAATCGCATGTCACCAAACAGCGCTGTATCCCCTGCATGATAAAGCGTGATGCCGTTCTCAAATCGCACGACATATCCCGCGGCTTCACCACCCGCTGCCACCACTTTGCCGTCGGCATCAATACTACTGCTATGCTTAGCGTCGACCATCGTCACGGTGATTCCGTCCATGTCAACGGTCCCGCCCTTGTTCATGCCGGTCGCTGTGGTTACGCCTTGTGACTGAAGGTAGAGTGCAACCTCATAAATACCGACGACCTTCGCCTGCGTGCGCTTTGCCAGCTCGACCGCATTGCCCACATGATCGGAGTGACCATGCGTGATGAGAATGAGATCGACGTTTCCGATGTCCTTCGCGCCCGCAGGTGCCTTGGGGTTATCAAGCCACGGATCGACAAGCACCACTTTGCCCGAGGGCGATTCGAGCTTGAACGCCGAGTGTCCATACCACGTGATGTTGAGTTGCTTACGTGCTGCTTTCATTGGAGCCTCCTGTTCCTGTTGTAGGATGATGGAGAGCAGACTCTCACGCCACCCGTTCCAGAAACCGTCGGAGAGCCTGCTCCCGTTCTTTCTGAAGTTGTTGCTTCCGGTACATTGTCGGTGACACGGCGCGGTCCTTGCACACGGACCGCGGCAGAGAGCATCGTTCGCACGTTTCGTTGACTTCGACGATCGGGATGGCCGGGTCGTTCCAGAAACGGACAGTGTTCTTGAAGTTCTCGTTCAACAGAAAGCCGAGCGTGATGCTGGAGTTCGTCTCATCCGTCAGGACTAACGGTCGCGCCACGGTGATGACGAAGAATTCTGCGTCGCCGTCGAGAAAGTGCGAACGCTGCGCATCGGCAAGAGTCGCCTCCTTCAAGGCGCGGCGGGGCAGGGCTGCCAAGTGTTCCAGCAGCTTGATCGACAGCCACCGCCGGCAGTAGTGTTCGTTCAAGCCGATGGCATGTGGAACCACGACACGCGACATGTTCAACTCCTTCGTCAGCGTAAACTCCTTGCTCCCGATCTCGTTGTTGAACCGAAGGTAAAACATCTCCTGCATGCCAAAAAACTTCGGCACGAGCTGACTGAGCCGGTACAGAAACATCTCCGGTGTCGCATCGAATCGGCGCATGATGTTCAGAAAGGTAATGCCGTTCCACGTCGTTTTTCGGAAAAACTGCTCAAGCTCTTTCTTCAAAACCCAACGGTTGATGAAGAGCGCACCGGCAAAGTACGATGCCTTGTAGTTGTTCAACACCTCGGCAAACGAGCTGACGTTGAGCCATGTTGAGGTCACCGGGTGCTCCTTCAGCCGCAAGAAGCGGAAGCCGATTTCCCGGGCAAGCAGAAATGCCTTCTGCGACGGGAGCAGCTTATCGTTGAGAAAGAGTTTCGGTGTCTTTCCCTGTGTGGAAATGGATCGAAACTTTTTCAGTTCCCGGAACTCTTCCAGCGGAATCGTGCCGATCTCGTATCCGTACTCCTGCTTCAGCAGGTTGTACAGGCGATCAACCTGCAGAGGTGGCTCTGTGCCAAGCTTGTGCACCCGTGCATATTCCTCGGCGGCGCTCTCCAGTTCCTCGAAATAGTTCGAATGCATTTTCTGGTACGACCTGAGCGCGGCAAACAGGAACTGCTCTACGCTCATGTCGTAGCTCTGGCCGATCTCCAGCAGCGTACGGATGAACGCGCCCGCTTCCTGCGGGTTGTTGGTGATGAGCGTGACCAGGTCATGCGGCTTGATGCCGAACAGTTCGAACGGAAACTCCTGGATGAGCGGCGATTTCAAGAACGTTGAGAGAGAATCGAGGGATTCGGACACCTGTACAGAGACCAACTCATCGAACGACACACCGATGGCCCTGGCAAGCTGCAAAAGCTTATCCGCTGTGGGATACTTCTTTCCTTTTTCGATTTCGCTGAGATAAGAGACGGAGAGGTTCGACCGCTCCGCAAGTTCCGAGAGGGAGAGGTCGCGCTCGGTGCGCAGTTGCTTGAGTTTGACGCCGAGAATCAGGCGCAGGTTTTCCGCATTGACGTCCATGGCAACGGTGTGCTTGTCTTCTCTTCCAATCTACAATTTTTTTGGTCATCCCACCACTTCTCTAATAGCGAAACCGGTGGTGACTCGAATCATCTCTCTGCAAGCGAACTTACTACGATAGCGAAATTTCGCTTGACAAACGCATTGCGCCAGCGTATATTGCACGCAGCCGTTCTTTCACATCCACAATCATTCTTCACAGGAGGCCACCATGCAGAGCATCAGCGAGACCCAGACACGAGGACCGATGCGCAACCGCTGGGACGGGATTGAGCGACCGTATCGTGAGGAGGACGTCAAGAAGCTTCGAGGCACGGTCGATATCCAGTACACACTTGCCGAGCTTGGGGCCAAACGATTGTGGAACCTGCTGCACACCGAGCCGTACGTGCAGGCACTCGGCGCACTCACAGGCAACCAGGCCATGCAGCAGGTGAAAGCCGGACTCAAAGCAATTTACCTCAGCGGCTGGCAGGTGGCTGCCGACGCAAACCTCGCCGGCCAGATGTACCCCGATCAGAGTCTCTATCCCGCCAACAGTGTGCCCGAGGTTGTCCGTCGTATCAACCACGCGCTGCTCCGCGCCGATCAGATTCATGCTTCCGAAGGATTGAATGGCATGTACTGGTTGGCACCGATCGTTGCCGACGCAGAAGCAGGCTTTGGCGGGCCGTTGAATGCCTTCGAGCTGATGAAAGCAATGATCGAAGCGGGAGCCGCGGGTGTTCATTTCGAAGACCAGCTTGCATCCGAAAAGAAGTGCGGCCACCTCGGCGGCAAGGTGCTTGTGCCGACGTGCCAGTTCATCCGCACACTGACGGCGGCCCGCCTTGCAGCCGACGTCCTGAACGTGCCGACGATTCTCGTTGCCCGCACCGACGCCGACAGCGCCTCCCTACTGACCAGCGACATTGACCCGCGCGATCAGCCCTTTCTCACCGGAGAACGCACGCCGGAAGGGTTCTTCCGGGTGAGAAGCGGACTTGAACAGGCCATAAGCCGTGCACTGTCGTATGCACCGTATGCCGATCTGCTCTGGTGTGAAACCTCGCATCCCGATCTCGGCGAGGCAAAGGAATTCGCGGACGCGATCCACGAGAAGTTCCCCGGAAAACTTCTGGCGTACAATTGCTCGCCATCGTTCAACTGGAAAAAGAAGCTCGATGACGACACGATTCTTCACTTCCAAGAACACTTGGGCGAGATGGGCTACAAGTTCCAGTTCGTGACGCTCGCAGGCTTCCATGCGCTCAACCACAGCATGTTCACCCTCGCGCACGATTACAAACGCCGCGGCATGGCTGCCTACTCCGACTTGCAACAGCGTGAATTTGCCAGCGAGGCCATCGGCTACACAGCGACAAAGCATCAACGCGAAGTAGGGACGGGGTACTTTGATCTTGTTACACAAATTGTGTCCGGAGGAACTGCCTCGACCACCGCTCTCGCAGGCTCGACGGAAAAGGCGCAGTTCTACACAGCGCCGGTGCAGTGAGCATCACGACAACCGATTCCTCTTCATGATCACAGGAAGAACCACACATGACCGATATCCTTCTCCAACCAATTACCACAGGGGTAGAAATCGTCGGGAGCTCACACACAGCGTTCCCGGATATCTTGACACCGGAGGCGATCGAGTTCGTTGCGGCGCTCGAGCGCGAGTTTCGCACCACGCGCAAGCACCTTCTCGCGCAGCGTGCCGAACGCCAGCAGCGTATTGACGCGGGTGAAATGCCCGAGTTCCTTACCTCCACAAAAAGAATTCGCGAGGACGCCGCATGGCGGGTTGGCTCCATTCCGGACGATTTGCAGAACCGTCGTGTCGAAATTACCGGACCCGTCGACCGCAAGATGATGATCAACGCGCTGAACTCCGGCGCCCATGTGTTTATGGCAGACTTTGAGGATGCCAACTCGCCCACGTGGTCGAACATCATGCTGGGGCACCGTAACCTGCGCAATGCCATCGACCGCACGATTACTTATACGAGTCCTGAAGGGAAGCTCTACAAGCTCAACGAGAAGGTCGCCACACTGGTGGTGCGTCCGCGTGGCTGGCATCTGCCCGAAAAGCATGTGATGGTGGATGGTGAGCCGATGTCCGCCTCCCTGTTCGATTTCGGGATGTATATGTTCCATCAGGCCAGTCGTCTTCTCGATCGAGGAACAGGCCCGTACTTTTATCTTCCCAAACTCGAGAATCATCGTGAGGCCCGGCTGTGGAACTCTGTGTTCGAGTTTTCGCAGGAACGTCTCGGTCTGCCGCGCGGAACCATCAAGGCAACCGTTCTCATCGAAACCATTCTTGCCGCGTTTGAGATGGAAGAGATCCTCTACGAGCTGAAGGACCACATCGTTGGTCTGAACGCAGGGCGTTGGGACTACATCTTCAGCATCATCAAGAAATTCCGGGGCATGTCCGATTTCGTCTTTCCCGACCGCGCGCAGCTAACGATGACCGTGCCGTTCATGCGCGCTTACACCGAGCTTCTTGTCCGTACGTGCCACAAGCGCGGAGCGCACGCCATTGGAGGTATGGCCGCGTTCATTCCGAGCAGGAAAGATGCCGCGGTGAATGAGCGAGCACTGGCAAAAGTGACAGAGGACAAGGTGCGCGAATCCCATGACGGATTCGATGGAACGTGGGTTGCTCATCCCGATCTTGTGCCGGTAGCGCTGAAGCCGTTCGATGCGATCCTGGGCAATGCACCCCATCAGAAACATCGTTTGCGCGAGGATGTAAACGTCTCGGCGGCAGACCTTCTCAACTTCACGATCGATGGAGGCCACATTACCGAGGCAGGGCTACGCAATAACATTAGCGTGGCGCTGCAATACATCGCAGCGTGGTTGGAAGGACAGGGTGCGGTGGCGATTTTCAATCTGATGGAGGACGCGGCGACCGCGGAGATTTCTCGCTCGCAGGTGTGGCAATGGCTACATCACAAGCGTGCTGTGCTGGCCGACGGACGTACGATCACTCCTGAGTTGTACCGTTCTCTTCTGCCGGAGGAGCTCAAAAACGTTGAGCGCTTGGTAGGGCAGGAGACTTTCAGATCAGAGCAGTTCCAGTTGGCGCTTCGCCTGTTCAACCATCTTGTGATGCAACAACAGTTCACCGAGTTCCTCACAGTGGAGGCGTACAGGTATCTGCAGTAGTGTGGAATGACTGTGTACCCGCTGCGGGGGAGAAAACAACAAGCCCCATCCGTTTTGGATGGGGCTTGTGTTGTGAAGAAAGAAAAACTCCCGGAGCGTTACCTCCGAACCGGGAGTGCTCTTTCGGCAGAGATGGGTGTCAGATCTTGCTGACGTTAGCAGCCTGAAGACCCTTGGGGCCACGCTGGACCTCGAACTCGACTTGATCGCCTTCGTTCAGGTTCTTGTAGCCATCGCCCACCAAAGCTTTGTAATGGACGAACACATCTTCGCCGCCACTACGCTGAATGAATCCGAAGCCTTTGGCTCCGTTGAACCACTTCACTGTTCCTTTTTCCATAGGAAAAGGACCTTTCTGTTGTGTTAAACAAATCCGTCGTCAGCGGACACGGTTCGATACAGCCAGCTTTGTTTGTGCCTTTAAACAAGAAATCGCAACACGTCGATACATCTTCACGGTTGCGATCACCTCTGTTCTGCTACGGGTTTGTTGAGAACAACTCTTAGCGAAACCTCTCCTTGTTGATTCAGAGAGTAAAAGCTCAACAACGGTGCACTGTTTTTGACACTTGTATAATAGCCGATTTGCCCGCCAATAGCAAGAACTATTTTGTGAATTCTGCTTAACCTCTTCTTGCTCCTCGGCGAAACAACGTACATGTTCTTCGAACACGCACCTACAGCAATATTCCTCGCAAGATGACGTACGCGACGCTAAAATAAATCACAAGCCCTGTGACGTCGACGAGCGTGGCAACGAAGGGTGCGGAAGACGTTGCAGGATCGGCACCGAACCTGCGAAGCATGAACGGCATCATCGAGCCGATCAGCGTCCCCCACAGCACAACGCCTACCAGACTGAACGCCACGGTACATGCTATCGCCAACCAGTGCGGACCATAGATATCGGTGAAGACAGTCCAGACGGCGATGCGCACGAACCCGATGGAGCCGAGGATGGCGCCTAAGGCGAGGCCGGAGAGGAACTCCCGGCGCATCACCGTCCACCACAGCGGAAGAGTGACTTCGCCCAGCGCCATCGCGCGCACGATCAGTGTGGAAGCTTGCGAACCTGAATTGCCCCCACTGGAGATGATCAGGGGAACGAACAACGCCAACACCACTGCGCGCGCAATTTCCTGCTCGAAGAATCCCATAGCCGTTGCTGTCAACATCTCGCCGAGAAAGAGGATGACGAGCCAGCCTGCGCGCTTCTTGATCATCCGCGGCAAGGAGATTTCGAGATACGGTTCGTCCAATGCCTCCATGCCGCCAATCTTTTGGATATCCTCGGTCGATTCCTCCTCCTGCACCTGGAGCACATCGTCGATCGTGACGATGCCGACAAGGTGCCCTTCCGAATCCACGACGGGTAATGCCGAACGGTTGTACCGCTTGAACATCTCGACGGCGGTCTCTTTATCTGCGTACACCGAGAGAGAAACGAAGTTCTCATCCATCATCTCGCTCACTTTTTTGTCGAGGGGTGCGAGAAGAAACTCACGTATGCGGAGGTCGTCGATCAGCTTCCCCCTGTCGTCGATAACGTAGATGACGTTGAGCGTTTCCTTGTCCTCGCCATTAGCGCGGACGTAGTTGAGAACGTCCTGCACCGTCCAATCCTGACGCACAGCAATGTAGTCGGGCGTCATCAGGCGGCCGATGCTGTCTTCAGGATAGTTGAGCAAGGCTTGGGCAGTTGCTCGTTCTTCCGGCGTGAGAAGTGCGATGAGCTGTTGGACTGCTGCGCTGGGGAGTTCTTCGAATAATGCGGTGCGCTCATCGGGCGCCATGTCGTTTAGGATCGCTGCCACTTGTTCCTGGCCCATGGCCCTGAGGAGGCTGGCTTGCTTGTCGTGTGTGAGATACTCGTACGTTTCTGCAGCAAGCTTGCGCGGGAGAAGTCGGAAGATGATGGCTTCGTCCTCGTCCGGTAGATCATCAATCAGTTCTGCCAGATCAGCCGGATGCCAGTCGGCAAACACGTCCTTCAGGGTAGTAAAGTCGCGCGCATCAATCAGCGCGCGAATCTCGGGTTGGATGGTCTTTCCGATCATAGTGCACAACACATGGTTGGTGGGAGAGAGCGTACTTCAAGATAGAGACACTGCACGAGAAAGTCACTACCTCAGAGCGGCTTGTGCGATGGGGTGTGGAGAACGGTGCTCTGCAGCAACAACCGCGAGAAGCCTGTTCAGAAGCTGAAGCCAAACCCTCCGTTGACAAACAGACCTTCGGGAGAGCCGGCGACGGAAATCGAAAACGTCATCTCCCTCGAGATGGGTGCAAGGGAAATCCCGCCGCCGGCATCAGCATGCCAGCCGCCGGGAGCTTTGCCGTCGAGGTAGACTTTTCCAGCGTCGCCGAAGACAAACAGGCCCACCTGTGTTGGCAGGAGGAGTTTGAGTGTGAACAACGCGAGGCGAAGTTCGGCGCTTCCCGTCAGAGCTGCATCGCCGGAAAAGCGGTTCAGGCTGTAGCCTCGTAGCGTACGTGCTCCTCCCAGGAATGCCGCCTCGTAGAAGGGGAACTCTCCCTCCAGCTTTTCACCTGCGGCGCACAACGCCAGTGTCACCGGTCCGCTGCTGGCATACGCGCGCAGGTCTGCGGTGTAGCGCTGGAACGGTCGGCGATGCTCGAAGGGGTAGGGATGATGCCACACCGCAAGAGCAGCGAAGAAGCCCTGCCGTGGTGCTATGCCTGTGTCGCCCAGACGCAGCTCGGCATGCACGCCCGTTCCGAGCACCCACTGATCGTTGCCGAGTGTATTCAGGAGGGTGGAGGAGAGAAAGCGATTGGCCTTCTGTCGCACTGCAAAATGTTTGATGGACGCACCGAAACCGAGCGTGATCTTCTCCGCAACGTTCCATCGCAGGAGCGGCTGAAGGTAGTATTGTCGTGAAGCGACGCGGTAGAAGTCATTCTTCTCCAGGCTCTCATTGCGCGGTGAGTCGTTGCCGAAGCCGTAGAAGTTGCGCACTTCCAGCTCCGACGCGTACGCAAGCAGGTCAAGTGACAGGGTTCTGCTCAAGTCCGGAAACCGTGCCGTGTACACGAACTTCCACCGCCCGGTCTTCAGCGTAATGCCGCCGACCAACTCCATGCGATAGAGATAGGGGAAGGTCCGGAAAGCGAACTTATAGACAATGGCACCCGTGCCGACGAGGATACCGTCTTCCGGTGTGATGCCTAACAGCGAGCTGAGCCGCCAGTCGGTTCCGTAGTCCCGGTACGGTTGATACTTCGCAAGTTCCTCTTGCTCCTCTGGCTCCTGGGCACGCAGTGCCGTTACCGGCGTCAGCATCGCCGACAAGAGCAGGACAAACACATGCAACGTGCGTTTCGACTCAGCGAGCATAGCCTTGGCTTTCCTGTCGCGGAAGTGCCCTGTCCTGCACGAGACGGCCGCTTCGGTCGATGAAGAACTCTTTCGTTCCTCCTCCCATATCAATCATCTCTCCCTGGAGTGCGCTGAAAAATACAACGCGCACGGTTTCCGGACTGAATTGCAGGTGTGCAAACCCGGCGTGCGATCTTCCCTGCTGCGCCGGCTGTGATGAAGTAAATTCTCGTGGCGGGGCAGGAAGTTTCACGATGCCGGGCTTGGCTCCTGCGCCGGAAATGATGTGCAGCGTCGGACACTCTGGGCAGTCGCTTTCTCGATCAGGATAGGAAAGAAGTTGAAGAGAGTGGTCGTGCCCTGTCAGCGTGAAATGAATCCTGGCTCCACTTGCGCGGATGACCGACCGGAGGGAGTCGAGCTGTGCTTGATATTTTTCCGCGCATAGGTCTTGGGGATCAACCGAATTCAGGAACCACTGGACGGCGTTCGAGTCCTTGTTGCAGTTGGAAAGAAACGTAACGTTTTCCGACTCATCATCCCAAAGAGAATAGCCGCCGTGCATGCCGACGGAGAACCACGGATGGTGCTGGCACAGCACACGCCACACGATGCCCGTCCGCGTTGCCGACCGTGTGAGCAAGCGACGAAGGCTATCAAGCCCGGGATGCCACGCCGCAGGTTCCGTGCGCAGCGGCAAGGCTGAGTCATAAAAGATGAACTGTACGCTATCCTGAGCGTCGGGACCGACTGGGTACACAGCTTCTGAGGGCATCCCCGCATGATACGTCCACCAGCCGATTGCACGACTCCGTCGGTTGCCGCGATCGCTCAAGCCAACGGGTCCGGCAGTCACACGAATGAGGCCGAACACAATGGACTTGTCAATGGCGTTGCGTGTATAGTAGTCATGATTGCCGGCGATAGCGTGAACGTTGGACTGTCCCAGTCCCTCGAACGTTGGGCGAAACGGTCCGAGAATGTTTTGGACGAGCGATTCCACTTCGTCCTTCGGAACGTTGAGTCCGATGGGGTAGAAGTTATCCCCCAAGAACAGCAACACATCCGGTATGCCGCCGTCATGGCGGCCGCTGTACATGTCATTGACAAGATGAGCATTGGCGCGAAGGATAGAGCCTTCCTCGCCCGCATCACCGAGGGCAACAACCGTGAGTGTGCGTCGTGCTTCGTGAAGCGTCTCATTCTGCGAGCAGCCGGTGCAAGCGAAGAGAAGGAGAACGAACAAAGAGCGTCTGTACATGGCCGAGGACGTAGGCTTGGTGGTATGTTGAGTGTGCGAAATGTGTTTGCTCACGGAAGAAGTCGATTTCTCTCTGTGCGTCTGGTCAGTACTGTGCTTGCCCCGAAGGCGGCGGCTCGTAGTTGCGTTGGTCAACGACGCAGCTTGGTCCGGCCACAAACACGTTCTCTCCTCGATCATCGTACATGTATGTACAGCGCTCTGCTTGGGGGATGAAGGGGATGAAACCCCACAGGACGCCGCGTACATGCGAGTCGTCCACAAGCCGATCATTGCCGTTGCCACCCACCACACGCACAACGATACTCGTTTCCACCTCTCCCCGCACAACACACTGATCATCGCCGCCGTGCAGATAGAGTCGAATCTCCTCCGTTTCGTCCCGCAAGAATGTTCGCCGGTAAAGCTCCCTGCCGCGCTCGCCTGCTGCGTTCTGTCGCTGGTAGGCAGTGACCGCCACGCGTTCATCGTCGAGGCGCTGCACCTCAACCTCCTCCGGCTCATCACTGAAATGGACGTCGACGTAATCGGACACGAGCCTATAATACACCTCGGCGGCTTTCTGCAAGCCGCTGCGCCGACTCTTCAGTGCTTGCGCCAGCCACGCGCCTCGCTTGACGTAAAACTCTGGCGGCAGGTTTGCAACGGCCTTTGCGATGACTTCATCCGACAGTTTCAGCACGACACTGTCAGCAACGCGCTCCCATGCCTGTCGGTCAAGCGAAACAAGGAGGCGGCGATCCACGAATCGTCCCGAGAAGGTGAGGCTTGTGATATCATGGAAGCGATCGTCGAAGTTCTCGAACTGCGTCACGGACATCGCAGCGATGCCGGGAAGCAATCCGTCGAAGCGTGCGAACGCCTGATCGCGATCGCGCGGAATGGGATACCACACGTAACGTCCGTTCTCCCTGAAGCGCACCCATCGCCACTGATCCACATGGCGATCCCAATCTCCCACAAACACATCGAGCAAGCGCGCGGTAAGCAATGCCTCGGCGTTTACCATGTTGTCGTTATCCTTCTCGAGCGTCTCGAACAACTTGATGGTGCCGACGATCTTGTCCGCTCCGGCGAAGCCCGTTGTTCCTGCTGGGCCTGCTGCCGGATAGGCCTCGAAAATGCCGAGAATGCCGGCAAAGGCTTCGCGATACTGCCCCAAGCGAACATCGTCGGGCATGAGGACAAGGCTCGGCTTCGGGTGCAACACGCCGAGCGCATCGGCAAGAACATCCACCACCAGCGCCCCGGCGGGATTGGACGAACTGATCTGATCCTGTACCACGTCGGCTGCAAATGTATCTTGCAACTCCGGTGGCAACACTTTCTTCGGATCCTTGTTGACGGAACGGAACACATACAACGTGCCGTCGTTTGCCTTGAGTCGTAGCGACTTGGTTTGGTAGCCTCCTCCCATTTTCACGGGTGTGAGTCCCCCGAGGTCAAGCACTTTCACCTTCAAGGGCGTTGCCCAGAGGTCGCGATAATGCTCACCCAAGAGAGCGCGATGTAACCATCCGGCTTGGTATTCGGGTCCGGGAATGACGGTGAGCGAATCGGGCAGAGGAGACCACGCAGAAGGTGGGTTCACTATCGGCGTTCGTGGGATGCCCGCATCGTACGCAGAGATGCCGCAACCTGCCAACAGCAAGGTTATCCACAGGGTTGCCAAGCGGCGGCACCGATCAGTCATGGGAAGAACAGTCGAAACAGTGGCGAAGAAGGATTCTCTAAGAAGTACGGACTAAGGTAGAGAAGAGAGAAAAGAGTTGCAAGTCGAAACGCTGTGTGCCGGTGCACTCACGCACATGGTAGTGTCTCTACTCCAGTCTCTGCCGGAATCGTTTCACACTCAAACTCAGGATGACGACGCCGAAGACGAGGAGCGCCGTCGTCTGCGGCCAGAGATGCGCGAGGTCCGTGCCTTTGAGGAAAATGCCGCGGACAATCTCGAGAAAATACCGCAGCGGTATCAGATATGTGAGCACCTGAATCCACTCCGGCATGTTGGCGATCGGGAAGGTGAAACCGGAAAGGAAGATGAACGGCATGAAGAAGAAGAATTGCGCAATCATCATCGCCTGGCCCTGTGACCTTGCAATGGTGGAAATGAACAGGCCGAGACCGAGCGTCGTGAGGATGAAGATGCCGCTCAAACCGAACAACAGCAGAAGGCTGCCGGCAAGAGGCACCCTGAACCAATAATGGGCAATTGCAAGAACCAGCAACGAATCGACAAAACC
>CAZIKE010000056.1:0-12352 GCA_964539775.1 uncultured Chitinophagales bacterium
GATCGAACTTCCTGACATCACCCGTCGGAATCAAGAAGAAATCATGGTTGTAGTCGCGGAAATCAATGGTGCTACCGATGGCGCTGAGGCTGAGCTTTGCGCCGCCCCCCAACTGAGCGGTGAGCTTCGCCTGTCCCGACCGTCGAATGCGCCCGTTCATGGACATGGGACGATCCACATACTTGCGCGAAAGGAGATTCCCTGAGGCGTCGAACGTGGCACTGTTACCGGGCAGCGGTGTACCATCCGGATTCAAAATCGTATTGCCGTACAACCAGCCATCCGACCTGAAGTATCTTCCCGAAAGATAGAACGTGAAGGGTGCCCCGGGAATAGGTCCGCTGATGCTTCCTTCGATGTTGTGAGTGGCAAATGGCTTGACGTCTTTTGAGTTAAAGAAGATGCCGTCATCGGAAGTGATGTAGTCTCCGGTGTATGTCGAAAGATTCCCCGCGAAACGCTGATCCCCATCCTTCGTGACAATGTTGATGATGCCGGACATGGCTTGTCCGTACTCCGCGTTGAACGTACCGCTGATCACTTGCAGCTCCTGCACGGCGTTATTGTCCACCTGCACCGCCTGACTGTTATCGAAGGCATCGGTGATGGAAACGCCGTCAACCCAGTAGGCAATCTCGCTCGTTCGCCCACCCCGGATGTGAATGCCGCCGTCGCGATCCTGGGTGATACCGGCTTGGAGTGTCAGGACTTCGGAGACTTCCGAAACGGGAAGCGATCGAATCGTACCAGCATCAACCCGTGCTTCGCTGGAAGTGAGATCACGTCGCACCAGCGGTCGTTCAGCCGTGACAATGATCTCTTCGGCTTGAACCGCTTCGGGATCGAGCCGTACGTTCTGTGTCGTTGTCAGATCCACGGAGACCCCCACACCCGTAATGCTCTTCTTGGTGTACCCCACCGAACTGATGACAAGCGTGTATGTTCCCGGAGGAACGTTCAGAATTACGTAGTAGCCGTCAATGTTGGTGGCCGCGCCCAGTGATGTTCCTTGCACAACCACGGAAGCCCCCACCAACGCTTCGCCGGTTTGGCTATCCTTCACCTCACCGGCAATCTTTCCGGTCGTGCCCGACCATGCCGCAGCCACGCACAGCAGCACGGCAACGAGCGACGTAGAGACTCGGAGGGTCGAAATCATAGCGATCTGCCTTTTGCTTGAGAGTCTGTATGGATAACAATATTCGCGAGAACATCGGTATTGACGGTAACTGACGCACGGGAGCGAAGCTGCGCCACCGCCAAACGAAACACCTGCTGCTTGCGATGCTGCAACAAAGCGGTAGTAATCTCGTCGCGCGCCTCGGCAAAGGACTTCGCGCGTCCCGGTCTGTGTTCCAGAATCTTAAACACAGCCCAGTATGGTTCAACGCGTTCAGGTCCCAGAATCTCGCCAACGGCCGCAGCAAAAAATTTCTCCCCCATCGCACCGAACGTTGCCTTCGTTCCAAACCCCAACTCGCCACCCCGCTTTGCAGCCCAGAGACGGATGGACCGCTTTCGAGCAAGTTCCCCAAAGTTCGCTCCGGCGGAAAGCTGTGCCCTGATCGTTCGCGCCTCTTCTTCCGTTCGCACAAGAATTTCGGCCACATTCACTTCCGGAGGAAAAGCAAGATGCGCTTTGTTCGCCTCATACACCGAGTCGAGAAGGTGCGCATCCCATCCACCTCTGCCCACCGTCTCCTGTACCGCTTCCGCCCAGCGGCGCAGCAAGTACCGCTCTCGGACATTGGCAATCTGTGCCTGGACTGCCGAATCCTTCTCAAGCCCCAGTGCTCTTGCACGCTCCAGCAATACTTCACGCGTTGCAAGCCCGAGAGCGTATTCCTTGACGTCCTCCTGGGAATGCACGCGCCGTCGCTGTTTGTCCGTCGTCCACTCAACTCGCTGCAGGAAATCGCTCACCGTCCACGTCCCACGTGTAGAGTGCATGAAGTTCATCGCTGAAATATCCTGCGGTAGAGACCGAGGCTCGGTCTGGGACAACTCATCGCGAACGACCAGGTTCCAGTGCGTGAACACTTTGTTCACAGCCTCTTCGTTGAATGTTGCAGAAAGAGCCTGCACGATTTCGTCGGCGGCCTTTCGTACAAGATGGTCGATCTTCTTTTCCTGAATCCTGTCTGCAAGCTTCTGCCGCACCTTCGCGTAGTCATATTCCGACACCAGGGGTTGCACACTGCGCGACTCGGGTTTGACAATTGCGTAGCCGACCTGAAGTTTGATGGGATCGGAAATCGCTCCGACCGGAAGCGTGAATGCAGCCTCCTCCAGTGCCGATTCCATCTCCCCCCAACCGAACTCACCGAGATAGCCGCCGTTGGTGGCAAGACCCGGATCCTCGAACACCTCGCGCGCCAGGGACTCGAACGTTTCACCGTTCTGCAGGCGACGTTTCAGTTCCCACGCACCCTTCCTCGTCTTCGCATAGAGGTAGCGAGCAGTTGCCTTTGTGTTGAAGAGGCGGAACTCCTCGCGCGCCTCCTGCTCGGTTATCGTGATCGTATCGAAGCTGATGCGGCGTGCATACGCATCGAGCAGGGCCTGCGTCGTCGCGACTTCCATTCTGCGACGGTACACGGAGTCACGGTCCATGCCCTGTGCAGCAACATCTTGGTAGATGAGCCGCTCGTTGATCATGTTGTTCAAGATTTCCTGTCGCAGCACGATGTTATCGCGCACCCCGCCTTGCGCGAGAACCTTCTCGTAGCGGGCTTTGAATTCGTCGACCGATATCGGCGTCCCATCGACTTCTGCGACGAATTTTTCGCGGCCGCATCCGGTACAGAGCATCGCCGCAAGGGCCACCACCACCGCGTGTTTCATTGCGTCGTTTTCGCCTGCAGGATAACTCCCGACTTTCCTTTCAGCGTGAGGCGGAGCGAGTTCTTGTCCACCCTGAACGATGTTGCGTCGAATACGTTCTTCCACCGCAGCGATCCGAACGTGTCGGCAAGCGGAACATTGACACTCTGGCTCGATGGAGAATTATTCAGAACGACGAGCATGTGTTCGTTGCCGTACGAGCGGCGATAGGCGATGACGTCCCGCTTGTCGTCAGCAAGAACCTTCGTGAAATCGCCGAGTTTCAAGGCATCGCTTGCCCGGCGAATCTTGATGCATAATGCGTAATGAGCGTACAGGTCCGTATTGAACCTGTTGGTGTCGATCGGTCGCGGCAGGCCAAACGGATGATGCGATTCGTTATCGTAGGTCATATCGGCCCACAGCATCGGCTTGCGGTCGTCAGGGTCGTCGGCACCCCACATGCCGGCCTCATCGCCGTAGTACACCATCGGTGCACCAAGGTATGTCATCTGGAAAAGAACCATAAGTTTTAGGATCTGCAACTCGGACTCGTTCGGTTTCCGGACCTGGTAGCTTTTGTTGTTCGCCACGCTTGTTTCTGCTCCGTCGTAGCGCGTGTCCGGATTGACAATTTGCGAGGCAAGCCTATCGGTATCGTGGCTCCCCAACAGATTCATTAGCGCATAGTTCACGTTGCTGGGGTACTCCGCGCGCAAACTGTCGAGCCGGCGCATGAACTCGCTCGCGGAGATCTTTCGCTCCTTCGCCTTGAAGAAATAGCCGCACTCCCGCGCAAGGCGGTAATTCATCACGGCATCGAACGCATCGCCGGTAAGCCACCTGGAAGCGTTGTACATCTTTTCGTTTGCGTAGTCTTCCCACCAGACTTCGCCGGTGATATACGCGTCGGGGTTGATTTCCCGCACCCACCGACGGAAGTCGCGCCAGAAGGGAAGAGCCACCATATCCGCAACATCGAGACGCCATCCGTCAATCCCATCTGAAGGGTCGCCGTCCCCATTCGGGTCCATCCATCTCTTTACAATGTGGTGGATGTGTTCGCGGACCCCTTGCACCAAGCCATTCTCATCTTCGCGCAGCTCAGGCAATTCTCGAACTCCAAACCAGCCTGCATAGCGGAACTCGTCCTCCTTGGTTGCCGGGTCATCGAAGTGGGTGATGACGAACCAGTCCTTGTACCTCGACGTTTGTCCGTTCTTGCGGACATCCTCGAATGCCCAGAACGTCATGCCGACATGATTGAACACACCGTCGATGATGATGCGTATCCCTCGCCGATGCGCTTCGTTGATGAGTTTGAGGAAGAGCGTATCGGCAGAAGTCCACCGCCATGTCTTCGGGTCTGCAGGATCTTCGCTTTGCCAGATGCGTCTGTCTCCTTCGGGATCAGGCCCAAAGTTATTGTCGATGTGGTGATACATAGTTGCATCGTATTTGTGCAGCGAGGGAGATTCGAAAAGAGGATTGAAGTAGAGGGCGTTGACGCCGAGCCGGTGCAGATAATCGAGTTGATCGAGGACGCCCTGCAGGTCGCCGCCGTACCGCCGCTGCTGTGCGTTGTAGTAAAAGCCCTTGCCATTCTTCTGCTCCCACGGTTGAAGTTTGTACCAGTCACCAGTCCAGGCGGAGACACTCCACTCGACCGGCTCATCGTGGGGCCAGGAGCCGCGGATATCGTTGACGGTCGGGTCGTTTGAGGGATCGCCGTTGCGGAAGCGCTCAGGGAAGATCTGATACCAGACCGCCTCCTTCGCCCACGCGGGGACGTCACTGAACCCCGACGCTGAGGCAAGCGCGTCGGTGCCTCGGGCTACGAGGAAGGCAACGCCGGCATATGTCATGAGAAGTCGTAGCAAGGGGTCAACTACTGGGTTCTCCTAATTCGATGCCTCCATTGCGCTCGGGCTGACTGAACGCGGGAAGTGCGCCGCACGTTTTGCGCACAACAAGCTCCGGCAGAAACGTCGAGAGTTTCGGCGGCGCCTCGGGATTCTTCATCCTGTCCACAAGCATCTGCAAGGCGATGGTGCCCATCGTGTGCATCGGCTGCCGCACTGTCGTGAGCTGTGCATGCTTTGCGAGTTCGATATCATCGAAGCCGACAATAGCAATATCCTCGGGAACGCGGATGCCGAGCTCGCGCGCAGCATCCAACGCGCCGATAGCCTGCACGTCGCTGGCGATGAACACCGCCGTAATGTGCTCGCGTCCAAAGCTGCGTCGCATGAGTTCCTTCATGGATTCATAGCCTGCGTCGCGGTTGAAGCCGTCCTGCTTTCCGTTGGACGCGATGACGACGCGATCCATACGAAACGGGATGTTTTTCTCCTCCAGTGCCGCTTTGTATCCTTCGAGTCGTTCCCGCGCCGGCACGGTATCCAGGCTCGCGTTAATCATAGCAATGTTGCGATGCCCGAGTTCGATCAGATGTCGTGTCCCTTGCATCGCGCCTTCCTTGTTCTTCACCAAGAGTGAGTCGAACCGATCATGATATGCATCCACCATCACCAAGGGGAGCTTCATCTCCTCGAACTTGTGGGTGTAGGTTTCCGGAAACGTCATGGAGAAGAACATGACGCCGTCGACGCGACCCCCATGCAGCGAGCGGCGAAGATAGTACTCAGCTTCTGCCGGATTGTTCACGCCGTACAAAATTAGGTCGATGCCTACTTCGACGGCCTTATCCTGAACTCCCTGGAGAACCTCGATGAAGAAATAGTTGGTGAAGAACGGAATGATCGTCGAAACGGTGTTGGCTTTTCGCGAAGCGAGTCGTTGCGCATGGGCATGAGGCTGGTAGTTTAATCGTCTGGCAAGCGAAAGCACCCGTTCTCGGGTTTTCGGCGACACACTCGGATGGTTGTTCAAGCAACGCGAAACAGTGCCGATACCTACACCAGCTTCCCGTGCAAGGTCGTAAATTGTAATGCCCATGGGCGTAAATCAAGCATGAAACACGGCAAAATCGTTGGAAGCGCTTCCAGAAGATAAGGTTAATTTTGAGACTTTGTCAAGTCCTTTTTGATCGCGATTCGACGCGCGTAATGTGATGCGCTGACACGCATGATACAACCACACGGATCGCTTACAACCATACCTGCCCACTGATAGTTCTCAAACCAATACGAACTTGCGTAGGCGTCGAAGAACTTCCTTCGCTTGTTCTTCTCCACAAAGTCAGCTCTGCTGGAAGTTCCAACGCCTTTCTCCTTCTGCATGCCTGCTCACATGCGGCAGCTTTCGAGCAGACGAGTGAATTCCTCGAGTCGTTGTAACTCCTCACTATCCTGGTGAAAAACATTCGGGCACAGTGTTGTGTTTTTGTAGATGCGTTCATATATTTTTGCGGGCGTTTTCACGCTATCTCTCGTTGATAAGCACCGTTGTAACACACACCAAGCACTCCGATGGCTGAAGTTGTTCTCCAGCATGTGTACAAGATCTACGATGGCAAAGTCACTGCTGTAAATGATGCCAACCTTACCATCCATGACAAAGAGTTTGTTGTTCTTGTTGGGCCGTCGGGTTGCGGCAAGTCCACTGCCTTGCGGATGATCGCCGGCCTCGAGGAGATCACCAAGGGAACGATCAGCATCGGCGGCAGGGTGGTGAACGACGTGCCACCGAAAGACCGCGACATTGCAATGGTCTTTCAAAACTATGCTCTCTATCCCCACATGAGTGTTTATGAGAATCTCGCCTTTGGATTGAAATTGAGAAAGTACCCCAAGAGCGAGATCGAGGCCAGAGTGCGCAATGCAGCAAGAATTCTGGGCATCGAACAATTCTTGGATCGCAAGCCGAAAGCACTCTCCGGTGGACAACGACAGCGCGTTGCGCTCGGGCGCGCCATCGTCCGTCAGCCTCAAGTCTTCTTGTTCGACGAGCCGCTGAGCAATCTCGACGCAAACCTGCGCGTGCAGATGCGCACCGAAATCTCCCGCCTGCATCATCAACTCCAAACGACCATGATCTATGTGACGCACGACCAGATCGAGGCGATGAGCATGGGGGACCGGATCGTGGTGATGAAAGATGGAATGATTCAACAGGTGGATACACCACTGAACATCTACCATAACCCTGCAAACAAGTTTGTTGCCGGCTTCATTGGCAGTCCCACCATGAACTTCATGGCAGGCACAATCGAGCAAGACGGAACGCTGAAGTTCGTGCAGGAACGCTCCAATCTTGCCCTGCCGTTGATCGCCCAGACGGCAACGAAGTTACAGCCCTTTGTGCGTTCTCGCATCACGCTCGGCATTCGTCCGGAACACATCTACGCAGCGAAACCTGTAGGCATCGACACCCTTGCGCCGGTGAAAGCAAACGTTGAGGTGGTGGAGCCGGTAGGCAACGAGATCTTCGTGTATTTCTCCACCGGCACCGACGCGCAGTACGTGGCACGGGTAGCCACGGACACCCCGCCCGAAGTCGGTAAACCCTTCGAGTTCTACTTCGACACATCGAAACTTCACTTCTTCGACAAAGAGACCGAGCGTGCCATCTGAAACCGCACGGGATTCCCTCGAAGGCTTGTACGCAAATCATCCGTCCCACGGTGTTTCTTTCCTTTCATTTTCCCTTCATCGGAGGTGATGCATGTTAGTGACACTCACGCTCAAGGACGCACTCGTTATCGCGTTGTACTTCGTCGCGGTATTCTCTATCGGATTCTATTTCTCGCGGAGGCGCAAGACGACAACCGAGTACTTTCTGGCCGGCAGACACGTCGGCTGGATAGCCATCGGCGCTTCGCTCTTCTCGACCAATATCTCGAGTGAACATTTCTTAGGACTTGCCGGAACGGGGTCCAAGTCGGGATTGGCCGTCGGGCATTTTGAATGGCTTGCATGTCTTATTGTGCTCCTTCTCGGGTGGGTCTTCACTCCCTTCTATCTGAAGACAGGAGTCTTTACAATGCCGGAGTTTCTTGAACGCCGGTACAACACTACCGCTCGATGGTACCTCAGTATCGTCTCCATCGTCGCCTATATCTTTACCAAGATTTCCATCTCGCTCTATGCAGGAGGCATTCTCCTGAAAGCAGTAGTTGGTTGGGACATGACCACGTCCGCCATTGTGATTGTAGTGGCAACCGGCATTTATACCGTGCTCGGTGGACTTGCGGCCGTTATCTATACCGATCTCGTCCAGACGGGTGTGCTGATTCTCGGTTCGATCGCTTTAACGTGGATTGGCTTACAAGAGGCCGGGGGGTGGAACGCACTGGTCGCTGGAACTCCGCCAGAATTCTGGAGTATGTTCAAGCCGATGTCCGATCCCGACTTCCCCTGGACGGGCATTGTCTTCGGTGCGCCCATCCTGGGTATCTGGTATTGGTGTACCGACCAATACATTGTGCAGAGGGTTCTCAGCGCGAAGAGCATTGACCACGCGCGTGGTGGTGCGATCTTTGCCGGTTTCCTCAAGATTCTCCCCGTGTTCATTCTTGTCCTGCCCGGAATCATCGCAATGTACCTTTCCGAAGGAAGGGTGTCAGGGGACAAGGCATACGCGTGGATGGTGACGACCTTCCTCCCCTCCGGCGTGCGCGGCCTCGTGGTTGCAGGGCTTCTTGCGGCCCTCATGTCATCGCTCAGCGGTATGTTCAACTCTACTTCGACCCTCCTCACCATAGACATTTTCAAGCGCCTCCGACCCGATGCCGACGATACGACGCTTGTGGCCTTCGGACGGGTTGCCACGGGAGTGATGGTGGTTCTGGGGCTGGCCTGGATTCCGTTTATCGGCCTGCTGAGCGATGAGCGAATGTATGTGTACCTCCAAAGTGTGCAGGCCTACATATCTCCCCCCATCGCTGCTTGTTTCCTGTTTGGCATCTTTTGGAATCGCGTGAACGGAAAGGGGGCAGTTGCCTCACTGCTCACGGGGCTAGTATTAGGCGCGTTCCGTTTCATTATCGAGATACAGGCAAAGACCAGCTCGTTGGAGAATGACTTCCTTCTGTACGTAGCATCGGTCAATTTCCTCCACTATGCGGTGTTCCTTTTCATCGTTTCTTCTGCCGTGTTAGTGGGAGTTAGCCTTGCCACCGAAGCACCTGACCGGCGATCACTCCAACACCTGACCTTCTCCGAGGCAGGAGGTATCCATTCCGAAAAGGGAAAATACCATACCGTTA
This sequence comes from uncultured Chitinophagales bacterium, assembly GCA_964539775.1. Taxonomy (GTDB): domain Bacteria; phylum Bacteroidota; class Ignavibacteria; order UBA10030; family UBA6906; genus CAADGV01. The sequence goes on from CAZIKE010000056.1 coordinate 8,993, forward strand.
ACGTGCTCGCTTCCGTTACGCTCGTTATCATCTTGTTCAGTTTGTGGTGGATATTCCGCTAAGTCGTTACACGGACCTATTCCAGAGGCACGCATGAGCAGCACATCACTCGTCCGCAGCGTTCTTGTTGTCACGGTTCTGACGCAACTCCTGACGACACCAGTTCTCGCACAGGCACCGAAGAAGATCACGCTCGATGATCTAAGCAATCCGGCTTTGATGCGGGCATTTTCGATGCCGACAACGTGGTGGTTGAGCGACAACACCGCCTACATCATCGACACGGCGCGTCCAGACTCCGTGCGCGCACTGGAGCAGCTTGATCCGCGTTCGGGCAAGCGCTCGGTAGTATTCCGCTACACAGAAGGTGTACACGAACTCCGTCGCCTCTACGGCGAAGACACTCCACCAGCGCTCCCCAAAGCTCCTTCTTCTATCAGTCTGGATGGGCGTTACGGCTTCTACATAATCCAGGAGGACATCTTTCTAGTCAATCTGCGTGAACGGAAAATGCAACGCGTGACCGCAACAGCGGCAAAGGAAAAGGCAGTTACCTTCTCACCCGATGGCTCGAAGCTTGCCTTTGTGCGCAACAACAACTTGTTCATGTACGACATCCAAACCAAGGATGAGAGGCAACTGACGACCGACGGAAATGACTCGACGCTCAATGGCATCCCGTCGTGGGTGTATTGGGAAGAAGTATTCGGTCGCAACGATATCGGATACTGGTGGTCGCCCGATGCGCAGTCTATCGCCTACCTTCGCACGGACGAATCGGGCGTCAGCATCCAACACTACGTGGACATCACGCCATGGACTCCAACGGTCACAACGCAGCGCTACCCGAAAGTCGGAGAGAAAAACCCCGCAGTCCGTGTCGGTATCATTGATCTCAGAACACGGAAAACCGTTTGGGCAGCTCTCGACCCACGAGCATATGAGTATATTGTCCGCGTGGATTGGCTCCCGACGAGCGAGCAGATGTGTATCCGGACACTGAATCGCTTGCAAACGGAACTTGACTTCTACCTGGTCGATCGTGAAACGGGAACAGCGCGGTACATCATGAAAGACGTGAACGCAGGCTGGATCAATATCTCCGACGATTTGCATTTCCTGAACGACGGAAAGCACTTCATCACAGCCTCCGAGCGCGACGGATACGCCCATCTCTACCGCTTTACACTCGATGGAAAACTCGTCAATCAAATAACGAAGGGGAAGTGGGCGCTCAGCTCATCCGCAAGCGTGTACTGGGTGCGGAGAGCAATTGCCGGAGTTGATGAGAAAAACAACCACGTTTATTTCACGGCACTCGAGAAAGCATCGACAGAGCGACATCTCTATCGGATCACCCTCGACGGAAACGGATTGACGAGGCTGACAAGGCAAGATGGAACCCACCTCATCTCGATGAGTCCGGACACACGATACTACTTCGACAAATTCTCCAGCGTCAGCACGCCACCGTCCGTCACGCTTCGCGAGACAAACACCGAGCGTACGATGACGATAGCTCCGTCGTCGTATGCCGGATTGAGTGAGTATGAGTTCACCACACCCGAGTTGTTCACCATACCTGCGCGCGATGGCTTCCCGCTCCCGGCCTCGCTCCTGAAGCCGAAAGAACTTGAACCGGGGAAGAAATATCCCGTCATCGTCAACGTCTATGGTGGACCCTCGGCTCCAATGGTGGCAAACTCTTTTTCGTACGGGCTGTTGTGGGACAACGTGTTGCTCGCATCGGGATATCTTGTTCTGAGAGTTGACAACCGGGCGGCAACAGGTATCAGCAAAAATCTTGAAAACCTCCTTCTGTACCGGACGCCCGGCGAAGTGGAGCTGAACGATCTGGTGGATGGGGTTCGCTGGATGAAGCAGCAGCCGTTTGTCGATCCCGAACGCTTCGGCATCTACGGATGGAGCGGAGGAGGAACGAACACGATTCTTGCTATGACGCGGTCGCAGGAGTTCAAGGCGGGCATTGCAGGAGCGGGCGTTACCGACTTCCGGCTCTACGATACGAAGTGGGCCGAAGCCATGATGAAGACCGAGAAGGAGAACAAAGAGGGCTACGAAGCCGTATCGCTGATGAAGTTCGCAAAGAATCTGCACGGCAAGCTGATGCTCATCCACGGCACGCACGACGACAATGTACACATCCAAAACACATATCTGTTCATCCAGGAATTGATCAAAGAAGACAAGTTGTTCGAGCTGGCTATCTACCCGATGCGCGGACACGGAGTTGGCGATGCTGCCGGGCGACGCCATCTCAACAAGACCATGTTAGATTTCTGGAAGAGAAATCTTTAGGCCTTTACGTCTCCCCCCTTCGCTCTCCCCAGGAGCGATAGCGGCTTCCCCAAAATCCCTTCCATTTCAATATTCCGCCCAGCTCGTCCATCGGCGGAAAAATTTTCCTTCCCGAAAAAATACCCTGTTCGCGGTATGCGTTCTTCCATGGCAGCCAATATATTGAGAGTGAAGTTCAAAGGAGACTCCCCATGCGAATCATGTGCTTTCCAGCATCCCTTCCACGCAGCGAACAGATCATGATGAGCTTGGTTCTGGATTTGGAGCTTGGCATGCAAGCCTGGTGCGTCACTGTCAAGAGTGGCTTGCTTTGCGAGGAAATAGAGCTTTGCAAGCATTAGCACAGGCTCAGGAACAACACCGACGGCAGAAGTGCAGGCAGGCAAGAGTTCGGGGATTGCCGTCGGTGCCAATTTCCCTGATCTGACGATGAACAACTCACGTCAAGTGAGGCAGTCATGATGCGAGAAGAAACACACGGACAGAACAAACGTCGAGGCGGGCGAGGTCAATCCTCGCGGGCGTTTCAGCAACCGGCCTTGAAGAAGCGGGTGCGCTTTGTGTACAATGGCAATTCCAGTCTCAAAGTCACTGGAATTGTCTCAGGCAAGCAGTACACGTTTACGCGGCCAGGAGATATTGTGGAGGTTGACGAGCGAGATCGCAACATGCTCTCGGCGATGCCAAGCCTGAAGCAGATATGAGCGGTTTCTGGAAAGAGTGAGAGGAAGGAAGATCACAGGCAGGGACATACGACGTGAGGAGAAGAGAGTGAAAGCAGAAAGTTTCCTGCCACTGCTGACTCTTGTCGGGCTTTCTGCCCTCGTGCTTACCAGCAGACTTGTTACCCCACGTCGGCACGAATCCTCACCTCCGGGAAAGGCACCGTCGGAGTCGGCTGAGGAATTCCGCAGATACGATACAGCGGACTTACTCCTCTCATAAGCTTAGCGGGCCCAGCGCTCGACGACGCGCAGCGACCGATCCATTTGCTGGCGTGTAAGCGCTTGATGGATGGGAAGCTCTAACAACCGTTGCGAG
>CAZIKE010000056.1:12362-22176 GCA_964539775.1 uncultured Chitinophagales bacterium
TCTTTCGTTCTTGCGTACTGGTCGTGGAACGGTGACTCCGGCCAACCTGCACCGGAGAGCGTGCCATTGTCGAACAACTCCTGGCGCAGCATGTCGCGTTTCCCGTTCTTCACGAGAAAGGGGAAGCTGTACGGCGTGCATCCATCAGGCAGCTCGGAATGCAACGGCTCGACCACTGAGCTTGTGGGAAATCGCTCCCTCACGTAGTTGAAATGTTCTCGCCGCTTCTGCACCACTTTTTCCACGTCGACAAACTTCAGACGCCATTCCGTAAAGGCCGACAACATCTTTACGTGGAGAACCTGTTTCGGCATACTCCAGTCCATGTAGCCAACCGGGTCGGGACGAACCAGATGCAGCGGATCAGCGCCGCCCGTGAGCCGAACATACACATATTTTGCACGCTGGCCAACGTACTTCTGTACCGAGAAACAACTGCGCACACGCCATTCGTAGTGTGGACGGAAATCTCCAAACTGCTCACCAAGCCGCAGGAAACCTCCCTCGGAATACAGAAACATCTTCCGCATGCTGAACACCGCAAAGTCACCATACGTGCCGAGCATTTTCCCCTCGTACGTTGCTCCGACCGAAAGGGCACAATCTTCGATCAACGCGATGTTTCTACTCCGCGTCAGCGCTTCCATCTCGCGGATGCGATAAGGAAAACCAAAATAATGCACGTGAAAGACGGCAACGGTGTTGTCGTCGATAAGACGCTCGACCTCTTTCACATCAAACACGCACTTGTCGAAAACCTCATAGAACTTCACATCGAAGCCTGCTGCAAGAGCGGTACGGTACAATTTCGCCGGCAGATAGGCTGGAAGAATGATATTCGGGGACGCGATCTTTCTTCGTCGAGCAAGATAGACCAGCATATCTTTCATGGCGTTGCTGGCATTGGCATACAAGTACGACGAACCGCCAAGCGACTGCAAGTATTCTCGGAAGGTCATGGGGGTATTTGGTGAGAGAATTATCAATCGTTACTGCTTGTCATCGGCTTGGTTGGTCTTGGGCCGAACGTTCGTTGCACGCTCCGGAGCCTTTGCCTTCATCACACCGTCGGTGAAATTCTGCTTCAGTCGTCCGATGATGTGGTCTGCCATGGCCCGCGAAAAGAAGCCCTTTTCCCTCCCAACGGTGCGAAGCAAAAGCCATTCCTTTCCACTGCGGCGCCGAAGCGATTGTGTAAGCAACTCGAACTTGTGCCGCATTTCGGGTTTGAAGGAGTGAGGGTTGTACATGAGAATGGTCCAGTTCGGGACATCCCGCGCATCAAGCTCATACTTATACGGCTCGGTCCCGCGCATGAAGTCGCACACCTTCTTTCCCATCTTAACGGCTTCTTCCATGCAGAAAGCCGTAAGCACTCTGCCAGGCGAATATTTGAACACGTCGCTGCGGTTAGCGTTACCGGTGAGATAGACGGCCAGGTCATCCTTGAAGACAAAACAGTATAGCGTCGCCGCACGTTCTCCGTTCGCGTTCATGAATGCAAGATACAACCAGCCGCGTTGTGCGAACAACCGCGCCACTTCACGATGGAAGCGAGCGATAGCAGAATTAGCAAACACGCCGCTGTGCCCATCGTTGCGCCACTTCGTCTGATGCAGGGCAATAAACTCCTCAATGCCGCGCTGTGCATCTTCCGGACATGTCACCACCTCGTACTCGACCGTGAAGTTCTTGTGGAGATTTCTCTGCCGTCGCCGGATCTCCCGCCGGTTATCGATCTTGAAAGAGGCAAGCGTTTCCTCCCATGTGCCCTTCAGATACGTTCGGGGACAATACTCGTTGATAAAGTGCTCTCCCAAAAAGCCGCGACGACGCAACGCTTCATACAGCAACCGGTGGTTGGGCAGCCTGTCCGTGCAATCCTGAAGGTCGATGACATCAAAAAGATCAGGATGTTGAGCCAGATGTGCCGCAACCGCCTCGGCACATTCGTCCTCTCTGCCCCGCTCAAAGAGAACATCGAGGTAGTCGGAAGGGCCCGTGGCAAGAAAAGCCAGACGCTTGTAGGGCACGACGCCAAGCGTGCGGATGCGTTCGACACAGAAGGGCGCTATGGCCACCGTGCTTTCGCCCTCACGGAGAACGACGAGATGCAGCGAGGCTGCCGGGTTCCGCTCGCCGAAATGCTTCCACCACGTGCGCTGCCATTCAAATGATTGGAAAACCGAGGCATCGGTCTTTTCCAGCAATGCGTTCCACGTCGGTTCGAGGGCATCGAATGCCGTCGGGTCGCTCACGACGCTGAGTGTCAGCGCTGTGGATGTTTCCTCTTGAAGTGTGTGCAATCTCCCCTGTGTCGGCTCGATCATGACCGACCATTGTACGATAATTCGTTTTGAAACTTGTTTCGCTTGCCGAACAACCGCTTGGTTACCCCCACTCCCCACATGAACGCTTTCTTTCCACCAGAGAGCATCCACCGCAGATAGATCGGGTCGGCGTTGTCCACGATCAGCATGCGCCGAATCTCGTAAAGATCGGCGTAGAAGTCCAGCGGACCCGAATGTGTCGCGAACGCACAGTCATATCCGGCTTCGCGTACAGCCCGCTTCACTCGCTCATCCACATCTCCATACGGATAAACCAATGCCTCTGTCCGTTTCCCCAGTATTTCTTCGATTATTTCCTTCGATCGTACCAGTTCCACCGTCAGTTCCTCGTTGCTCAAGTTCGGCAGAGACTTGTGTCGATATGAATGAGAGGCAAACTCGATCCCATACTCGGCCATCTCGCGGATGTGCCGCGGGTCCATCAACGGAGCGGCTGCAATCCCCTTTCTCTGATCCCATTCGTTTGTGCGTAGCGCAGGATCTGCCACAAGCGATATGAGCGCCGAAAACCCAAACTCTTGGAGCAAGGGAAAGGCAACTTGATAGTTATTTAAGTACCCGTCATCGAACGTGATGAGAACTGGCTTATCGCCCGCACCGTTTCTTCCACCAAGGACGTCCGCTAAGCGTGGCGTAGAAAATCCATGCTCTGCCAAGTACTGCATCTGGCGACGAAACGTTGATGCGCCCACGACAAACTCCGACGGCCCGAACGTTCCATCTTCACAAACCTGATGATACATCAAGACCGGAATTACCTTCATGTGATCCCCCGTTCTTGGAATCGTGTTGGTGCGAACATAGCCCCGTTCCCTCACGTTCCGCAAGAGCGCTGCGGTAGAAGAAAGTGGAGCAAGAATGGGGGAATCAAAAACCTGGTGCTCAACGTACAAAAAACCGCCCGAAGGCGCAATCGTACCCGAGCACGTGAGACGCTGCACGTATTGACCGGTGGATGCAAGGGGAGAAACAACGTTGTGCATCCTTTACTGGGGAACTGTCACCGGCACCCCTGTCTTCATCATCATAATAAAATTGCTGAACAAGTAATCGCTATCATGTGGACCGGGGGAAGCCTCAGGATGATACTGTACAGAAAAGACGGGAAGATATTTGTGGCGAAATCCTTCATTCGTCCCATCATTCAGATTTACATGCGTTACTTCGAGAGTCGCACTATCCAGTGTCGCAGGGTCCACAGCAAAGCCGTGGTTTTGCGACGTGATCTCGATCTTCTGCGTGAGGAGATTCTTGACCGGATGGTTTCCCCCGCGGTGACCAAACTTCAGTTTGAACGTTCGGGCGTTGAACGCGAGTGCCAGCAGTTGGTGACCCAGGCAGATACCGAAGATCGGCGTCTTTCCAATGAGGAGCTTGAGATTCTCGATAGCGGTTCTGACTGCTGCGGGGTCCCCGGGCCCGTTGGAGACGAACACCCCATCGGGCTGCATAGCAAGGACTTCCTCCGCAGGATACAGCGCAGGCACTACGGTGACATCACACCCATAGCTGGTGAGGCGTCGCATGATATTCTGCTTGATGCCACAATCATAGGCTATAACCTTGTAGCGCCTTCCATTCGTTGCGCCGTTGACTAATGGCTTCAGCATGAATGGCGTCTTATCCACGTCATCCCACTTGTACGGCTCCTTGCAGGAGACGACATGCGTCAGGTCGAGACCGAGCATCTCGGGCGCTCCCCGAACTTTCAGAAGCAGCCGGTCATCATCCATGTCTTCCGTCGAAAGGATGCCTCGCATCGCTCCCTCTGTGCGAAGCATTTTCGTGATCATGCGTGTATCCAGTCCCTGCACGGCGACAATGTTGTGGCGTTTCAGCCATGAGCCGAGACTTTCCGTTGCCCTGAAGTTGCTTGGGAAATCAATGTACTCGCGCACGATCACGCCGGCAACCTGGGGCTTGGATGATTCCACATCATCGACGTTGACGCCGTAATTACCAATGAGGGGATACGTCATCGTGACGATCTGGCCGGCATACGAAGGATCGGTGAAGATTTCCTGATATCCAGAGAGACTGGTGTTGAAAACGACCTCGCCTGTTGTCTCGCCCTCCGCGCCGAAGGCTTCGCCGGTAAGGACAACGCCGTTTTCGAATGCGAGCTTTGCTTTCATCGTGGCTCAATATAGCAAAGTCACATCACGGATACAAGAATGTGAATCACATGACCGACCTCACGTGAGTATGCGCTCGAGAGAGAAACCCACGAATTATCGCCTAAATCCGAAGACGGCCGGCCCAAGTTGCGCCGTGAAGGTCTTTCGCAATGCACCTGCACTTGTGTAGATTTTCACGCTCCCATCACCGGAAAACTCCCGCACATCGGAAACATACACCTCGCGGGCAACATCGTCGTAGCCCAGCCCATAGTACGTGCCGCTGATGAAGTTGAGCGTCACAGCCTTCGATGCCACGGCGATGCGATGCACGGGTCCGCCAAAGAAACTGCCCGGTGTAACACCCAGAAGGTAGGCATATCCGTCGGAAGAGATCGTGATCGAACCCCAGAGATGCTCGCTGAAAGAAACGGAATCGAGCTTGGCAAGGGTTGAAGGATCAAGAATGAAGACTTTCCCCGTTGTCGTTGCGCTCCCTGAGCAGGCCACCCACACCTTCCCGTCAGCGGCAACGGCGGCTCCCGTGGGCCCGTGGGAAAGTGTGATTGTCGCAACTTGTCTGAGCGTTGTTGCGTCCACGACCGTAACGGTGCTGTCGCTTCCGTACCCCGAATTGCAGATGAACACGCGGTTCCCGCTCAACGCCATTCCCTGAGGGTTGGCGCCAACAGCGATCGAGTCAATGAGTGCCAGCGAGTTGAGGTTCAGCACATAGACGGAGCTGCTGAAGAGCCGCGTGACATACAGGCGACTCCGCACCGAATCGATGAGCAGATCGTGCACCGCCGAACCCGGAAACGTGACCTCCAATTCTTTTCGGTGGGTTGAGAGATTCATGACAATCAGGTTCCTCGATCCGCTCATCACAAGATACGCCTTGCCGTTGTAAAACTTCATGTCGTCGCCGAGGCTGCCGAGGGAGACTCCTCCGTTCGCCGCTTCGTACACGTTGCGATAGACTGTGTCTCTTTCCGTATCATACACCGTGAGCCGGGCGCCTGTCGGGTCGTTGAAGTTTCCCTCATTCAATACGTACACGGCTTTCACTCCCGGTGGCACAATCAGTCCGTCCGGCGGTATGGACGGATCGTTCTTGCACCCGGCGAGGATGAGAAGCGTCGTTGCGAGGGGTAGCATGCGGTGTTTCATGGTATCTCCTGAATAATGTTGAGAGAAATTACAGCCCAACTTCGAGCGTGGCGCGGTACGAGCGCAGCGGCATCGGGTACGCAGGCACACTCTGGTACTCTTTGTTGAAGAGATTATTCACTTCTAAACGCAGCAACAACGATAGGTCGGCAACAGAGAGGCGGGCATTGAGGTTGGCACCGGCAAGCGCGTAGGCTGGGAGAAATCCCCGATTGTCCTCACTGGTGTAGCGGAAGCCGACGAACGACGCAGCCAGTGTTGCACCGATCTCTCGAACAAGCGATTGCCGGAAGTCTTGCCAGAATGCAACGAAGTAATGCGCCTGCTCTTGCGGAATGTAAATGAGATGCGCACTTGCGTTGGGATCGCCGGGGGAATCCGGCTCCACCTTTCGGGCCGTGAGCGACGTATAGGTGATCCCTATCGTCATTCGGTCATCAAGCGTCTTCCAATGATACGCCAGTTCGATTCCATCTGAGCGAACCTTCCGCAGATTCTTCGGCGTGACGGTGAAGTTGGCGGACGGAACCCAGACGATTCGATTCTGCATTGTAATATCGAAGTACGTGCATTGGAGACGATGTGTTCCGGCGAGAGAAAGTGTTACGTCCAGGCCCACGTCAATGCTCGTGGAACGTTCAGGCTGGAGATGCGGGTTGCCGATGCCTCCGCCGCCGGCGTAGAACAACTCGTTGAACGTCGGCGCACGAAAGTTCCTACTCACACTTGCACGAATGCTCGGCACAACGAATCCCCCCACTTCCTGAAACGAAACCACAGCACCAAGCTGCGGACTCCAGCTCGCAACCACCTCTTCCTCCGTCTTGACGACATCGTATCTCAGCGCGGGAGAGATCACCATGCGTCGTACAATCGTCGCCCCCTCCACCACGTGCTGCTGCAGCGCGATGTAGCCTGCTGAGGAAAAACGTCGCACATCCGATTTCAGAAAATTGCCGACGGCGATTGTCCGTGCGAATTCGCCGCCCAACGCGAAGCGCGTTCTGGCGCTCACCTCAACGTCCAGCGCAGGCTCGACACGGAAATCCACATTCTTGTAGAAGTTGTTCACTGACGAAGCACCGACGATGAAGCTCCGATCCTCGTATCGCTGAAAGGAGTGATGGAACTGAAACCCAACGCGATAGCTGAGGCGAGGAAGATTGGAGGAAAGTCGAGAACGAAGCGTGGCTTGCAAGAGATTATCCTCGTCCCTTTGCCGGGCAACGCTCGAGCTTGCTGGACCTACCACCGGCCCACCCACGCCACGCTCGGCACGGAAGGCCCTGCCGCACAGGGAAAACTGCATTGCATCACTCATCAAAACATCAGACTGGATTGTGCCGACGCGACCGGTGAAGTCGGCGTTCTGCCGCCTGAGTTCGAGGCGCTGGTTTCCGTTCCGGAAGATAAACGGAAAGTTCTCATCGCCCTTCTCTTCCCGATAGGATGCCCGCATGCCGACGCCCTCCGTCACGTACCCGCTACCGGCAACCATGTAACTCCGATAGCCGAACGAGCCAACGCCGCTTGCAGCACGAAGCCTGAACTCCTTCGTCACGGGACTCAACACCGCGTTGACTACACCGGCAACGGCATCTGCACCAAAGGTGGCAGACTGTCCGCCGCGCACAAGCTCCAGCCTGTCCAGCTCATCGGATGCTAACAACCCAAGATCGACCAACCCGTTTTGTGCATTGGACACACGCATACCGTTGATGAGGACGACCGTATGTTCTGCACCCAAGCCTCGCTGCGAGAGAGTCTTCAAGGCCGACCATCCACCGTAGTCTTTGATGAATATTCCCGGCAGCGGAGCCAGAAGGTCGGCAAGCGACGCAGCATTCCTCTGGCGCAGTTCTACCATGTTCAACACGGTAACGGGCGACGGAGAGAAGGCCGCGGTTTGAGGCAGGCGCGTTGCGGTTACCAGAATCTCCTTCAATGAGTACGCCCGCACAGCTCCCGAATCTGCATCCTCCATAGTCTCAACGCGTGAAGAATCGGTGAGCGGCAGATGGGTCTCCCCGGCGTACGCTGCATGCGAGAACGCGAAAAGGAGAGTAAGATATGTGCAATGAATCTTGAGCAATAAAAAACCCCGTCCTTCGCAGGAAAGACGGGGCACACATACTCGATTGTGGCGATCCGCACTCTTCCCGCGAAGAGTTGTCTGGACTACGGTTTTGGCAGGTCTCCTGGCTTACGGCCGGTGTTGCATCGCCTGCCTTCCCACTACGATTGGCTCGCAGCAGTGACAGACGACCTGTTGCCGATTACAGTTGCGGGGCAGCTTCCGCTTTGTCCGTTTGAAGTAGACGCACGGAATTCCCTCTTGCAGTCCGTCCCGATGCTCATGGGACGCGACACCAAAACCTGTTATGAGAAAGAGCAAAAAAGCTGTTGACAATATAGCTTGTTGAAGTTGAGAAGTCAAGAGGTCGGCACCAATCGAGACGCGCGGCTGACGGGAGTAGTAAGACGCGTAGCCGCGTCAATGGTCACTTCCCGCAGGAGAGTACAGAAACACCTCTTGCCACTCATCCGCATGAACGAGCCTCAACTGTTGTCGTCTGCGATTGAAGAACTCCCGTGCGTGCGAAACATCCACGTTGAATCTTCGGACGAGGCCCCGCGGTGGCGTGAGGATCGTCGAGGAGAAGAAAATCCGGCGGGGTTGTAGCAAGGCTACCCTTTCCGCAAATTTTTCTTCGAGGCGGGCACCTTCATCCCACGTGCCGAGTTCTGCAGCGCCGGAGTACAGCAACAAGTAACCATCGGAGATGTATCCAGCCCCCGATACGATCAGATCACCCGGACCCGCATTCTCAATCAGCCACCGGTTGAATTGGAACCAGTAGTCACGTTCCCGACTCTGCTGCGGCATGATGCTTCCGAGGAGGTTTATGACGAAGAGGCCGCTAACAATAAGCCCCAAGGCGTATCGCACTTTCACATCCCCAAGCAGGGGTTTGCTCAACAGTGCAATGGACAAGACCACAAACGGTATGACGGATGTCCACAGCTCGTTATTCTGCGGCTCCCACCATGTGATGAACGTGCCGTAGATGCCGATATAGGAAAGACTCACCAGCAACACCAACCTGACAGCATTCCCAGACTGGAACAAAGTCTTGACGGCGCGCCGCCTGACTATCTTGGTCAGCAACACGATGATTGCTGCCGCAACAACGACCGATAACACCAGAAGCGAAAGGCCGACAAGCTTGGAGAGATTCTGGACCATGAAGATCTCCTCTTCCATCTGATAGTCGGGTAGGAGATTCTGGAGAAGGCCGGCAACAAAGGGTAACGAGAAAAGAAAGTGTCCACCCACAAACGCCCTTGAGAACCCCACCAAAACCTTTGGAGACCCCAAGATCGACCAGTAGCCCCACTTGCCCGTCGCCGCCGTGGTCTGCATCCACGCCATTATCTCCGCAGGCCCGGAGAGACCTACCGCATATTTCCCAATCAGGTAGTATGTAACAATCACTATTGTGATGCTTACAAACCCAAAGGTAACGACCCTGCCAAGGATCGCACCGGGGGATAATCGAGGCCGCACGGTGGAAAAAACAACACCAAACCCGATCAAGACTACAACCCCAAAAAGAGCGTGATGTTGGTGGAAAAGGACAACGACGGCTAACAACAGCGCTAGTGCAAGGACGTGGGACCACGATCTTGGATCATCGCTCATCGCAACAAGCCGATGCAGAGAGAGCATGAGGAACGGCAACGGAAGGACGTATATTTCACACTCCACGGTGTGGAGCCAATAAGCATAAGAGAATGCAACCGCTGCGAGAGACAGGAGTTGCAGGTACACAGGGAATCCCAGGCGAGCCATGAGAAGCGAGAAGATCCACAGCGTAGCAAGTGACGCCACGAGATTCATCATGATCATCGGCACCTGGACGCTGCCCTTGTACCCGAGAACCTGCATGCCTTGCCAGAGCATGTAGGAGATGAGGTTGCCCAGAAGGTGATTCGGATGATAGATCTCTTCGAGCTTCCCGTTGGTCAGCCCATAGATGCTATGCACGCTATCCTGAACCTCGGTATGATTTGCAGGAAGGGTGAGGATGTTGAACACAAGGACGGACGCAAGGGCAATGACCACACGAATCTTTACGCTCCTCGCAAGCGGTTGTACTACAGCAGCCTCTCTCA
>CAZIKE010000057.1:0-11725 GCA_964539775.1 uncultured Chitinophagales bacterium
GAAGCGTTGCAGAAGTTGTGGCACACCCTCCCGGCCGGTGGAACACCTCTGGCCGTGGGGATCAGACTCTACAATCTCGTTCCCGACACTCTACACAACTTCGCTCTGTTCGACGTCGAGAAACGGAGTGAACTGGCCAAGGCAATGGATCGGCTTAATGCGAAATACGGCACAACGGCCGTGCATTTCGGCGGGATGGCTGGGCACGCTGCGCCGACGCGTATTGCGTTCACGAATATCCCGGAGTTAGAAGATTTTGAGTTTGATGAGTGAGTGAACGCACTGTGCCAACTTCCAACTCCTCGAACGGCATAAACTGTATGAACTCGCATGGACTTCCGATGACATTCTCCGACGAGATGAATCTCGCAGAGAGACTGGACAACGAAGACACTCTTAAACACTACCGTTCCCGCTTCTTCATCCCCAAAGACGAGAACGGGAACGACGTCATCTATCTTTGCGGCAACTCGCTCGGCTTGCAGCCGAAGACCGTGCGCTCGTACGTCGAACAGGAACTGGAGGATTGGGCACGACTCGGGGTCGAAGGACACTTTCAAGCGAAAAATCCGTGGATGCCGTATCACGAATTGCTGACGGAGCAAACGGCGCGGCTGGTCGGCGCAAAACCAATCGAAGTGGTAGTAATGAACACGCTGACGGTGAACCTTCACCTGATGCTCGTTTCGTTCTATCGTCCCACAACACGACGACACAAGATCGTCATCGAAGCCCATGCGTTCCCTTCGGATCGGTATGCGGTGGAGTCGCAGATTCGGTTTCATGGATTTGACCCGAAGCGGTCGCTTATCGAGTTGCAGCCGCGCTTCGGTGAAGCAACACTGCGGACGGAGGATATTGAAGACGTCCTGGAAGCCGATGGTGAAGAAATTGCCCTCGTGCTTCTGGGTGGGGTCAATTACTACACGGGTCAAGCGTTCGATCTGGAGCGTATCACACGTGCCGGACATGCACAAGGATGCATCGTCGGTTTTGACCTCGCACATGCCGCAGGGAATGTCGTTCTCAAGCTGCATGAGTGGAACGTTGACTTTGCCGTGTGGTGTTCGTACAAGTACCTCAATGCAGGTCCGGGCAGTATTGCCGGATGTTTTGTTCATGAACGCTACGCGCATCGTGTCGATCTTCCCCGCTTTGCCGGATGGTGGGGACAGAATAAGCACATCCGGTTCCACATGGGGCCAACGTTCGATCCGATTGCCGGTGCGGAAGGATGGCAGTTGAGCAACCCACCCATTCTGCCGCTGGCAGCGTTGCGCGCCTCGATGGAAATCTTTGATGAAGTGGGGATGGAAGCGCTCCGCGAAAAGAGCATCCGGCTTACGAGCTCTCTTGAGGCGCTGCTTCGTCGGCAAGCGAACAGGCGTTTCGTAATCATTACGCCGGGCGATCCGGAACAGCGCGGATGCCAGCTCTCCATGCTGGTCAACGAACGCGGCAGAGACCTGTTCGAGCATCTCCGCCGCAACGGCGTTGTGTGTGATTGGCGCGAGCCGAACGTGATCCGCATCGCGCCCGTGCCGTTGTACAACACCTTCTCCGATGTGTATCGGTTCGTCCACATCCTACAGAGTTTTTCCTAACCGATGGATTCAAGGATGAAGAACAACGTGGTGATCATAGGTGCTGGACTTGCCGGCTCTCTCCTGGGCATCTACCTTGCGCGCAAGAACTTCCAGGTTGAAATCTATGAGCGACGTCCCGACATGCGTAAGGCAGACATCGGCGGCGGAAGGTCCATCAATCTTGCACTCTCGGTACGAGGACTTCATGCGCTTGCTGAAACGGGGCTTTCCGAACGTATCCTGCACATTTCCATTGCGATGCGGGGGAGAATGATTCACCCTCTGCAGGGCGAGGTTTTTTTCCAGCGCTACGGGCGTGACGACACCGAAGTAATTTACGCAGTCTCTCGTGCTGAGCTGAACAAAGCATTGATGACGGCGGCGGAGAAGCACAAGAACCTTCACATCAACTTCGAGATGCGATGCACAGGGATGAATCTGGAGACGGGGGAAGTGATGTTCGTGAACGAACAGACGCACGAGGAGTCCGTCCTTCTTCCCAGGACAGTGATCGGTGCCGATGGCTCGGCGTCCGCCGTGAGGACGGCAATGGTCGAGAAAGGGATCAGCACGTTCACACTGGAGTATTTGGACTACGGCTACAAGGAGTTGACCATACCGCCAGCTCTCAACGGCAGGCATGTGATAGAGAAGAACGCGCTGCATATCTGGCCGCGTACCACCTACATGCTGATTGCACTTCCGAACCTTGACGGCAGCTTCACCTGCACGTTTTTCTTTCCCCACAGAGGAGAGATGAGCTTCGAAAGCCTCGATAGCGAAGCAAAAGTCCAGGCCTTCTTCTCGGAGAATTTCCCCGATGCCGTGTCTCTTCTGCCCGATCTCACGAGACAGTTTTTCGATAACCCCACAGGCAGCATGGTGACCGTGAAGGGATTTCCCTGGCACGTCGAAAGCAAAGTTCTCCTTCTCGGAGATGCAGCGCATGCCATCGTTCCTTTCTTCGGTCAGGGGATGAACTGTGCGTTTGAAGATTGTACGTATCTCAACGTGTTGGTCGAGCGGCAATTGTCCTACGGACGTTCGCCCGAGAAGGTGAACTGGGAGGAAATCTTCACGGAATTCGAGAAGATGCGCAAGAAAGATACCGACGCTATTGCCGATCTTGCCGTTGAAAACTTCGTGGAAATGCGCGACTATGTAGCGCAGGAAAAATTCCAGCTCAAGAAAAAGGTCGAACGGATTCTTGCCGATCACTATCCCGGTTTGTTTGTGCCGAAGTACACGATGGTGACGTTCAGACGCATTCCTTATTCGGTTGCCCGTGCGCGGGGAGCAATCCAGGAACAGATCCTCGACCAGCTATGTGCAGCGATTTCGAAGCCGGAGGAACTTGATCTGCACCGTGCTGATATTTTGATCGGCAAGAGTCTTGATTATATCGAATGATTCACGTGCAACGGAGCGTATGTCGAGTAAATTATCATCGGAGAGCGTAACGGAAGGCATTCGCGTCCGCGCAGGTGCGACGTTTCTTCCCGACCAATCTCATCCCGCTACACGGAAGTTTGTGTTTGCGTATCGGATCACGATCAAGAACGAAGGTGTGCAGCGTGTGCGGCTCATCTCGCGGCACTGGGTGATTATCAACGGTGACGGCGACCGGGAGGATGTGGAGGGTCCTGGCGTTGTCGGCAAGTTCCCCACCCTTGCCCCCGGCGAGGAGTTCCAGTACACGAGCTTCTGTCCGCTCGATACTGAATGGGGAACGATGGAGGGAACGTATCGGATGCAGCGCGAGGATGGATCGTTGTTCGACGCGGTCATCGGCAGGTTCTTTCTCGCGATGAATGCCTCGCACATGGTTGAAGAGCTATGAACTTCTGCAGTGCGTGTGGAAAACCCGTTAACAAGCGTGTGCCGCCGGGCGATCACAGGCCCCGCTTCGTTTGCGACGAGTGCCACATGGTTCACTATGAGAACCCGCGCCTGATTGTCGGATGCCTCCCGGTGTGGGAAGATAAAGTGCTACTGTGCAAGCGCGCCCTTGAGCCGCGCAGCGGGTACTGGACGTTGCCTGCAGGATTCCTGGAATCGGGGGAGACTGCCGAGGAAGGTGCCATGCGCGAGACTCGTGAAGAAGCGAACGCTGAGGTGGAGATTGTGCGACTGTTCTCTCTGTACAGTATCCCGAGCATCGGACAGGTGTATTTGTTCTTCCTTGCCCACCTGAAACATCTCGATTTCTCTCCCGGCGCGGAGACGGAGCGAACAGCGCTGTTTGTGGAAGAAGAAATCCCGTGGGAGGAGATTGCTTTCAGTTCAGTACGTTTTTCGCTGGAGAACTATTTTCAGAGCAAGCGAGCAGGCAATGAAAAGGTGTACGTCGGTAGCTATCTCAAGGAAATCGCTCGCGCACCCTAAGCAGGTTCGCATGTGACCTGTAGGACAACCTGCTTGCCACTCGTTGACTTTCTCCAGTGACTCTCATAGATTGATACTGGAGTTCACGCTGTGCCGGAAGTTCTTCAGGGGGACTTCTGGTACGATGTGGTGACCCTGGGAAAGCGAGGTGGTTCCCTCTTGAAATCCGACATAGAGGCCTCCCGCAAGGCTTGCTAGCGAGAGCTTTGCAAGGCTTCAGTTCTGTTGACGGTCCCGCTGTTCACCCAGCGGGACCGACTATTTTTGTGAAGAGCAGAAGGCATCCTTCGTCTGGGATGGTTCGAAGATGAAGGATGCCATCCGCTCGTGGTAGCTGTTGCACATCCGATTTCTTCTCCGTACCATTGTTCAAGCATTCTTTTTCCTTGAGTGCGTCACACCTGGGGGACTCAAGTCCAATGTCCGTTCGCGCAGTATGCGTGTTGTTTCTTCTTTCGTTTCTGGTTTCGGAGAGCAGAGGCGACGAGCATCCGCTGCTTGTGGGCGTGCGATTGGCCGAAACGCAATACCGCGATTGGCGCTACGGCCACCGGGCGCATCGCAAACAGATCAACTGTGTCCAGTTTATGGTGGCCGTGGTGGAGAACTTGCTTGGCCGTGAGCTTCGAGCCGATCAGCGATCGGCTATTCTGATCAATAACGTGCGACGGCGGCACCTCGACCGGCTGGTGACACGCGACGATCGGCGGATTCGCGGAATACAAACGGCACTCATCGAAATGAACAGGGGCGAGGCTGTTCGCCCCGAAGATGCTCGTCCGGGTGATTTTATCCAGTACTGGAAAAAGTACAACGGCCGGTGGCGAGGTCATGCTTCGATTATTGCGGATGTGATCAACCGGAACGGCGCGTTGTGTGCCATCGTGTTCGGCGCGCATCAGACGCTCAACGGCGTGGGCATTGGCGCGTTTGAAGTCGGTCTCAACGATCCCGAAATCAAGTCATACATTGTTCGGTTCAGGAAGTAAGTCATCGTGGATAACGGCCGCGCGTTCCTTGCCCTTTCGGCAAGATTCCTGCGAGAAGAATTCCTCCCGCGCATTCGCACGGCGCTCGGGCACCTCACGGACGATCAGGTATGGTGGCGCCCCAATGAGGCATCGAATAGCATCGGCAACCTGGTCCTGCATTTGTGCGGCAATGTGAGTCAGTGGATTTCCGGCGGCGTTGCAGGGCAGCCCGTGACGAGGAATCGCCAACAGGAGTTCGAGCAGCGGCACACAATCCCACGACAAGAGTTGCTTGAGAGGCTGACGACTGTTGTGGACTCTGCCTGCTCGGTCCTGGAGAGTCTCGACCCGGCGATGCTGCATGAGCACCGAACAATTCAAGGAATGGATGTCACCGTCATGTATGCCATCTATCATGTGGTCGAGCATTTCTCGATGCACACCGGACAGATTTTGATGCTGACAAAGATGATTACCGCCGAAGATTTGAAGTTGTATGAGTTTCCCGGTGGTGCTGCAGTGAGACGTTGGTGAACAGAATAGCCCACGACCTACGTCGTGGGCCACCTGCCAAGAATCGAGCCGGTGAACTCAAGTAACACTACACGTACTGGAGGACAATTATGAAAAAGGTTATGATGCTGCTGCCGGGGATAGCATTGTTTGCTATGCTGATGATCGTTCAGGGCCGTGTGCCGAGGCACCCGATGGTGCAGCCTTCGGTCGGCGATGCGGACAATCCGCGCGCGCGGGATGAAATGGAGTTCTTGATTCAGCGTGATCCCGTGGCGAACACTATTCCACCGAATATCTACAGGCGAGAACAGCAGTTTGCACAGCGCATCCCTACGCTGGAACATGTGGCGCTGCAGAAAGGAACCGGGCTGACTTCGCTGGTGTGGGCAGAACGCGGCCCCAACAACGTCGGCGGGCGAACACGCGTGCTTGCTGCAGACGTTGCCAGTGTCGGGACACTGATTGCCGGCGCTGTAGCCGGCGGCATCTGGAAATCTACCAACGATGGCGCCTCATGGCGCCTGGTGCTTGCCCCCCAGCAGATACATACCACCAGTTGTATTGCTCAGGATGCCCGACCCGGCAGAACAAACGTCTGGTATGTCGGGACGGGCGAGTTCCGCGGCTCCACCACGAACAACACGCGCTGGGGCGCCTTCTATCGCGGCGATGGCATCTACAAGTCCACCAACAACGGCGATACCTGGGCGCTGCTTCCTTCGACAACCTCCGGGACGCCACAAACGACCGACGCCTTCGATTACATCTGGAATGTTGCCACGAATCCCGCCAACGCCACACAGGATGAAGTGTATGCCGCGACCTGGAACGGTATCTATCGTTCCACCAATGGAGGCGCAACATGGACTCTCGTCCAGTGGTCCGACTCGGCGGCGGCGCTGACGGCAGGTTACGCAACCGATGTTGTGGTGACGTCAACCGGCGTTGTCTATGCCTACACCAAGCAAAACGGCTCGCCGCGCATCTGGCGTTCGGAAGATGGCCTAACGTGGACGGATATCAAACCGACGAATTTTCCAACCAGCACAGGCCGGATTGTCTTCGGGCCGGCGCCCTCCAATCCCAACGTCGTCTATGTCTTCATCGAGTCGGCAAACAGCACGCCCGCGGTGAACGGGCATCAGTTATGGAAGTACACGCACTCGCCAACCGGCGGCACATGGGAAAATCGCGGCGGTAATCTGCCGGGCGACCTCAGCACGCAGACCGGCTACGACCAGCTTGTACAGGTGAAGCCCGACGATGAGAACTTCGTGCTCCTCGGCGGAACGAATCTCTATCGCTCTACGAACGGCTTCGCCACCTCCTCGGCAACGACTACCATCGGCGGGTACCCCTACTGGCCCGGACAGAACCATCATCCCGACTTGCATTCGGGCGCGTTCAGGCCCGGCAATCCGAATGTGTACTACTCCGGGCACGACGGCGGGCTGTCGCGCTGCAACGATATTCGTGCAGCAAGTGTCGTATGGGATGATCTCAACAACGGCTACAACGTTACGCAGTTCTATTCTGTTGCTATCGGGCCCGATAGCGGAGACGTTTCGATTGTTGCCGGCGCGCAGGATAACGGCTCACAGTGGACCAACCAGCCCGGCCTTTCGGACTGGACGATGGTCACCGGCGGCGACGGAACGGTCGTGGAGATGGCACCCCTTCCCGACAATCGCATGTACACCCAATCGCAGAACGGACCGTTGTACAAGGTGACGCGTGCAGGCACCAGCGCAGGTTCGATGACGCCCTCCGGTTCGACACGCGCTCTCTTCGTCAACCCGATTGCACTCGATCCGAATGATTCCCGGATTCTTTACTACGGCGCGGGCAAGAGCAGCTCGCCCACCATGTGGAGCGGCATCTGGCGCAACAGCAATGCACCCAACGGCACAAGCACCGTAGGGTGGACTGCGCTGACGATGACCGATGTCGGCCAGCCTTCCGGTTGGACGCGTGCGGTCAGTTGCATCGGCGTCTCGCGGGCCAACAGAGCGAACGTCGTTTACTACGGCACTACAGACGGCATTGTGAAGCGCGTGGACAGCGCGAACGCTACAACACCAACCGTAACGGATGTAACCCCTCCCGGATTGAACGGCGGAACGGCGCAGGGAGGCTTCGTGCGCTGCGTCGCGGTTGATCCTACCAATTCCAACAAAGCGCTCGTTGCCTTCGGTAACTATAACTTCCAAAACCTGTGGTACACCACCAACGGCGGACAAACTTGGACGGATGTGGAAGGAAATCTTGCCGGGCCCGACGGGCCTTCGGTTCGCTGGGCAACGATGTTCTATGCTGGCAATCAGTTCTATGTATTTCTTGCTACCAGCATCGGTGTGCTGATGACGAACGAACTGAACGGCTCCTCGACCGTGTGGATGCAGGCGGCGGCCAACGAGATTGGCAACATCCTCATCGGCTATCTCGACTACCGGGAGACCGACCGCACGCTCGCTGTCGGCACACATGCGCGCGGTGTCTTCACGACGCAAATTCCTGCAGGGCCGACGGGAGTTGATGAGGGGACTGCAACGCCGAAGGAGTTTGCCTTGATGCAGAACTATCCGAATCCATTCAACCCGGCAACAACCATCGGATTCAGGATTCAAGATTATGGATTTGTGTCGCTCAAAGTGTTCGACATGGCGGGTCGGGAGGTGGCGACGTTGGTGAACGAAGGAAAGCAGCCCGGCGAGTATAACGTCCGGTTCGATGCTCGACATCTTGCCAGCGGCACGTATCTGTATCGGCTCACGGCAGGGAGTTTCTCACAAACACGAAAGATGGCACTCGTGCGCTAGCTTCGGCTGTCATGGGGCATCGCCTGTTCATACTCATTCTCTTCATGCGACTGATGGTAGAGCACTCCACAGCGCAGCCCAGTCGCAACGTTTCGCTTTTCGGCCGGCTTGCGCCGAACCCGTTCCGTTACTCGGGAAGCTGGAGTTACGTTGCGCCGAACGGCAGCGAGTACGGTCTGCTCGGCGGATACACCGGTACGCACGTGATTGCACTTGACGATTCGACCAACATGCGTCAAGTCGGGTTCGTTGCTGGGCCGCAATCGAACTGGCGCGAGATCACCGTGATCGGCCATCATGCGTACGTGGTAACGGAAGGAACAGGCGCAGGCGAGGGCATGCAGGTGATTGATCTCTCGCCTCTCCCAGATTCCGTTCGGCTTGTAACGACCTATACTACCACATTTACGCGCGGCCACATCATCGGACGAGATGTCTACAGCGACTCGGCCTATGTGTATGTCAGCGGCACGTCAACCACGGGAGGCGTGCATATCCTCGATGTGTCCAATCCCGCCGTTCCGGTTCAAGTGGGAATATATGATCCTCCATACTACATTCATGACGCGCACATACGCGCCCACCGGATGTATGCCGCAGCCGGCGGACAGCGAACACTTGACATCGTGGATATTTCCAACAAGCGTACTCCAGTGCTTCTCACGCGTGTGGCATATCCCGGCGCCTATACGCACAGCTCATGGACAACGGAGGATCACCGCTACCTGTTCGTTGCCGACGAACAGGACGGCCAGCCGGGTCGTTTCTTCAGCATCGAGAATCTGAACGCGATCCATGAGGTAGCTCAATACACTGCCAACCGACAAAGTCTTGTGCATAACCCCTATGTGCGAGGGCGCTACGCTTTCATCTCACATAATACGGAGGGTCTGCGCGTCGTGGACATTGCTGATCCATCGCTTCCTGTGGAAGTTGGATTCTACGACACATGGCCCGGGCCCAGCGGTGGTTTCAACGGCTTGTGGTCTGCGTGTCCCTATCTCCCCTCCGGGAGAATACTTGGGGGGGATAGGGTGGGTGGTTTGTACGTTTGGCGCTTCAACGGTGCTCGGGCCGTCAGAATGTACGGCATCGTCAAGGACGTGATGAGCAACGTCATCCCTTTCGCTCACATCACGATTGTCCAGACGGGGCGGGCAACCACTGCGGACTCGGCGGGAAGATTCAGGATCGGTGAGGAGCGTCCTGTAGGGCAGGGTCTCGTGACATTGACTGTACGCGCCAGTGCACCAGGGTTTCTGGCCGAAAGCACGGACGTTCAGTTCGGCGCAGGCGATTCAGCCGTCGTGAATTTCATCCTTCGGTCTGCCTCTACAGGCGTGCGTGAAAGCGCGGGGAGTTCCTCGTTATTCAGCCTTCACCAGAATACCCCCAATCCGTTTAATGCATCCACGACGATCAGCTATTCTGTCCCTTCGGGGCGAGAGCTCGTCGGCGGAGCGGACGGGCAAACACCAGAGGTCGGTCACGTAACGCTCAAGGTGCATGACGTGCTCGGGCGTGAAGTCGCAACGCTGGTTGATGGAGCAATGGAAGCCGGGACGTATGTCGTGCACTTCGATGCCACCAATCTTGCCAGCGGTGTGTACGTGTACCGTTTGTCCGTCGCTCCGATGGCACGACGAGACATCGTTCCGGCCGGTGGTCGGCAGGGGCAACCGGGCAGTTTTTCCGCAACGCGAACAATGGTGCTCCTCCGATGAAGAACCTCTCGCTGCCGCTCGTGTCTCGTTCAACATCAGGTTACCTTCAGGTGGGCAAAAGCGCAAGTCGAATCATGTCCTGTGCCTCTTCGGTGTCATGTCGCTGATGTCGGCTCACTCCATCAAACTCCTCCTGCACACTGCAATTGACTACGCGGGATTGTTTCCGCCCGCCGCACTCGGCATGGCAGAAGCAGTACGCAACTATGCACGGTACCGAAACGATCCACACGCGTGGGCGTTGGGAAGGTTCATTGTGCCCGTCGCCCGCCTGCGTGAGTTCGAGGAGGCGGCAACACAAGTGGTGACCGACGGAGTATGGCAAATCAGTGCCCTTGGTGGCCCCAACATTTCTCTCGAGCAAAGAATCATTGCGGAGTTCAACACCAGGCACACGAAACGGTTTGTGATTGACACGCTGGAAGTGAAAGCAACAACAGCCGACGAGGTTCTCTCTTCCGTGTCACTCGTTGCTCCCTCGCTGCATCTGTTTGTGGAGATCCCTATCGTGGAGGATCCGTTGCCCCTTCTCGCGTTGCTACACGGAACAAAGCATCGTGCCAAGGTGCGCACGGGCGGCGTTACCCCGGATGCGTTTCCACGAAGCGATCATCTCGCCCGATTCATGCTCGCTTGTGGGCAACTGAATGTTCCTTTCAAAGCAACAGCCGGACTGCATCATCCGCTGCGCGGGATGTACAATCTCACGTACACACCCGATAGCGAGAGAGGGAAAATGTACGGCTATCTCAACGTACTGCTTGCGGCGTCGTATGCCCGACAGGGGATGGCTCATGAAAAGATCGTTCAGGTGTTAGAGGAAGAGACGATCGGGGCGTTTGAGTTTCTGGACACAGGCGTCACGTGGCGCAGTCACCACCTTCCGGACAAGGTGCTGCGTGAGACACGCGACCACTTCCTGCTCTCGTTCGGCTCGTGTTCGTTTCGCGAGCCGATGGATGAACTGACGCAATTCGGATTATTGTAGGCAAACGATTCCGCGGTATGATGAACGAAACGCACAACCCGAAGCTTCGCTCCTGGATCGAATCCGCGAACAGAGCCGACAGCGATTTTCCGATCCAGAACCTTCCTTTCGGGGTGTTTAGGAGGAAAACCTCCGGGCAGCAGCATGGAGGCGTTGCCATCGGCGACATGATCCTCGACGTGACCACCGCACGAAACGAAGGATTGTTCTCCGGGCTTGCAGAGGAGGCGGCTCAGGCCTGCTCCGACGAGACGCTGAATCGCTTCCTTGCGTTAGGGAAGAGTCACTGGTCTGCATTGCGGCGGCGACTGAGTGTTCTGCTTTCGGAAACGGACGAGCGCAACAAGGTGGAGCGGTGTCTTGTGCCGATGCATGACGTGGAGATGCAGTTGCCCGTCGACGTGGGCGACTACTCTGACTTCTACGCATCCATCCATCATGCGACAAACGTCGGCAGCATGTTCCGCCCCGATAATCCTCTTCTCCCAAACTACAAGTACGTGCCCATCGGCTATCATGGCCGCGCGTCTTCGGTTGTGGTAAGCGGTACGCCGGTGCGACGTCCCGTCGGTCAGACGAAAGCCGACGCCGATCCTGCGCCGACATTCGGTCCTTGCAGGCAGCTTGATTATGAGCTGGAGGTCGGCTTCTTTGTCGGTCCGGGCAACGAGTTAGGCAAGCCCATTCCCATCACTGATGCCGAGAACCATATCTTTGGCTTTTGCCTTGTGAACGA
>CAZIKE010000057.1:11735-21712 GCA_964539775.1 uncultured Chitinophagales bacterium
CGGCGCGCGATATTCAGCGATGGGAATATCAACCGTTGGGACCCTTTCTCTCGAAGAGCTTCGCGACGAGTATCTCGCCGTGGATTGTGACGCTTGAAGCGTTGGAGCCGTATCGTTGTCCCGCGTTCGCGCGTCCGCCGGAAGATCCGCCGCCCTTGCCCTATCTCGACTCCGCTGCCAATGTCGTGCACGGCGGCATTGACCTGACGCTGGAGGTGTGGCTCTCCTCAGAGAAGATGCGCGAGCAGAACGTGGCGCCACTCTTAGTCAGCCGCGGCAACTTCAAGGAGATGTACTGGACTGCCGCGCAGATGTTGACGCATCACGCCAGCAACGGTTGCAACTTGCGTCCCGGCGACTTGCTGGCGAGCGGCACCGTCAGCGGCACCACGAAGGACTCGCGCGGCTGTCTCTTGGAACGAACCTGGCGGGGCACCGAGCCTCTGCGCCTGCCCACCGGCGAGACAAGAACCTTCCTCGAAGACGGCGACGAGGTCATCATGCGTGGATACTGCGAACGCGCGGCCAGCGCTCGCATCGGGTTCGGAGAATGTCGGGGACGCGTCGTGTCCTCGGGATGACTCCCCAAAGGGTCGGACTGTTGCCCCATTGCGTTTTGCCGGTAAGGCATTTTTCGTAGATTGAAGTTGTTGTGAATCCTATTCAGGTGAATTCCAGACGTCTCTCATGAGCGACAATAAAATTATCTTCTCCATGGTGGGTGTGGGGAAAGTTGTCAAGCCTAACCGACAGATCCTCAAGGACATCTATCTCTCCTTCTTCTATGGCGCCAAGATTGGCGTGTTAGGACTGAACGGTGCCGGAAAGAGCACGCTGCTGAAACTCATTGCAGGAGTTGATACCGACTATCTCGGCACGATCACCTCACAGAAGGGTATTACCTTTGGCTATCTCGCACAAGAACCGGAACTCGATCAACAAAAGACCGTCAAAGAAGTTGTTGAGGAAGGAGTCGCCGACACCGTCAAGCTGTTGAAGGAGTACGAAGAGGTCAGCGCGAAGTTTTCCGAGCCGGACGCCGACTACGATGCACTCATCGAGGCCCAGGCGAAGCTTCAGGAGAAGATCGATCGCCTTCATGCGTGGGACCTCGACAGCAAACTGGAGCAAGCAATGGACGCATTGCGCTGCCCACCGGGGGATACGCCGGTGAGTGTTCTCTCCGGCGGCGAACGCCGTCGTGTGGCGTTGTGTCGCTTGCTCCTGCAAGAGCCTGATGTTCTGCTGCTCGATGAGCCGACGAACCATCTCGATGCAGAGTCCGTCGCGTGGCTCGAACACCACCTTGCACAGTACAAGGGCACAGTCCTCGCGGTGACGCACGACCGCTATTTTCTCGATAACGTTGCCGGGTGGATCTTGGAGCTGGATCGGGGAGAAGGGATTCCGTTTGAGGGAAACTACTCCGCATGGCTCGAGCAAAAGCGACAGCGTCTCGCCATCGAGGAGAAGCAGGAATCGAAACGGCAGAAAGCGTTGGCCGAGGAACTGGAATGGGTACGGATGAACCCCAAGGGCAGGCATGCCAAGAGCAAAGCCCGTATTGCAGCCTACGAGAAAATGCTGGCTGAGCAGAAAGAGAAGCGTGACGAAGACATCGAGATTTATATTCCACCCGGACCACGCCTCGGGAATGTCGTCATCCGCGCCGAGAATGTGGCGAAAGCCTACGGCGACACGCTGCTGTACGAGAATCTGAACTTCGATCTTCCACCCGGAGGAATCATCGGTATCATCGGGCCGAATGGCGCCGGCAAGACCACACTCTTCCGGATGATCATCGGCGAGGAGAAGCCCGACGCCGGGACGATCACCATCGGCGAGACGGTGACACTGGGATACGTGGATCAACACCGTCCGCTCGATCCGAACAAGACGATCTGGGAGGAGATTTCGGGCGGAGAAGATTTCATTCGGCTGGGCAACCGCGAGGTGAACTCACGGGCGTACGTCGCACGATTCAACTTCACCGGAACCGAACAGCAGAAAAAGGTAGGTGTGCTGTCAGGCGGCGAACGCAACCGCGTGCATCTTGCAAAAGTGCTGCGCGAGGGGGCAAACGTCCTGCTGCTCGACGAGCCGACGAACGATTTGGATGTGAACACGTTGCGTGCCCTCGAAGAAGCGTTGATGAACTTTGCCGGCTGTGCCGTGGTCATTTCGCACGACCGGTGGTTCCTCGACCGCGTGGCAACGCACATCCTCGCATTCGAAGGTGACAGCAAGGTCGTGTGGTTCGACGGCAACTACTCCGAGTACGAAGAGGAGAAAAGAAAACGACTGGGCATCGAAGCCGAACACCCGCATCGCGTGAAATACAAGAAACTCATCCGAGAGTGACCGTATGCCTGCTGTGACGATACTCCTTGGGGCGCTGCTTGCGCTTGCCGGCCTTGTCGGCTATTATGCGACCGGGGCGGAGAGTCCGACTGCATTGATTCCTGCCGCGTTCGGATTCATGATGATCGCACTCGGCATGCTTGCACGCAATGAAAGTCTGCGCGGGCATGCCATGCATGGGGCAGCGGCCGTGGGACTTCTCGGCTTTTTCGGTTCGATGAGTGGACTGTGGCAACTGTGGGAAGCCGTGATGGGGACGGAGCAAGAACCTACCGCGTCCATCGTCTCACGCTCGTTCATGGCTGTTGTGTGCCTGGTGTACGTGGCTCTTGCGGTTGCATCGTTTCTCAGAGCGCGTGGTGCACAGAAGGGCCGGCAGTAACATCATACCGGCTGTCCAGCAAAGCAGCTTTCGACGCGAGCGGTTCACGTCCTTTCACAACTGAGGAGGTCCCATGCCTACCCGTCGTGAGTTTCTTCAACAATCGGCTCTGGCTACGGCAAGCGTGCTCCTGGCACATCGAGCCTTCGGCGAGCCGCTGCCCGACCGTCCGCGCGTGGTTGTGCTCGGCGCCGGACTTGCGGGACTTGCTGCAGCGCATGCGCTTGCCAAAGAACGGTGCGATGTGACCGTGCTCGAAGCACGAAGTCGCATCGGCGGACGTGTGCTCTCGCATGAGATCGACCGCGAGAAACAGCTTGTCATCGAACTTGGCGCCGAGTGGGTCGGCAACTCACACGAACGCATCATCGCTCTGTGCAAGGACCTGGGGCTTGAGCTTTTCAACAATCAGTTCGATACCCACCTCATCTACAAGAACGAATACGCTCCGGCCGGACACTGGACGTACCATGAACAGTGGACAAAGAAATTCGAGACGTTGCTGAACGCCTTCAACACCATGCCGCAGGCAGAAAAACAACGTCTCGACAGGACTGACTGGTGGCGATACCTCATGAACAATGGCATCACGCAGCGCGACCTCGACCTGCGGGAGTTGGCGGACAGCACGGACTTCGGTGAAAGCATCCGACACGTGTCGGCCTACTCGGCCATTACCGAGTACGCCGAGTCGAGTCCGAAGAACGAAATGGACATGAAAATCCGCGGAGGAAACAGCAGGTTGCCGCAAGCTCTTGCCGAAAGAATCGGGATGGATCGCATCAAGCTGCGCCACAACGTCGTCGCAGTGAAGCAGCAAAGAAAGTCGGCGATAGTCACATGCGAGAATGGTGCTCACTTCTCCTGTGACTATGTCATCTGCACACTGCCAACGTTTGCGGTCAGCATGGTTGCCTGGCAGCCGACGTTTTCTCAGGAACGGTGGGAAGCAATCAACGCGCTGCAGTACTGTCGCATCAACAAACACGCAGTGTTGTTCAGTGAGAGATTCTGGAAGGATGAAGCGTTCGATCTTTTGACGGATTCGAACGCTCATTACTTCTATCATGCAACCAAACACCAGGATGCGAAGCAGGGAGTGTTGATTTCCTACTCTATCGGCGATAAGGCGGATGTGCTTGCGCGGCAGAACAACGAGTATCGCAAAAGGATCATTGTTGACGCACTGCGTCCGGCGTTCGGGGATCTTTCCGAGAAGTTCGTGCGACAGGTGAATTATTACTGGGGCGACGACCCGCATTCGATGGGAGCGTATGCCATCTACGGAAAAAACCAGTGGTTTTCGCTGCAACCGATTCTTGCAGCACCGCATCAACGCGTCTTCTTCGCAGGCGAACATCTTGCGGACTGGCAGGGCTTTATGGAAGGCGCAGTCGTGACGGGGGAGGAGGCGGCGAAGGCGGTGCTGTCGTCTTGAGTTCCGAGCGGACCGAAGGGGTTGACCAACGAGAGGTCATGAGGGATTCTCACCACACCTTGAATCTCTTCCTCCGGCAGCTTATATTCAATTAGAAAATCCGTTAGGGGTGTCCCGACACAGACAGCGGGACTGAGAGTATACCCTGTGAACCTGATCTGGATCATACCAGCGTAGGGAAACGGAAGCACAGAACGTCAGGTGGTTTCGGCGTCGAGCCGTTTTCCTCGTCTGGGTGAACCCGGATGAGGGAAACGGCTCGTTGCTTTTGTGGAGGGCATCATAGCATCAGCAACACGCAGCACTTTTGTGGAGGATATTATGAAGAGAGCAATCACGTTGATGGTGCTTGCCTTTGTCGGCTTCTGGTGGTCGGCGATTTCTGATGCAGGAGGCGAACGGCTCACCACGGATCACAAGCCGCACGCCGCATCAGTCGAATCCGCACTCCCTGGCGGGGCAGGGAATGCACCTGGGCAGGGCGAGCAATCTGCCGCTGTTCGGGCGCGAACGCTTCTCCAAAAACTCGAACAGGATCTCGATCCCCTCATGAAAAGGATCCTGACCCATCGCTACCTCGAAGCGCTCGAGCAACGCAAGGTGAGTCGAGAGGCGCTGCGTCAACTTGCCATCCAGCAGTACTTCATTGTCACCAACGGCATTCGCAACATTGCGCTGCTGGTGTCACGTTTTGGCGATCAGCCAAGCAGAACGGCGCTGAACGGATTTCTGCAGGCGGAATTCACAGTGCACGACGCGCTTCGAAAGTTTGTTCGGGCCGCCGGCGTTGATGAACAGGACCTGAGTCGGGCAAGTGTCCTCCCCAAAGCGTTGATGTTCAGCTACTACGAAACGTATGTGTGCCTGTACGGCAGCGATGCCGATCTCATCACGGCATTCTATTTCGATGCCCGGGTCTGGATCAAGAATGCCGGTCGCGTTGCGAATGCCTTGAAGACACAGTACGGCTATCCTGCCGGAGACGTGGCGTTCTTTGAACTCTACGCGAACTACCAGCCTTCCGAGAAGGACGTGCTGCCATGGATCGAGGCTGCTCTCGAACGCGGCGTGCCCGAGCACCAGATCGCGGAAGCAGCTCGACTGCTTTTGGAGTACGAGTTGTCATTCTGGGAGGCGATGGCCGAAACAGCGGGAAGTACGCTGAGGTAATCACGCTTCCCGATGGGCTGGCCATGCTCATGCAACTCCTAACGAACGGATTCTCGACAAACACTTGGAGGTATGATATGAACGGCTTCAGACTTGCATGCGTACTGCTGCTTGCAGCAACAGCGTCCAGAGCAGGGGAGAAGGAAACTCAACGCGATACAGTGTACCAACTCTCGCCCATCATCGTCACTGCGACGCAGGCGAAGGAGCGACAGAGTCCCGTTACCTTTTCGAATCTCACGGCGCGTGACTTGCGCGAACGTTACTCGGTACAGGACATTCCCGTGCTGCTCTCCGAGCTTCCGTCCATCACAACATATTCAGAGAACGGCAACGGAATCGGCTACAATTACATCAATTTGCGTGGCTTCGATCAGCGGCGCATTTCGGTGATGATCAATGGTGTACCGCAGAACGATCCCGAAGATCACAACGTGTACTGGCTCGACTTTCCCGACCTGCTTGCCAGCACGGAGAACATTCAGGTACAGCGCGGCGCCGGCAGTGCATTCTATGGTCCGCCAGCGATCGGTGGGTCGGTCAATCTGGTGACCAATCCGTTCCGCAACGAACCTTCCATTACCTTTGAAGCAATGGCGGGATTCCAGGAATTCGGCGACAGCTCGAAGTCGCTTGCCCTGAACACCCGCAAGTACGCCGTCAGCGTCAACTCCGGCCTGGTGGCTGATCGCTACATGCTCTACGGACGATTGGGCAAAATCTTGAGCGACGGGTATCGTACCAATGCGTTTGTGGATTTCGATTCGTATTTCCTCGGAGCGATCCGCTTCGATGAAAACATGACTACGCGTGTGCATTTCTTCGGCGGGCCGATTGCAGACGGGCTTGCCTATTACGGCTTGCCAAAGTTCGTCAACGAGAACAAGAAACTGCGTCGGCAGAATCTGAATTCCTGGGAAGTGGATTCAACCGGGAAGGCCTACAGCTCTATCCAGCCGCGACGAACCCAGGAGATCGAGAATTTCACCCAGCCGCATTACGAGCTGATTCATGACTGGAAGCTTTCCTCGAACGCCATGCTCCACAATACGCTCTTTTACTATACGGGCGATGGGTTCTTCGATTATGACGCCTCATGGGCCGATACGAGCATGTTGCGCCTTGGGACGCAATACGGCATTCCGGTTACGGCCAATCCTACCAACACGCTGGTGCGCGCCTTCGTGGGCAACAAGCAATGGGGATGGCTGCCGCGGATCGAGTTGGATCACGGCAGCGGCTCACTCACGATCGGTGCGGAGTTGCGGTTCCACCGCTCGACACATTGGGGTAAGATACAGTTCGCCGAAGGGCTACCGCAGAACTTCGATCCCGACTACCATTTCTATGAGTACAACGGGGAGAAGGACATTCTTTCGATCTATGTGCATGAACTCTATCGCCTCGACGATCGCACCACGCTGATGGGCGATCTGCAACTGGTACGCAATCGCTACGGCATCAAGAACGAAAAGTACCTCGGCAACAGGTTCAGCCTGCCGTACGTGTTTGTTAATCCGCGCCTCGGCGTCAACTACAACTTCGACGAGCAGTGGAGCGGATACCTCTCGCTGGCGTACACGTCGCGTGAGCCGCGCCTGCGGAATCTCTACGCGGCCGAGGATTCCTGGTTCGGGGCCACGCCGCACTTCAAAGCCGATACAAGCGGCGGACGTGTACGCTACGATTTCCACGAACCGCTTGCCAAGCCGGAGCGCTTGTTCAACGCCGAACTCGGTGCCCGCTATACTTCCGATGGTATTTCGGCCGGACTCAACGTATATTGGATGGAGTTCAGCGATGAGTTGGTGAAGAGCGGGCAAGTGGATATCTTCGGGCAGCCGGTAACGGGCAACGCCGAACGCACACGCCACATCGGACTGGAGATCGAAGGACGCTGGAACGTTGCCCAGAACCTTGCGCTGAGCGGAAACGTCACGCTCTCGCGCAACCGTCTCGTTCGGTACAAAATCTTCGACGACAGCGGTAACCCCATAGTGCTGGACAACAACCCCATTGCCGGATTTCCCGACGTGCTCGGAAATCTTCGCCTCACGTATCGCAGTGAGCAACTGACCGCTTCCATTCTGACGAAGTACGTCGGATCGTTCTATACGGACAACTTCAAGAGCGAAGCAAACAAGAACGACGCCTACGTCGTGTCGAACGCGGAACTAAGCTACACTCTACCGGTGTGGAAGAGCGTACGCCTGACGCTGCGCGGAGAGGTGCGAAATATCTTCAACAATCTGTATTTCATGAATGGAGAAGGCGATGCCTTCTTCCCGGCGGCGGAGAGGAATTACCTGTTGGGTATCATCCTGCAACTCTAACGTCTGCATACCTCTTGGTGAAACCTTACACCCTTCTCATCTGCAACGGCGAGCCTCCGAGTAAAACACTTGCGCGGAAGCTCGCCGCACATGCGGAGCTTGTTGTCGCTGCCGATGGCGGCGCCAACATGAGCCGAGAATACGGCATCCTTCCCCATCTTGTTGTCGGGGATTTGGATTCGATCGCACCGCTCACGCGTCGCGCGTTTGCCACCGTCGAGTTCAAGCACAGTGCACGGCAGGACAATACGGACCTGGAGAAGGCACTGGACGTACTTGTGGAACGTGGAGTAACGAAGGTTGTGTTGCTCGCTGCAACCGGTAAACGACTGGATCACACGCTCGGCAATCTTTCCGTCATCTGGCGGTACACCCACATGATGGAACTTCTTATCGGCGGTGATGACTGGATTGCCCTTCCCGTCGGCACGGAACGGCGACTGCGTGCACAGACAGGAACAATCGTCAGCCTGATCCCTTTCGGTCCATGTTCGGGCATTACGCTTAGCGGCCTGCAGTACCCGCTGACGAACGCGAGCATGAAGGTTGGTGAAATAGGCCTCAGCAACGTCGTACGAAAGTCTCCCTTTACCGTTCGTGTCAAGAACGGCAACATGCTGATGATTGTGCACACGGGACTTCTCTCCTTCCTCAAACATCACGCATGATCACGCTCAGCCCCGTTGACCTTTTGTTGATTGCCGCCTACTTTGCTGCCGTGTTGCTCATCGGCTTTTTGTCGAAGTCGAAAAGCGAAGCCGCCGACTATCTGCTCGCGGGCCGCTCGCTCACGCTTCCGCTTTTCGTCATGACGCTGGTCTCCACTTGGTACGGCGGCATTCTCGGTGTGGGCGAGTTCTCCTACCTGTACGGTATTTCCAACTGGCTTGTGCAGGGTGTGCCGTACTATCTCTTCGCCGTGGTCTTTGCGCTGCTCTTGGCCAAACGCATTCGCGCCTCCAACCTCGTCACCATCCCCGACAAGCTGCACGCCGCATACGATCTGAGAACCGCTGTCCTCGGTTCTCTTCTCACATTCATTCTGATGACGCCTGCACCGTACATGCTCATGCTCGCAGTCCTGCTGCAACTCGTCACAGGATGGAGTTTGCTCGCATGCCTGCTCGTGGGTACAATAGCAACCACCGCCTATCTCGTCTTCGGCGGCTTCCGCGCCGATGTCAACACCGACGTATTCGAGTTCGTCCTCATGTTTCTCGGCTTCGCAGTGATCCTCCCCTTTGCGCATGAAAAGTTCGGCGGATTCGAGTTCATCCGCCAGAATGTTCCGCCACTCCATCTCACGTGGAACGGTGGCAACTCGATTCAGTTCGTCCTCGTCTGGTTCTTCATTGCACTCTGGACACTGGTTGACCCGGCCTTTCATCAGCGATGCTACGCGGCAAAGTCGGGAGAGGTGGCGCAGAAAGGCATTCTCATTTCCATCATCTTCTGGTTCATCTTCGATGCGATGACGGCAACGGCGGGACTGTACGCTCGCGCAGCCTTGCCGAACCTTCAGCAGCCGGTCATGGCTTTTCCCATGCTCGCCGAGGTTACACTCCCTCCAATCGCCAAAGGTCTGTTTTACATCGGCATGTTGGCCACCATCATGTCAACGCTCAACACGCTTGCCTTCGTTTCGGCGACGACACTGGGACGCGATATCCTCTGGCGCATCAGGCAGTACTCCGATGAGAACATCGCCGAGCGCTACACAAAGTGGGGATTGCTCGTAACATCGGCCTTGTCCATCGTGATCGCGCTTGCAATTCCCTCGGTTGTTAAGCAATGGTACACCGTCGGAACGGTCGTCATTCCCGGATTGCTCGTGCCTTTAGTGACGAGCTACTTCGATCGCTATCGGGTCAACGCGCGGTACGGGTTCTTCAGCATGCTTTTTGGCTGGCTCACCTCATCGGCGTGGCTCCTTGCAGGATGGACGCAGCGCATCGGCGACTCGCACCTTTACCCGTTAGGCATCGAGCCGATGTATCCGGGTCTGCTGGTCTCCATCGTTGTGTGGATGCTTGGCAGGGGCCGACAGCCTTCTCGAACAACACACGACGCAGGCTGACGACAAACCTTGTAGGTCGAATCTCCTGATTCGACATACATGCGCAGCAATCAGGACACGGCAAGCCGCGTCCCTCGGCGCAAACCCAAGCTCAACCCAATCCCTGCATAACCTCTCCCTCTCCTTTCAGGAGAGGGCCGGGGAGAGGTTGGAGGGCTTCAGCGTTCGCATCTCCGAGACGTGTTTACGTGTGGGGGCGTTGCCCCGACCTCTTCA
>CAZIKE010000058.1:0-21660 GCA_964539775.1 uncultured Chitinophagales bacterium
ACCACACGAATCTTTACGCTCCTCGCAAGCGGTTGTACTACAGCAGCCTCTCTCACATTCGGACTCACGGGTTTGGTTGGATGTAAACCGCTCTCCGCTCCTCCTCGGAAGACGCAGGTCAATCAGGATCCGAGTGAAGTCATGAATGGTCGGGCCGTTCCTGCTTGGGTTTGCCGAAAATGGCAGGAAACAACCGTCGCAAGGTACCAAAGCAGAGAGAACAAATCAACAGCCGGCAGTCGTCTCCTCCAACATTTCCTTTGTCATTTTTCTCTGATTGGTTTATATTTAAAACAGACCTCACCACAGCCTTGCACCTGAGCCACGATCGTTAACGACCAAACGTCACGCAGCCATGAACCGGGAAACCGTTGACCGCATTATCAACGAAATCATTCAGGAAAAACTGAAAGCCCAGGCAAGTCATCTCTGCTGCAAGGATGGTATCTGTTCGAACAACCTCTGCGTGGTGCACAACAAGGAAGGCGTTCGGGCAATCGTCAACAGCGGGGCAGAACGCATTACCGCCGGCATCGGCATAGAGCAGGCAGGCGGCATTGAGCCGGACCTTGCGCGCATGATCGACCACACGTTGCTGAAACCCGAAGCAACCGTAGGCGATATCGAAAAACTCTGCGACGAGGCACGCAAGTATGGTTTTGCCAGCGTTTGCGTCAACCCAAGCTACGTCCCGCTCTGCGCACAACACCTGCGCGGCACGGGCGTCAAGGTGTGTACGGTCATCGGCTTCCCGCTCGGCGCAACGCTCAGCGCGGTCAAGGCGTTCGAGACCGAACATGTCATCCGCGACGGCGCCCAAGAGGTCGATATGGTGATCAACGTCGGCATGCTGAAATCCGGGCAGTATGAGTACGTCGAAAACGACATCTTCGCCGTTGTGAGCACTGCCAAGCGTTACCGCGTGCTCACGAAGGTAATTCTTGAAACCGGCTTGCTGACAGACGAGGAAAAGGTGAAGGCTTGTATCCTCGCAAAGCGTGCCGGCGCCGACTTCGTCAAGACCTCAACAGGATTCGGTAAAGGGGGCGCGACGGTTGGCGATATCGCCTTGATGCGCAGAGTGGTCGGATCGGCCATGGGCGTGAAAGCCTCCGGTGGCGTGCGCACGCGCGAGGATGCTCTCGCCATGGTAGCGCATGGTGCCGACCGTATTGGCGCAAGCGCGAGCATCAAGATTGTCAGCGAGGTGCCTGTTCTGGAACCTGCAGTAGGGAAAGGTTACTGACCGATGCGCAGTCTTTTTCTTTCTCTTGTCACCGTCGGTGTTACCGTCTCCGGATGCGGGACCTCCGCGGAGAGCGACAGGCGATGGCTGCAACTGCCCGTGGATTCCACGGCGCGTACTTCAGAATCCGAATTCGAAACACAAACCGACACCGTCGCGGCGCAGCAGCAACAAGAACCGCCTGCACATGGAACGCTTCAGCAGCCGGCTGGCACACGCTATACGGTACAGATCGGCTCGTTTCAGAGACAGCGCAATGCGAGCGTAGCCCAGGCAATGGCTCGACAACGTTTTGAGCTGCCGGTGGTCAACGACTACAATACCGCACGGCGTCGCTACCAGATACGCGTTGGGTTCTTCCTCACCCGCGAAGAAGCTGCTGCCTTTCGCTCAAGAATTGTCAACGAGTACCCACGGGAATACGGAGACGCATGGATTGTACGCATTACACCACGTTAGCGAAGGTCGCCGCACCGCTCATCCTGCTCTTGTTGATGATAGGATGTGGCAGCGCGAAAAGGGCAGAGCAGTCTGAACATACGTCGGAATCCTCTACGCTGGAGGAGTATGAAGCCGATTTCCGTCCGTCGGATTACGACGTAGAGCTTGGCGTGGTATTTTCGGAACTCAGAAAAGAAGAGGGAAAAAAGAATGCCCCGGCAGAAATCACTCCGACAGTGGAAACGCCTGTCTTCGTTCCCGGCTACCGGGTGCAGTTGTTTGCAACGACCGATATTGACGAAGCAGCCAGCCAGAAGGCGACTGCCGAATCTGCTTTCCCCGACGAGTGGTTTTACATCGAATACGATCCACCAACCTACAAGCTCCGCGCCGGCAATTTCCTTTCGCGAGCCGAAGCCGAGGCCTTCGCGCGCACACTTCAGTCCACCGGCTATCCCGACGCTTGGGTCGTTCCCGACCGTGTGCAGAAAAACGCCCCGCCGCGCCGCCCCAAAAGCCCCGAATGAAGGTACCAACCCGTTCGAGTTAGCGCCCGGGGAGTTTCTTGAGGTTGATGGTCACACCCTCCACCGCCCATCGTGCCCTCACTTTCACCGTGTCTGGATAATACGCAAACCGCTCGGAAGGCCGGAAGGGATG
This sequence comes from uncultured Chitinophagales bacterium, assembly GCA_964539775.1. Taxonomy (GTDB): domain Bacteria; phylum Bacteroidota; class Ignavibacteria; order UBA10030; family UBA6906; genus CAADGV01. The sequence continues at coordinate 2,348 of CAZIKE010000058.1, forward strand.
GGGAGTCCCAAACGAAAATGATCCGGAAGAATCCCGGTCCCGATACGCCCGAAGGACGTACAGCCCTTCCGGCAATTGCTCAACGTTGAACTTGCCCGGTTTGCTCAGCCGGAATGTCTTTTCCGTGGGCACTTGGCTTCGCACGCTCGAGACTGTCACCGCTATCCCACCGAGCGTATCTTCCTTCTCGCTGTCCACCACCGTCCCTTCGATCGTTCCGGTGATTCTTAGATCAAGAGACTGAAACCGCCTTACCCAAACGGAGTCCTGGTAGCCATTGCCCCACACATCACGCACGGAATCCATGACCATGCGTATGGTGTACCATGCACGCGGCAACAGCGGCCGGTGTGGGGCAAGGATGATGCTGGACGCGGTGGGCCACGAAACGGACGATGCAACGATCGCCCCAACACTATCCACAAGGGCAAGACCGTTGCTCGTCGGCTCCTTCTTTACAGGCTCTGAGAATCTGATCTCGAAGCTGTGCTCCAGCGGGATACCGGTACTGCTATCCCGCAGACCAATGATCTGCACTGTGGGCCTGAGCGTATCGGGCGTGGAGATGCCGACAAAATCGTAGTGCGCATTGATCGAGTCGATGACATTTCCGGCACGGTCTCGCACTCGCTCGACCGAAAGCCGATACATCCTCCCACTATCGAGCGGAACAGCGGTCAACACAATCGCCGCGGTCGAATCCCCCCGGTCGAGCGACTGAAGTAAGAGATTCACCGGTTGAAGCGTCACTGTGTCCTGAACGTGAATGCGAGCAGTCGAAAATGAGGCCGTGTCGAGTGGCTCGCTGAACCGCACCTGAAGGTGTGAGTGCGTAAGAGGCGTGACCTTCGTGAGAAATGGCCTTGTCGTATCCTCGCTAAAGAGGCGGAACCACACATCGTCAACGCGAGGCTGTTCAGGCGTGAGCGTAACATCTGTCGCGGCAACACCAATCTGATCGGTTTGTTTGTCATAAATTAGATTGCGATACTCATCCCGCACAGCAAACACTCGGTACGTATCGAACCGAATGTTGGAAAACGAAAACACACCGTTCTTTCCGGTTTGCATAATGTAGTCGGGTTTGGAGCGGCTGGGGTCCAGCGTATCGGGATCGATGGCGCTCAGGGCGTACGCAAACAGCATGATTCCTTCCGGCTTGTCGTCAAAGACTCGCCCTGCAATCGCCCCTTGATCGATACTATCGCCTGTGGAGAACGCCAGCGTGAAGCCGTGTGCCATTCTGTTTCGGGCGCGCAGATCAACGACATCAGTCCCCACATTCACCACGTAGGTGGTATGCAGCTTCAACGGCTCGCTCGGAAGAATCGTTACTTCCGTTCCACTCCAGTCGAACTCCAACTGGCCGACGTACGGCGAGATGAAGATTGACTCCTCCACCGAGCGACGGTCAACATACTCGCTGAACTCGAGCACAATGCGATCCGGACTGACACGAACAGCGTTGCTGTCCGGTTCCGTACGGATGATCTCAGGCGGCACGGAATCCAAGGGGCCGCCGGAGGGAGGGACTTGTCCTGCGCAGCTGATACACAGCAGAGCAGGGAAAACCGAGAGTCTGTGCGAGAGGAGAATTTTCAGGAAGTTCTTCAAGAGGAGGAACCTTTTGGTAGAGTTATGAGTTGTAGATAGTGAAGATGGTAGTGCAGTGGAAACGGGGCACTCCGGAACAAGTGTTGAGGCTTACTCCTGATGGTGGGTGGTGATGAGCGAGACATTCCGGGGTTGCCCCGTGTGCGTTGATGCATCTCAACTGACGCTCTGATTGCGTTGTTGTTCCGCCCGTTCCCGCCGAAACTTTCGCACATTGGCTAAATGCTGCGCGTACGTGGTTGCAAACCAGTGCCCCCCTTTTCCATCCGCCACAAAGAAGTAGTAATTATGATGCTCAGGATAGAGGGCTGCAATGATGGACGCCGCACTCGGACTACACACTGGACCCGGTGGAAGCCCGTAGTTGCGATAGGTGTTGTACGGACTCTCGATCCGCAGGTCGTTATGGTAAATCCGCCGAGGCCCATCGGGAATGATGAATTGAATCGTCGGGTCTGCCTCCAGCCGCATTCCCTTTCGCAGGCGGTTGTGGTACACACCCGAAATTGTGGCGCGTTCATCGTCGAAGAACGCCTCCCCCTCGATGATCGATGCCAGCGTAAGCACTTCGTGCAACGTCATCTTCATCTGAGCCGCACGTTCACGAAGGGAATCGGTGAAGACTTTTTGCGTCTGTTCGACAAGTCGCCTGACCACTTCTTCCTCATCTGTTTGCCAGTTGAAGAAATAGGTTTCCGGAAACAAGTACCCCTCAAGTGAGTTCGCCTCGACACCCAGCGAACGGGCGAATTGAGCATCGTTGACGAGTGACATGAATCGCGCGGAGTCGATCCCCAACGAGCGCGAGAGCAACCGTGCATAGGCTGTTGCCCGTTTCCCTTCCCGCAGCGTCACCGACAACGATACAATGTTTCTGCCAAGCCGCAGACTATTGTACAGATCCACATTCGAGATCCCGCTTGCAAATTCGTATCTGCCGACAACAGCAACCCTTCCCCGCCGCAGGACATTCACAACGACGTCGAACATGACACGGCTTCGGATAATGCCTTGCTCTTCTAAACTGTCAACCACCTCCTGCCACGTTTGCCCCTTGCTCACTACGAAGACCATCCTCTCGCCCTTCACAAATGTGTTCGGTCCGTAGAAGACGTAACCCACAAGAGCCGTCCCAGCGACAATTGCGATTGCTCCTGCAAGCACAAGCATTTTCGAGGTCTTCAACATCATCTTCTTCTCTTCATCACTACCATGCCAATCGTTAGCAGCACCGCGCTGCACGAGAGAGCAAACCCCCACCGTATTGGTGCGGATTCAAATCGGAATTCCACTCTGTGGCTTCCTGCTGGAACAACGACAGCCCGCTGGCAGAGGTTAGCCTGATAGATTCTGGCTTTCACGCCGTCAATATATGCATTCCAGCCCGGATAAAACGTGTCGGAAAAGACAAGAATGCCACTAGATGGTGTAGTTGTAGAAACTACGACGTGATTCGTCTTGTACTGCTCGACGCTCGCTGTTCCGCTTCCCCTCTGCGCGGCGGGCTCAAGCGGAAGTTTCTCTTGTACGATGACCTCTTGCCGCGGATCGAAATCCTTCGACAGCAGCACCTGCCGAGCCGCTTCCGGAGTTGCTGCTACACGGTATCGTTCGACGAGATACGCGCGCGGCAATGCGTCCGGGTTTCGATACATGAACAACCGACCTTTCTGTTCGAGGAGTTCCCAGTTCCTGGCCGCTATGGGCCAGGGAGAGATCACATACTTCACATTAAACAGATTCATGATCTTCAGGAACGCGTCCTGTGGAATCAGTCTGCCTTCAGCAAGTGAAGCGGTCTGCAAGATCAGCCCCGCACGATTTTGGTCCCCCCAAATATCAACAACATAGTTTGGAGTGAGTTGAGCATAGCCATCTGCGCTGAACAGTCCATAGAGGACGTTGCTGCTCGGTTGGATGTACTCCCGTTGATCGATGTATGGCTGCAAGTCGCCTGCCCAACCTTTTGCCGAAGCAAACACGGCCGTGTGGACCTCCGATGCGCCGGGCGAGAAGATACGGAACAGGCTCTTATCCTGCTTCAATCGCTGAACGGTTTTCGGTTCCTCAAGCCATCGACGCGCATCGACGATAGGGTTCTGGCGCATTTGAAAGAACAAGAGATCGGCAATCACGATCGCCACCACGCCAAGCTCAGGAAGAGTGAAAGGGGGCTTTCGGTTGTCCTGCAAGAGACGACCGTCGAAGAGCCTCTTCAAGCCCAACGCGGCCAGCACACACAACGAAGCATCCACCACGAAGAGGAACCGTGTCGGAAACCTGAAGAACTTCATCCCGGGCACAGCATGAAACGCCGCCTCGTACACAGGCGTGTTCGGGCCGAGCACAAACACATACGCGATGACCGCGGCAAACGCGAAGAACCTGACGTGCCACCGACTCCACCATCTCACCACAGCAACAAGAGCGAGCAGGAAGGTGAACAAGCCAACATAGCCATAGTCCTCCCAGAAGATGCTGTTGCCTGTGTACGTTGCGTTGCTGATATCACCATTTGCCAGTGGATAGAAGAAGGTTTTGACGTTGGCAGGATCGTACGCGTAGCTCGCAGCATAGTCGAACGTCACGCCACCTGCGCGCTGCGTGAGGCCTACAAGCTCGTATGTGGGAAGAAGCTGGACGGCGCTGAGCCCGACGCCGAGCACCATCGCGAGAAAAAACCACGCTGCATACTGCTTCCATTGGAAAGCGGAAGCACCGGACTGGTCGGCTGTTTTTGCCTTTCGTGATACCGGCCGGGCTTTTTGCTTGATCGAGAAGAGTCTGAAACTGAAGTAGGCGACATACACCAGGCCCGAATAATACGCCGTCTGTGTATGACCCGAAAGATGTTGCAATCCGAACACACCACCCAACCAGAGAAGCTCGGACGGCGCTCGGTGCTTGACCGCTCGCTCGATGGCAAGCAAGCCAAGCGGAAACCAGCAGACCGTCCCCACCATACTCAGGTGTTTGATGTGCGAGACCATGAAGCCGGAATAGGCGAACGCCACCCCGGCAACAAGCGCGCCGGCAACTCCCGCCTCAAGTTCACGTGCAAAGAAGTACATTCCCAGCGCCGCAGTAATGAGCGTGAGCAGGATGACGAGATTGAGCGCGACATACGGCGGAAGCAACCCGAAGAGCAAGAGGTTCAGCGGATAGCACACGCCTGCTTCCGCACGCGCAAGCAACGGAATGCCGCCGTAGATATAGGGAAGCCATGTCGGCAACTCTCCCTTCTTCAAGGCCTCGCTGATGTAGTGACGATAGGGAAACCCTTCGTTCATAATGTCGCTCGTGAAAATATCGTCCGTAATAACGAAGCCTTGCATCGTCGTGAGCTTCCAGTACGGAAGAACAATCATGAGGACGAGGAACGCGACGGGAATCAGTGTGGGAGACTTCTTCAGCAACAAGGTGAGCATCACCACGGAGTCGTAAGATGCATGGATTGTGGGCAGGCCGCGTCAGCCGAGGCTACCACCGCAATGAGGCACGACTGTAAGGCGAGCAGGGCTTCGGGCGAACAGGATATCATCAAGCCAGCTCCAGATTCGCCACAGCCGGAAGCTCGAAGACGGACGATTCGCCGCGTTGCAGTCTCAGCCAACCCACATATGCAATCATGGCACCGTTATCCATGCAGTACTCCATCTTCGGGTAGAACAGACGGAGGCCGCGTGCAGAGCATTCTTCTTTCATGCGCGCACGCAGACGGGAATTGGCGGACACGCCGCCGGCAAGCGTGACGTCCACAACGCTCATCCGCTCGGCGGCCTGCAACGTCTTCTCAACCAGTACATCCACCACTGCTTCCTGAAAACTTGCACAGATATCGGCAAGCTGCTCCTGGGGAATGGAAGAAACGTCATCGAGCCAGCCGTTCCTTTTCAGGTAGTACAACACCGAGGTCTTGATCCCGCTGAAGCTGAAGTCGAAGGTTCCCTCTTCGAGAAACGAGCGCGGGAAGCGAACGGCCTGCGGATCCCCCTGTGTCGCACGCTTGTCGATTCTTGGTCCGCCGGGATAGCCGAGACCGAGCATCTTTGCCACTTTATCGAACGCTTCGCCCGCGGCATCGTCACGCGTCTGGCCAAGCACGGTGTGGACGAACGGCTCGGCCACATGCACTAACATCGAATGACCGCCGGAGACGATGAGTGCGAGGAAGGGATAGTGTGGTTGCTCTTCCATCAGGAAGTTGGAGTAGAGATGTCCCTCCATGTGGTTGACTGCAACGAACGGAACACCCAGCCCGTAGGCCATTGCCTTTGCAAAGTTCAACCCGACAAGCAGCGCACCGACGAGTCCGGGACCCTGCGTCGCCGCTATGCCATCGAGGTGGTGTTTGCCGATCCCTGCACGACGCAGCGCCTCTTCGACGACCTCGATGATCATCCGCTGATGTGCCCGCGAGGCAAGCTCAGGCACAACACCGCCGTACTTGCTGTGGACATACTGCGAGGAGATGACGTTGGAGCGCACCACGCCGTCGGTAACAACGGCCGCAGCGGTCTCATCGCATGATGTTTCGATGCCAAGGATGTTCATTGAGCCGTGCATGTTCTCCATGTCTTGAAATCTGACTCAATGTAGCGCAATGAAGTGAGAGTTTCAAGGAACGAACCGGAAGACGAACACTACTCGTCTTGCAAACGTGTCGCCATGGGTGAAAGCTTGAACCTCAGCCTCAACACGCCATCCGCATAGCTTGTCGAAATGATTCGGAATATGCCGATGTCCCCCGTCGTCTTCACATGCTCTCCGATGCACGGACACGCATCGTAGTCCCCAATGCGAATGATGCGAACCGTGTCTCCTCCCGGCTCATCAGGAAGTCTGCTGAGATCGAATTGCGCCGCAGCTTCGTTGCGTGGAAGGAATTCTTCCCGCACCGCTGCATCACGTTGAATCACCTCGTTCACTCTCCTTTCAATCTCCCGGACCTCTTCGTCAGTCAAATCTCGATTGAAGTGGTAGTCGCACTTGGATTTCTTTTTCTCCAGATGCATGCTGAAGGAACGTCCGCACTGGAACATCCTCACCATCGTTTGGTTAAGGATGTGTTCTGCGGAATGCATCCGCGGATCGTACTCTTTCGGCATCGGTTCCTCCTCTATGTGCGGCGGATGGTGCTTCCGCTGCAGTTTCGTGGGACGATCATTTCTCTACCTTGATGGGGGTGTACGGTTCAAAGAACGTTATCTTCGCCGCATCTACCGCCTCTCGATACTTCGGAAAGTCCTTCTCGAAGAAGCCGTTGATGGCATCGGCCACTGCCTTCAGTTGTTCCATAGTTTGATCGTACACCATGAGCTGCGTTTCCGTCGGGGCGTACCATGCCGAGCTTGCATAGGTGAGCGCTGTCCACAATCTGCTTTGCAGGACAGACGGATCCCACCGCCATCCCTGCACTTCTCTATCTACAAACAATTCATTCAGCTTCTTGATCGAATCCTGCATCGCCTTGCCGAGGTCTTTTACTTTTTGCGCGGCAGAGTCGCTTCGTTCCTTCAGCAAGCCTGCGATGTGCTCGATTCTTTTCTTCGCATCGCGGAGCCGATCTGCCGCATCGGTAGCGATACGGATTGTGCCGTAGAGTTTCTCCAGCATTGCCGTGCGCGCCTCGATGTCGGCACTGGTAAATGGAACGCGATGATCGAGCCTCACCGTGACCAGCGCCGAATCCCGATGGGTCCCGTAGGTAACGCGCACGGTGTAGGTCCCCGGCGGCACGCCCCATCCGCCTGGTTCTGGCGCGCCGGGTTCGGGTTTCGGCTGCGAGGGCATGCGCTCCACTTTCCGGTCGAGATTCCACTGTGTGCGATTAATCCCCTTCTCCACTTTTACACGCAGCGTACGAATGGTCTCCTGTGCCGCGTTAACCACCTCGATCGTCACGCTGTCGGTCGCGGCGATGGAATCTTTCCTGGTCTTCTCCCCTTCCTTCCTCTCCGTCCTGGCCTTGGCAGTATCGGGAGGATTGATGAGAAGGGAAAGTCTCGCGCCGGAGGGCCGATTCTCTCCTGCAAATTCCCCATCGCCGGGAAAGAACATCCCACCCGCGCGTGATTGATACCAGGCGAGTGTGGCATCGGGAATCTTGAAGAGATGCAACGGCTTGTTCAACAGCGAGACGCCGCTGCGAGCAATCTCCCGCAACGGTCTGAGATCATCCAGCACATAGACCGCCCGCCCGAACGTGCCGACGATGAGATCGTGTTCCTTGGGATGGATCACCATATCCATCGTTGATACCGTGGGATAGCCGTGCTTCCACTTCGTCCACACCTTTCCGCCATCAACACTCACGTACAGACCAAACTCGGAGCCGAGGAACATCAGCTTCGGCTCGACCGGATCCTGAACAAAGGAGAGTGCGAATCCCCACACCTGTTTCTCGTCCGCAAGCCGTTCCCACGTCTTGCCAAAGTTCGTCGTTCGATACACGTACGGCGTCCAGTCGTTGCGGCGATGATTATCGAACACAACAAACGCTTCCGCCGCACTGTAGGATGAGGGATGGATGTGCGGTATCCACGTACTCTCGGGAACGCCCTTCACATGCTTCACCACATTCGTCCACGACGTGCCGCCGTCGGTGGTCAGTTGCAGATTGCCGTCGTCCGTTCCCACCCAAATCACTCCTTGCTGGACGGGACTCGGCGCTATGGCGATGATCGTGCAGTGGTTCTCTGCCGTCGTCACATCGTACGTCAGGCCGCCGCTTTCGAGTTGTTTCTGCTTGGACGTATCGTTTGTTGTGAGGTCGGGGGAAATGATGTGCCACGAGTCGCCGCGGTTCGTGCTTTTGTGCAGAAACTGACTGCCGTAGTAGATGGTGGTGGGACTGAACGGGTCGTGGGCAATGCCTGCATTCCAGTTGAAGCGGAGCTTCACGTTGGCGGGATGCGCCGGCCGAATGTACTTCGAGTCCCCCGTCAGCATGTCAACCCTGTTCAGGTTTCCGCCCTGCCACATGGAATAGCAGTAGCGGGAATCGCTCCGGTCGGGAACGACATCAAAGCCATCTCCCCACCCGACGTTCTGCCATTCGGCATTCACGATGCCGCCCCAGTGGTACGCATAGGCCGGCCCACACCATGAGCCGTTATCCTGCAACCCGCCATAGACGCGGTACGGCGTTTCCCAATCGACGTTGATGTGATAGAACTGTCCGAGCGGCAGGTTCTCGATGAAGCGCCATGTCTTTCCGCGGTCGAGGGAGATCGCCGCACCTCCGTCGTTACCGTTGACCATGAAGTATGGATTGTCGGGATGAACGTAGAGCGCATGATGATCGCCATGCACGGCGCTCCAGCCGATGAATGTCTCGAACGTCTTTCCACCGTCTATACTCACGGAGACTTCTGTGTAGAGATTGTAGAGACGATCTTCGTTCGTCGGGTCGGCAACGATCTCGCAGTAATAGAACGGCCGGTTGCCGATGTTGCTGTCCGAGATTTTCTTCCACGTGAACCCGCCGTCATCGGAGCGGTAGAGGGCATTCTTTTGTGACTCGATAAGAGCGTACACACGGCGCGGGTTGCTTGGAGCAATCGCAAGTCCGATGCGGCCAAGATGGCCCTTCGGCAAACCCTCTTCCTGCGTCAGTCTTTTCCACGACTTGCCCGCATCGTACGTCACGTACAAGCCCGACCCCGCTCCGCCGGACTTGAAGAACCAGGGCCAGCGACGATACTCCCACATCGCAGCGAAGAGTTTGTTGGGATTGGACGGATCCATCACCAAATCGGCGCAGCCGGTTTGTTCATTCACATACAACACCTTCTGCCACGTTTGCCCGCCATCCGTTGTCTTGAAAACGCCTCGCTCCGGATTCGCGCCCCATGCCGCGCCGAGTGCGGCAACATAGGCAACCTGCGGATTCTGCGGATCAAGAATCAGCCGATGGATGTTCCGCGTGTTGTCGAGACCGAGATGTCGCCACGTCTTCCCGCCATCGAGACTCTTGTACACCCCGTTGCCGTTCGTTTGACTGTTGCGCGGATTTCCCTCGCCCGTTCCCACCCACACGATATCAGGCGTACGTTGGTCAACCGCCACGGCACCGATGGAAGCAACGGCAAGCGTATCGAACACGGGAGCCCAGCTTACGCCGCCGCTCTCGGACTTCCACAATCCTCCCGACGCGCTACCGATGTAGATGACGTTTGGATTTCTTCGTACCACATCGATTGCCGTCACGCGCCCGCTCATGCCTGCAGGACCGATGCTGCGGAATTTCAATCCCTTGAGCTGTTCCATGTCAAGCGGCTGTGCCAGCATTGTTGCCGCTGCAGGCAACGCAAGAGCCAACAGTACGAGTATGCGTACACGGATACGTGTGCTCACAGTCTCCATAATAACTCCTCTTGATGAGTGTTGATGGGAGGGGTGAAAACGGCGTTCAGTGTTTGTGCTTCCGAGAAATCGAAAGGCGGAAGAAACTTACGAAGCGTTCAGTGAAGATGCAAGATGAGCACCCCACCTTCCCGGAACGCATTGCACAAGAGCTTAATAGATATCCCTGGCACTCTTCTGCTTCGTGACCTTGACATCCTGAAGCTGTGGGGCTTTCAACCGGATCTCCAGTCGGTAGTTGCGGTTCTGTCCTGTCGGCACCCAGTTGAAATTCATCTCCCAACAGTGCAAGTCTCTGTACACGCTCACCTGCGGCGCTGCAAATTGCTTGGTGATCAGATCGTAGTTGGTGCTTGCGGAAATTTTCCAGAACTCCGTAAGATTGAAACTCAGTGCCGCCGCGATATTTGCCTGTCGGAACTTCACGCGCGGGTCGTGCTGCGATTGCGAGAAGTTGTAGGAAAGCTCTAAGTTCCACGGGATGCTGAAATCGGGCAACGGCTCGTCGTAGAGTTGCCGTGTGCCCGAAACGCGCCGTAGCGAATCTGCAGCAGAGTGCACGGGACCCGCCGATGTCTTCTTCTTCTCTCCGCTCAGCGAGGTCGAAAGACTGATGCTGAAGCTCGTGAGTTGTGCAAGCTGTCCCGTTTCGTTGATCAAAAACTTGTTCACGCGTCTGCCGACGTGCGGCTGCAGGGGGTCAGGCTCGAACTTGTACAAGTTGAAACTCATCCCCCCGCTGATGTTGAGCAGGGTGCCGATGTTCGTCCGATAGCCCACGCCAATTTCATCAAACTTCAGACTGTCGCGCGCGAAGTTGTAGCCTGTCCGGACATCGAAGTTCAAGAGCTGAAACTTGTTTTCCTGACCGGCCGAGTCCGTGCCTTCCGTTTTCATCTCAATCACGTTGCCGATGCTGAGAGCAATCGCCTGGCGTTCTTCTCCCGGCGCGCCCCCGAATACTTCTCGCTCAAAGAACCCGTATTTCTGCACCCGGCCGAACTGATCCGTGTACCTGCCGTAGTAGCCGTAAGAAGGTTTCGAGAAGTCCGGTTGATATGTGTAGGAAACAACGGGCGTGACCTGATGGCGGATGCCTTTGATCCCAAGGATGTTCGGTTGAACAATGCCGTAGAATTTCGTGCTTGCAGAAATGCCAAGGTCGAAGTAACGCACCGCCTTGAAGCCCTTCACCTCATCATCCTGCAGGGAGTACGTCGTATCGAAACGCACATCCGTCGGATCGTTCCGTCTCTGATCGCGGGAAACAACTTTCCGTACAGTCTGCACGAGAGAGCGCCGAATGCTCTTATCGTACCACTTCTCCGTGTAATTGAAGAAGGGCGTGATGGTGAAGTAGCCGAACTTCGGGGAGGCGTTCACTGCCAGCACATGCTGTACCCCGCGGCGCTCGTCGATGCGACGGAAACCCGTTGTGTCGGCCTTGTACGCATCACGGCGATTCGACAGTTGGGCGTTGTATGTGTACCCGATCAATTCATACCATGCTTGCGAGGAGCCACCTTCCCCCGATCGCTTGCTTCGGAAGGGAAAACTCTGTGCACGACTGAAGGTAATGTTCGGCAGACCATCGCTGATCTCCAGCGCACCGGGACGCGGGAAAAGGTTCTGCTTTCGGCTGACGTTGATGGTGAGACTGTTCGGCGTTCCTTCCCACGACTTGCTCAGTGTGGCGTTGGAGTAGATTTCCTGCCGCAGCAAGTCGTTCAGTTGATAGCTGACGTTTTGGTAGTAGGATGAGCCGCTGGTAAACGTGAAATCAACCACGAGCCGTGTCGTTGGGTTGAACTCCTGATTGTGTCCGAGATGAATGTTGTAGACTTTTTGAGAGAAGAACGAAGGATCGCCTCTTTCGCCCGAAAGAGTCTTGGCCAGCGATGCGCTGATGCTGCCGGTGAAGTTATATCGCAGCGCGTAGCGGTAGTCGCCGTACAGGACCCAGCTTCCTTTGGTGTAGCCATCCGCGCGCACACTCAAGTCCATGTAGTCGTTCATCGCCCAGTAGTACCCGAAGTGCAGCAGATAGCGCCCGCGTCCGCTCTGGCCGTAGGCCGGGGAGATGAAGCCCGAACGCCTGCCGCGCTGTGCAGGAAACACGCCGAACGGCAGCGCAAACACCGGCACATCCGAAACGTACAAATACACCGGCCTCCCAACAATCTGATCCTGAAGAACGATCTTCATCTCCGGACTGGCAAAGTAGTAATGCGGATGCTCGGCGTCGCACGTCGTGTACTTGCCGCCGGCGACGAACAGGACGTCCTGAGAGACCTTCTTGATTTCTTCACCGCGGTAAAAGCCTTGCTCGATCTCCGTCCTGCCGACATCAACCTTCCCCTTTTTTGTCTTGAAATTGTAAGCGATTCTTACGCCCCGGTACGTCTCGGCACCGTCGATCAGATCGGGTGCGCCGCGCAGTCCTGTGCCCGAACTGTCCGATGAATCGGGCACGCCGACGGCGTTGAGAATGGAGGTGTTCCAGTTGATCTCGATATGCTCTGCTTTCAATCCGAGATCACGATACTTGATGTCCCCTTTCCCATACAGAGACATGGTCTTCGAACTGAGAGAGTAGACGATCGAATCCGAGGCACTGTACACCACCAGCGAGTCAATGCCCGAGGGAGATTCTCGTGCCTGAAGGGTATCCGTCTTCGCCGTGTCCGCCAATGTCGTATCGGCGGCAGTACCGATCGGGCGTGTGAGCGTATCCGCTGTGATGGGAACCGGCTGAGGCAGATCGCGCACTTGTGCAGAGGCGTTGCAGCATGCCACAGCAACAAGCAGATGAGCAAGCAGAACTCTCCGTATGCAGGAACGTGCTTCCAGAGCCTATCCTTCCTCAGCGTTTACGAGAACGCCACCAGCTCAGCAGGCGCTCGCGGATCTTCTTCTCCGCCCCATGCTCGGTCGGACGATAATACACCTTCTCTCTCAGTCCATCCGGCAGATATTGTTGTTCAACGAACGCACCGTCAAAATTGTGGCTGTACTTGTAGCCGCTGCCGTAGCCGAGGCTTTCCATCAGGCGTGTCGGTGCATTGCGCAGGTGCAGGGGCACCGGTTCATCGGGTTTGTTCTTCACGTCTGCGATCGCTTCGTTGATCGCGACATACGAAGCGTTGCTCTTGGGACATGAGGCGAGATACGTTGCAGTCTGGGCAAGCACAATCCTTGCCTCCGGCATTCCTATGGCATGGACGGCGGTAAAACATGACGTTGCAAGTGTGAGGGCATAGGGATCGGCGTTGCCAATGTCTTCGGAGGCGAGAATCACCATACGCCGCGCGAGGAACAGCGGGTCCTCGCCCCCTTCCAGCATTCTGGCAAGCCAGTACACCGCAGCATCCGGATCACTTCCCCGCACACTCTTGATGAACGCCGAGATGACGTTGTAGTGTTCCTCTCCCCCTTTATCGTACTTAGCGTATTTGCGCTGAAACGCCTCTTCAATTTCTTTCTTCGTGACGACACGATGACCACGAGCGTCCGGCCTGGTCAGGCCCACGGCAGTCTCCAGCCCATTGAGCATGATGCGTGCGTCGCCGCCCGAGAGCAACAGCAATAGGTCTCGGTCCTGCACCTCAACGTTCTGGGCGCGAAGGGTCTCGTCCTTCTGCAATGCCCTGTCCAACACACGATGCAGATCGGCGTGGCTGAGCGGCTGGAGCACATAGACACGGGTGCGGGAGAGCAGTGGAGGGATGACTTCGAAGGACGGGTTCTCCGTCGTTGCCCCAATGAGGATGATGACGCCCTCCTCGACGGAGTGAAGTAGCGCGTCCTGCTGCGCCTTGTTGAAGCGATGGATTTCATCGATGAAGAGAATTGTCCGCTTGCCGAAGCGCTTCCTGTTGAGCGCGGCACGCTCCATCACCTCGCGCACTTCTTTCACACCGGACGCGACGGCATTCAGTTGAAAGAACTCCGCCTGCGTGTGATACGCAATAATGCGTGCGAGCGTCGTCTTGCCGCTCCCGGGCGGCCCCCAGAAGACCATCGAGGGAATTGTATCGCTTTCGATGAGCGCACGTAGAGGCTTTCCCTTGCCAAGCAGATGGTCCTGGCCTACGAACTCCTCCAGCGTGTGCGGACGTACCCGCTCCGCCAGTGGGACGTATGATGATGGTGGAATTTTCTGAGGTGTGGGTTCGAAGAGTTCCATCGTCGGGGATTGCAGATGTCGAATTGATGATTGTGGATCTCTCAATCCGCAGTCGACAATTCGCACACCGCAATCATCAGAGCATCACAAGCCATTACCTTCTATTCACTTTGTACACCGTCTCTCCTTCGCGGATCATCCCATACTTTTCGCGGGCAACTCTTTCTATCGCTCTGGGATCGCCTTCCAATGCCTTGACTTCGGCTTGCAAACGTTTCTGTTCCATTTCGGCCCGATGGATCTTGTCTTCCAGCTCGGCTCGTTGTTGCAGAAGGCGAACACGCGTGAGGATGCCATGCGACCCGAACAGCAAGTACAGCACAAGCGCAGCCCCGATGCTGAACAGGACCATGAAGCGCCTGTTCTTCAGGAGCTTCACGATACGGTTGCGCAGGCGCGAGCGCCTTTTCTCTTTCCGGTAGAAGGGGCCGTCCATGACGCCAGAAATGTAGCAATTATTTGAAGGGCATGCAAACACCCTTACACGTACGAAAAAAGCCGAACTCTTATGAGAGTTCGGCCTTTCTCACGAAAACTCTGGACGGCTATTGATGCGTTACTTTCGGCGGTAAGACTGTAGGCCGGAAGCTCGTATCGGTCGGGCTGGAGACTCCATCGCGGATCGTGTTGACGAACGTGAGCGCCTGCGTAGCACCATTAATATCATACACATACCATTGATTGCCGGCAACGCCGGTCCGAATGCGGTCCTCGCGAATCAATCCCGCCGAAGTGTAGACACGCACAATCGCCTGCGAGGAATCGGACATGTAGCGACTACCCGTGGTACCACGATTGGAATAGTCATGAATCTTGTAGCGCAATGTGCCGGGGAAGAACCTATAGATGGTAATGGTCTCCGGGCCGTATGATGTCACGTCATCAACATCGAGATAGGCAACGGTATCACCATTCGCAAACCGCACGACGCGATTGGCATAATATACATGATAGCGAGGCCGGCCGGCAGTCGTGGTGCTATCTCCGGTCAAGTGGGAATCAAGATCGGAGGGCAGCCTACCCCAGTTGAGAACGATACGCATCTGACCCACGGGAACCGGATCCGTCACAGTTGCTGTGATTTGCGTTGCCGTCGTGTCATTCACCGATAATCCCGTCACGAGCGTGATCCGTCCGGGCGCATGCACGACATAGACGTACGTCCCGATGGACAGCAATGTCGTAAACTGTCCCGATGCATTGGTCACAAGATCCGGAAAACGATAGCCCGTCGTGTCCGAACCGGAGCCAAGGAAGAACCGCACGATGGCGTTGGCAATCGGTGTCCCTGTGCGTGCATCGTTGATAGTGCCCGTAATGCGTTGCGCCGCAAGAATGGTCGTACCGACGTTGACACTTGTCTGGCCGCTCTGGATGTTGATCGAAACATACGACGTAGGATAGCCTGTGGCGCTCAACACGCCCGTATATCGTCCGGCAGAGGAAACACTTGCCTGCCACTGCCCCGTAGCGTTGCTGGTTGCAGTAGCTGCAGGAGTGCCGGTCGTCGTATTGCCTGCGAAGACCTGAATAGTTGCTCCAGCGATTGCCTGTCCTGCAAAGGACTGTACGACGACGGAGACGGTGATGCCGCCCTGAGGCGTTGTGCCACCGTCATCCTTCTTGCACGAGAAGAGCAAAAGGGGAGTAATATCGGAACAACAAGAGACGTATGCTTCATGAGATCTCCCCTGTCAACCAAGTGGAACAACTGTGGATTTAGCTCAACACAAGAATGGTGGCCTTGTGGACGTACAGTATAGCCATATCTTCCTGCAAGTGCAAGGAGAAAAATCAATTTCTCTCCCACGTGCTGAAATCTTCAACAGCCGTCTGATCGATACCACGGCTTGGCCGGTTGGTACGCAGTGCGCAGTGCACTCTTTTCGGCATGGCGCTCGAGCGCAAGGGCAATGAGGCGATCCAGCAACGCAGAGTACGTCATCCCCGACGCTTCCCACAGCTTCGGGTACATGCTGATTGAGGTGAACCCGGGAATCGTGTTGATCTCGTTCAGAAAGATGCGGTTGGTGTTTCGTGCAACAAAGAAATCGACACGCGCCATCCCTGCAGCATCGAGCGTGGTGAAGGCCTTTACGGCGATGTGCTGGAGTTTCTTTACAACACTCGGCGGTAGTTGCGCAGGAATGACGGTCGTGGATTTTCCGTCCACGTACTTCGCATCGTAGTCGTAGAATTCGTTCGACGGTATGATCTCCCCCGGCACAGAAGCAATCGGATCGTCGTTGCCGAGCACACTCACTTCGATTTCCCGCGCGTTCTTCACACCCTGCTCAACAATCACCTTTCGATCGTATTCAGCAGCAAGGGTCAAACCATCTATCAGCTCTCTTCGATTGTGTGCCTTGGTAATGCCCACACTTGAGCCGGTGTTTGCCGGCTTCACGAACACCGGATATCGCAACGATTTCTCAATGGAAGCGACGACTGATTTCGAATCTCTCATGCACAACTTTGACAGAAACCAGACATACTTCACGACAGGCAATCCTGCTTGCTTGTACAATTGCTTCTGGATCACCTTGTCCATGCCAAGCGCGGAGCCGAGCACACCTGCACCGACGTAAGGGATGTTTGCCAACTCCAACAGGCCCTGCAGTGTCCCGTCTTCGCCATACGTGCCGTGAACGACGGGAAAGACCACATCGAGTCGCAGATCAGGATGCACTTCGCCGTTGAGAGACACCAACGCCTGCCGTGTCGGCTCAGGCAAAAGGAACCGTTCCATGTCCGGACTGATGCCTACACCGGACTTGAGCATGTGAAGCGCTTCCTGCGAACTGATCCAGCGGCCTTCCTTCGTGATGCCGATAGGGACTACCTCGTACTTTTCCTTGTCGAGCGCCTGGATGACCGATGTTGCAGAGACGAGCGACACCTCGTGTTCGCCGGAACGCCCGCCGAAGATGACACCGACGCGAAGCTTTCTGCTGGATTGCTGGATCACGGAAGTGGTGGATAAGCGGTTAGTGTCTTAAGACTCACATCTGTGTACAAAAAGCAAAGATTTCTGGAAGAATAGGACGCTGAAAAAGATCGGATTTATTTGATACACGCGGATCGTTTGTTTAAGTTTGAAAAAGCTTTTCGTTTGAATTCGGGTTTTTTCCCGAAGTTCAACAAGACGTTCTATTTTTGGTTGTGGCTTGCCCACGTTAAGGAATTCCAAGTTCCTGAAGTTTGCGCGCAATGTACTGCCGAAGCTCCACCTCCGATAGTTCGTCGGACGAGGCGGCCGGTATTTCGCAAGCGATCTTTGTGGAGAAATCCTTGCCGTAGCTTTGCACACTCACGCGGCGAAGTTTCTCGAGTTGCTCTTCCGTCAGGCTGCGTGCACCGCCCAGAAGTGTTGCAACAAACGTGATGTGCGCTGCGTGCTCGACCTTCTCCATCTTGAAATACGCTTCCTGCAGATCGGCCCCATACGTCACGACGCCGTGATTGGCAAGGAGGATTGCGTCGCTGTTACCGACGAACGGGGCAAGCGACGCAGCGACTTCCGCGGTCGAGGGCGTGGCATAGTCGGCCAGCGGTATCGCTCCGAGTCCAACAATCACCTCAGGAAATGTACATTGGTCAAGGGCAATCCGCGCAGTAGCGAAGCCGGTGGCGTAGGTCGGGTGTGCGTGAACGACGGCGTGCACATCAGGCCGCCGGCTGTAGATGAACAGGTGCATGCCCAACTCAGTTGAAGGTCTGCCTCTGCCTGCTACGTGTGTGCCGTCGGGCATCACTTCAACGAGGTCGTTTTCACCAACATCGCCCTTGTTCACCCCTGAGCGGGTGGCAAGAACGTTGCCGTTCGCGAACCGAACGCTGACGTTGCCATCCGTCGCCGTCACCATGCCGCGAGCATACAGCCGGTGGCACACATCAATCATCTGACGTATGATGTCGGGACGAACATTCACCATAGAAGGCATACGAACCAACGCATGATAGTAAATTCACGGGTGAGTTACAATGAACATCACTGAGCGATGAGCGGCCTGACAATCTTTTCTATTTCACTATAACTCAGTTCCTCCACCTTCATTGCCGCTAATTCCCCCTGTTTGTTGTACACAAACGTTGCAGGAACGGCACCGCTCCACCTGGGATGCACGGCGTTGATGAACGCCTCATCGTCACCGGAGCGTTTGAGGTAAGAACGTGTGGCGACGTTCATCCTCCTCAGGAAGGCTCGAACCCGCTGCGTGGTTCTTGCATCATCATCGTCAACCGACACAAACACCACGTCAAGTCCGCGAGAGGCATACGTTTGCTGGAGCTTGACGAGATGGGGAAACTCCTCCAGGCATGGCTTACACCAAGTTGCCCAGAAGTTCAGCACCAACACTCGGCCCTTTGCGCTGGCGCGCAGTGAGTCGATCGTCTTGCCAACCGCAGGAAGCACAACGGGAGAGCGCTGCCCTCCCGTTGATTGTGCAATTGCCGCGTGCACGCCGAGCGCGCACAACGCGAGCACTGTGAGCACTTCTTTTCTCATCAACTTTCCTTCTTCACGCGCTTGATCGTGCAGCCGAATGCCTTCGTTTCCGTCCGCGCGACAGCCTTGCCGGCCAGCAACGCGTCCAGCGCTTCACGCAAGTCGTGCGTCTTGATCTTGGACGAATTGCGTGAATCGTCAATGCGGCCATGATACAGCACGGTGGCTTTGCCGTCCAACACGAACACTTCGGGCGTGACCTGCGCGCCGTACTCGTCAGCCACGACGTTGTTCCAATCCTTCAGCACAGGAAACTTGAAGCCGTTCTTTGCCGCATGTTCTCTGATCTCCTCAACGTCTTCCTGTTTGTTCGAGTTGATGCCGACAAATGCAATTTCTTTCGGCGCATATTCGTCGTATAGCGCGGCCATGCGTTCATTGTAGTCGTTGGAGATGGGACACTGCGTGGCAATGAACATCACCACCGTGTATTTTTTGGAGAGGAAATCCCTGAGGGAGTACTCCCTGCCCTCGGCATCCTTCAGAGTGAACGACGGTGCGGGCTTGCCGATTTCGGCAGGCGGCAATGCCACAGAGTCGGTTTGCATCAGAAGAAGCAGTGCACCGACGACAATCGCAGCCGCTCCTGCAAGGTAGTTCTTCATCGCTGTACCTCCTTTTGTATTACAGTTGTGG
>CAZIKE010000059.1:0-21478 GCA_964539775.1 uncultured Chitinophagales bacterium
GCTCCGTTGCGGCGGAGCTTATGGCGGTAGCATTGAGCGTAACGTTGCTTGCTTCGACGACAAAATGTGTCACGAAGCCGAGGTACTCCCGGTGCGTGATGATCGCCGTACATTCACCTCGGGGCGGCAATGAGAGGAGAATTCCTTCGGGTTTGACGGCAAGCGTCGTTTTCCCGTTGGGAAGATCCGGGATTTCGATCGGCAGGTGAAGCGAGCCGACACGAAGGACTCGGTTGGCTGCGTCTACCGTGCCGCTCAGGATATTGGCCCCTCCCAGAAAAGCGGCGACAAATGCCGAGCGCGGCGACTCATACATCTCGGACGGCGTGCCGACCTGCTCGATGCGGCCCTGTCTCATGACGGCGATGCGATCGGAGAGACTCATCGCCTCCGCTTGATCGTGGGTGACGTAGATGGCCGTGATGTTGAAGCGCCGTTGCAGCGTGCGAATCTCTTCCCGCGTTTTCACACGCAGCGCAACATCGAGATTGCTGAGGGGCTCATCGAAGAGCAAAACAGCGGGTTCAACGACAAGCGCGCGAGCAACGGCAACGCGTTGCTGCTCGCCCCCGCTCAGTTGCGGCACCGGCGTGTCGATCTTGTCCGCAAGGTGGACCGCATCGAGCATGGTCTCGACACGGCGGCGAATTTCTTGGTGCGGCAGCTTTTTCGTCTCAAGCCCAAACGCCACATTCTGGTACACCGTCATATGCGGGAACAGAGCATAGTTCTGAAACACCATGCCGACACCTCTTTCGCGCGGCAGACGATGTGTGACATCCACGCCATCGAGCCAGACACTCCCCGTCGTCGGTTTCTCGAAGCCTGCGATGATGCGCAGCAGTGTGGTCTTGCCGCAGCCGCTGGGCCCGAGAATGGAAAAGAATTCGCCTGAGCCAATCTGTACGCTTACGCCGCGCACTGCTTCCGTCGTGCGGAACGTCTTCGAAATGTTCTGAAGGAGAAGAGATGACAAAGCCGGTCAGATGATCGTGGAGGTTTATCCTTGTTTTCCGCGTCCCTTCACCTCTTCATCCCAGCGCTTCATCCATTGTTTTTCGTTCGCTTCCAATTCCTCCCAGTTCACCTTCATGGGGATGATCGTGAGCGAGCGAATCCAGTCCGGCAATTTCTCGCGCGGAATATCCTGACGTGCAGGGATGCGGAAAAATTCTGTGGCCTGTCGGATCATCGCTTCTTCGGACGTGACAAACTCGTAGAACTGCTCGGCAAGCGAACGATTCTTCGTTCCGCGCACGATGGCAATGCAGTCGGTAATCAGCGGCGTACCGCTCTTGGGAATGACGTACCCGAACGGGTAACCGTTGATGTGTTTTTGCATCAGCACGTCCGGCAGGTTCCAGAGCGTGAGAGCGCCTTCTTCGCGGGCGATCTTCAAGTATAACTGCGTCGGTTCGGCAGCGTAGGTCTTGGTGTTGGCGTCCAGGCGGCGAAGCCACGCGAAGCCCGCCTCGGGGTTGCCCGTGCGTTGTGCCTCACGCTGAATGAGCGCACAGAAGATGATCCGCATCGTTCCCGAGGCAAGCGGATATCGAATGATGATCCGGTCCCTCCAGCGTGGCTCCAACAACTCGTCCCAATCTGTTGGCGCTTCGGCCTCACTCACGAGTCGGTTGTTATACATGATGACCTCGGGCGTCGTAAACGTACCGTACCAGAACCCGTGCGCACTTTTCATCCCGGCCGGAACGGCAGCGTCCCACGACGGGAAGTAGCGTTGAAGAAGGCTTTCGGCTTCCGCCTTGGCAAATGTCGTCAATGGCGCACCCCACCACAGATCGGCTTGCGGGTTTGCCCGCTCGGTGCGAATCCGATCGTAGGCGTCCTGTGAGCCCATATCAAGCCACTGCACGTCTACGTCAGGATGTTCTGCTTCAAACGCTTTCTCGAATGCAGCGAGCATCTCCTTCCCGTGCGGTGAATACACGACGAGTTTCTTCTGCCCGTTGTTTGACGAACACGAGGTGAGAAGGAACACCACGAGGAAGATATGCAGGATCGAACATGCAGTCTTCATTGTGATGACTTGGAAGGCCCAGAACCCTTGTCGCGATACTCGGGATACGAAATCATGTTGACAAAACATTTGTACGCTCCTGGATGGAATTCCTTGAGCTGTCTGTACCAGACATACGACGTATAGATGTATGATCCCTTGCCGTAATGTGCAAGAAGATAGCCCGTCGTGAGCGGAGGCTCATCAGGGTCGCTGCAAGAAAGAAGGTGCATGTATTCCGGCGCGACATTTTCGGGAAAGTACACGCCCCGTTCCTGCACCCACCCTTGCCAATCTTCGTCTGTGATTGTGTTGGGAGAAGCGAAAAGCGGATGATGGGGCTGCAGCACCGTGATGGGAGCCTCCTCGACACTGATGCGCTTGCGTCCCACCTCGAAGGGAAACGGTGCGTACTCCGGTTTCCAATCCTGATCCTTCTGATACATGACAACGAGATGGCCGCCGTTGCGAACGTAGTCCAGCAAACGTCGGTTGTTCGTTCTCAAGTCTTCTCTCACCATGTAGGCACGAATATCCACGAGGAGGGTTTTGTAGGAAGAAAGATTCCCTTCGAGGTCACGCGCAGAGAGGAGTTTGGAGGGCATGCCCAGCTCCTGTGTGACCTCTTCCAGCGTGTTATCGTAGCTCTTGATGATCCCGAGTGTGATGTTGCGGTGCACGGCAACCTCGAACACCTTCACGACCACATCCCGCCACGCGTACTCGGACTTGAAGCGGAGCGTGTAGGCACCGGGCTTCACGTTCCTCGGCGGACGGACGAGAACTGTCCCTGTGCTAAGCCCGTCTTCGTCGGGAATAATAAACGTTGCAGTTTCGGACGACCAGCCTTTCGGCGTCTGGACGATGATACGGCCTGCGGTCTTCCGTGGCGCGAGATTCTTCAACGCGAACGAAAACGTTTTTCCCTTTTCGGCATCCGTCGGTGCAATGCGCGCGACGCCGGGCGTTACGGTGATGATCTGGTAGGGGGCAACGTCGAACGCCGGGTGCACGGTCATCTGCACGTGCCTGCCGCGCACGGCGAATCGCGCCACAAGTGCAACGTCCTGTCCTGATTCCAGCGGGTTGTAGTGCGCGACTGTCTTCGGATAGGTGAATGTCGCATCGTCGCCGATGATCAGCTCGTACGCCCGACTCAGCTCATTGCTTCCGGGCCTGGGTTGCTTCTCCGGCAGTGCATTCACCGCCCATCCCTGGGGAACGACAAAGGAGGCTTTGAAGTCCGTAATCGGATGATCAGGCACCTGAAGCGCAAACACCCCCGGCACTCGTTGCTGTGGCACGACGAGCGTATCCTTCAGCTTCCATGACGCTGACACCCGTAACGATATCCGGAGCAATTCCTCCATCTCTTCATGCCACTGTTGTGTGATGCGTTCGGCAAGCGGCGACAGCGAGAGAGCAGAAAGGCGGTCAA
This sequence comes from uncultured Chitinophagales bacterium, assembly GCA_964539775.1. Lineage (GTDB taxonomy): Bacteria > Bacteroidota > Ignavibacteria > UBA10030 > UBA6906 > CAADGV01. The sequence goes on from CAZIKE010000059.1 coordinate 3,456, forward strand.
GTTCTGCAAAAGCGAGTGAGGCGATGTCGAGCAACGAGTCTGGGTGGATCCCCTCGTGCAGTGCGTTGAGCCGCGAGCGAAGCGGGCGGAGCGCGGCGAGTGCCGTATCGTTCCAGAGGTTGATGCCTCCGAAGAAACACGTCGTGTCGCGCTCGTAGATGCTGTTGGAACGGACGAGCCGATAGAAGCTTCTGCCTTGAGTGAACGCGCGCATGCGGGATCCATCAAGTCCTTGCGACTTGTGCATGCCGATCGCCACGGCGGCAACATCGAGATACGAACGCTTCAGGAACGAATTCGTGTCGCCGATGGCGTGCACAACATCGGGCTGTTGCCCGTCACGCCGGAAGACTCTGAAATAGAGCTTGCGCGGTTGCCAGAGCGTCATGCCGGGGAGCTTCAACTGTTCAGGGAACATCGTGGAGTCCGCCGAGGCATCGAACGCCGCAATGGCCGTGATGGCTACCGCCTGATGGTGGCCGTGGCCATCCACGGTGTTGTGATTGGTGAAGAGAATATCGGGCTTGTACTTGCGAATGATGTACACCAGCCGCCGTAGCACCTCTTGCGTGCCACCCCACTTTTGGAACGTCTCCGTGGCGGTCTTCGAGTAGCCGAAATCATACAGATTGAGAAAGCGCACGCGTGCGCCAAGAATCTTTCCGGCGGCTTCAGTCTCGGAGGTTCGCAGTACGCCAAGCTCTTCGTAAAGCTCGGGGCCTATTTCGTTTTGTCCGCCTTCACCGCGCGTGAAAAGAACAGAATACGTGGTTACGCCGTACTTCATGCGATAGTAGGCCAGCGTCGAGCCGTCCTCATCATCGGGATGGGCGGAGAGGTTCATCACGACCCCGTCCTGGGAGAGATCGAGGAAGGCCTGATGCAGTTGGGCAGCATCCTGCGCGCGCACCACGGGTGCCCACAGGAGGATGCCCCCCATAACCACAACCAAACGCAAGCTACCGCTGAATGTGCGGAAGTATTTCTCGAAGCTGTGCAACGTCAATCACTCCTTCACGCAGAAGTTTTGGTGGATCGTGGACAACAGACACGACCGTCGAGGGTTTGCTCTCCGGGAGCGTGCCTGCGTCGATGTACAGGTTAACCCCTTCGTGTAACGCCGCCTGAATCTGCTCGATGGTTCGGTGGACCGGCTCGCCCGAAATGTTGGCGCTTGTGGAGGTGAGCGGGCAATCACAGCGTTCAACCAGCTTCAGACAAAATGTGCTGGACGGGATGCGCACGCCGACCGTTCCGGTGGACTGCGTGATCTCGTTGGGGATCATCTCCGAAGCGAGAAACACCATCGTCAAGGGGCCGGGCCAGAATGCTTCCATCAGCCGTTTCGCCGACTCAGGTATCGCCGCCACGATGCGTCGAAGCATCTCCTTCGAATGTACGAGAACGAGAACGGGCTTTTCTTCCTTTCGTTTCTTGACCGCATATACCCTTTGTACGGCCGCAGCGTTTGTCGCGTCGGCGCCGATGCCGTACAGTGTTTCCGTCGGGTAGATGATCACGCCTCCCCCCGCGATCACTTCGCTTGCTGCAGCAAGCACCTGTTCATCTGGATTGTTTTGATCGGGAAGTCTGATCGTTCTCATCATACCGTTGCACGTTGTGCGGCCAGAATGCTATGAACGCTTGCAAGAACATGCTCAACGTCGATGTTCTTCATGCAGTCGAATGTCGTAATGGGGCATCGGTTTCCGCCATGGATCGCACAGGGTCTGCACGGCAGCCCGTGGGTTTGCACGATCTGATCTCGCTCTCCCACGGGGGCAAATCCGAATTCCGGCACCGTTGCACCAAAAATTGCTACGACTGGCGTACGCATCGCTACCGCAATGTGCATGGGCGAGCTGTCGTTCGTTACTGCCAATCGACAGCGGCGGAGAAGCTCAGCCGACTGCAATACCGTCAGCGCGCCCATTGCGTTGATGACGCTACGCGGCGCAAGTCCTGCTGTGATCTGTTCACCGAACAGCACATCTTCTTTCCCTCCAATGACAACAACCGTAAGCCCTTCTTCGATCAACCGTCGTGCAAGTTCATGATAGCGCTCGGGGAGCCAGCGTTTTGTGGCCCAGACTGATCCGGGCGCAATGCCGATCAGGTTTTCGTCGCTTTGAACATTCTTCTCGCGGAGAAATGCGTCAACACGTTGCACATCGTTGGTCGAAGGGTAAAGCGTTGGAAGTTCTCCTGAGTCTGCAGGGATGCCGAGCGGTTCGAGTAAGGAAAGATTGCGGAGGATCTCGTGGCTCGATGCATCGTACTGCACAACGTCGGTCAAAAGAGCGCGACCGGCACTTGTGGAGAACCCGATGCGACGCGGGATACCGGCTGTGTAACAAAGACTTGCACTACGTATGGAACGATGGGGGATGAGGGCCACATCGTATGGTGCTTTGCGGAGGCGCCGAGCCAGACGTACCGCAGCTACCAGCCCACGCTCTGTCTTTTTCTTGTCGTATGAAATGATGTCGGAGATTGATGGATGCTGAGCAAGCACAGCCGCGCCGGAGGGGGTTGCCACAACATCAATCGATGCATGCGGCAGGGTGCGCTTGAGCCGTTGGATCATCGGCAGCGTCAGGATGACGTCGCCCGTGAAGGCTGTCTGGAACACGAGAATACGTGAAGGGGAATACACTACGGTTGCTCCTCGACGACGTGGTGTTGCTCATAGTAGGCCGTGTGTTTCCATCGTTTGTGCATCCACAGCCAATGGTCCGGGTGCAACCGGATCCAGCGTTCGAGCACGGCAACGTGTCGTCGCGTCAGCTCGATGATGTTCTCCTCGGTGTAGTCCACAAGGTCGTGCTGTTCGATCTCCTCCAGCGTGAGGGTATACGTCCCGTCCTTTTGCCGGACGAGAAAGCCCATCACGATGGGGGCACCTGATTTCAGGCTGAACGCTGCGACGCCGCGGTGGGTCGCCGCTGGGCGACCGAAGAACTCCACGAACACCGCCTCTTTCGGCCCGCTCTGGTCCGCCAGCAGCGGAATGACTTTGTTCTCTGCCAGCGCGGTGAGCACCCTGCGCGATGCAACACCCATCGGGATTGTGGAGTTTCCAAACCGGCACCGGATCGCGTCGATCACCGCGTCGATTCTTGCATTGCGCTGGTGCTGGACGAGCGTGGCAGCCTGCACCCCAAACTGCAAGCTGGACGCAGTGACGAGAAACTCCCACGCGCCGTAGTGGCCGGAGAGAAACAGAACCCCTTTCTTTTTCTCAAGCGCACGACGCATCACCTCGGGATTCACAATGTGAACAAGCGGCATCAGCACTTCGCGCGGCTTGTCGCTTGCCCAGAGGAATTCCAGAAGCGCAATACCGTAGTTGCGATACGCCCCACGAGCGATAGCATGAAGTTCGGAGAGCGGCTTGTCCGGAAATGCTTTGGCAAGATTATCGAGCGTGACCTGCTTCCGGAAGTTCGTGAACGAATAGACGAAGTCGCCGAACAATGCCCCAAGTCGTTCTGCTGAACGGAAGGACAATCGCCGGGCAATTCGATGGAGGAGAGAGAAGAGAACGTATTCGATCGTATCGCGCATTGGGAGAAAAATCTGACCTAACTTAACCAATTCATCAGGAACAAACAAGAAAGCCCCGGGCAGAAGCCCGAGGCGTTGTGATGTGCAGAGGCATCTTCCACTTTACTTCAGAAGCAGCATCTTGCGTGTCAATGAGACACCCCCTGCCTCCAGCCGGTAGAAGTACACGCCGCCGGCAAGATGACGTCCGTCGAACCGCACCGACTTGAATCCTGCATCCTGAATCCCATTAACGAGTGTTGCCACTTCACGACCCAGGAGATCGTAAACCTTCAGACTCACAAACCCCGAAACGGGAACCCCGAACCTGATCGCGGTTGTGGGATTTCCGCCTCCGGCGGAGAAGGGATTCGGGTAGTTCTGATCGAGCGAAAACTCCGTCGGCAGTCCCTCCCGCTCTTCCGCTCTCGACGGTTGATCCGTAAGAAATGCGCGCACGATAAGATCGGCGGTGCCCATGGTTTGCCAACCTGATGACGTCGTGTAGTACCTGCTGCGCTGGTCAATCGGTGGAGTCAGATCGCCACCGATGCCCGGTGCACCCGGACTCGTCGGCAAGTAGCTCAGCACAACGTGGAAGTCACCGCCGGTGATCGTCGGCGGGTCGTTGGCAGGAAGTGTTACCAGGAAACTATCTACGCCGCCCGCTTGGTACGTTACTGCGGTGTACGGTCCGGCCAACATCTCGCCTGGAAATCCGAGGCTGTCACCATGAATCGAGACGAGAATCGGACTGTTGCCGTTGTTCGTGAACGCCTTCACGCGATAGACACGCGTCGGGTACTCACGCGGCGTGAATCGAATGCCGAATTTGTTGCCGTTGTAGGTGAAGTCAACCACATAGAAGACTTCCGGAATCCCATCGTCGTATCTGAACTCCGTAAGCTGTGGGTCGCTCACCGCAAAGTTCCCCACCGATGGGGAGAACGGGCCGAAGTAGTTCTGCGCCGACACGGTAATGTACCCGCGCAGTTTGTACTCGTACCAGCCCTGAGCAATGACGTTCGAATCGGTGAACGCCTGCACACCACGCGGAAACTCGCGCCACAGCGCGCCGTTGCGGTAGAGTTGCAGCGTGACGGGGACCGTGAGCGGGTCGCCGTTCAACCCTTCCGCCGGATCGGTCCACGTGACGCGCAGGAAGGCTCCTTGCTTCACGACCGTGATGTTGGTCGGCGCCTTCGGCGGTGCAAGAAGGTTGATGGGTATGCGAATGTCGCCGAAGCCCGACGGCGTGAACACGCTGGCCATCGTCTGCGGCCACCAGCCATGGAAGATGGCCGTCCCCGCCTGCCGACTGATCATGAACAACCCGGCACCAACCTTCTTGCTCGGTCCGTACACTTGCAGGTGGTTCTTATCGAAGAAGCTGAGAGGGATACTCACTTCGCCTGTAACATACCCCGCAGAAGAAGAGAATGCCGTCTCGGCATCGCGCACGGTATCTACGATCGGGTTGACCCCACCGCCTGTGTAAATTTCCCGGAAGCGAACGGTTGGCCCGGAGGAGAAGTGATACGCCCAGTAGTTACCTTCACGCAACAGCGGCTCGGTGCCGAGCGGTTCGAAGCGATTGTTGTTGTTGTCATCGAAGTACAATCCGAAGCCTTCGGCGTCCTGCAAGCCGTCGGTGTTGAGGCGATCTTCGCCGGCGATGTAAAGTGTGCGAGCGACGCTGTCGTACTTGAAGTACATGAACACACTGCCGCGCGGAAGCGAGATGCCTCCTCCGTAGCCGAACACGTCGGACACATCCACCCTCAGTGCGTCCGTCCACTCGCCCGGACTCAACACACCATCAATTGACGGTGTGACTGTCCGATGAGGAGCGGTGATGTCGAATTGGAGGAATGAGCTGTCCACCGTACCCCACGCCTCGTTGGAGTACACGCTTTCGCCCTGCCCGTAGATGGCGGTGATGACGTAGTAGTAATCTTTCAACGGAATTGCCGTGCTATCGGTATAGGACGAGAGCGATCCCGGGATTGTTCGCTTGAGATAGTAAGGGCCTCCCGATCGCACGGCGCGGTAGATGCGGATACTATCTGGCACGGGGGCCGATGAGGCGAATGGACTCGGCAGCGGCAACAGGCGCGTGGCTCCGGTCGGTCGCACAGCCACGGCTTGCGTTACGTGATACGCATCGGTTGCAAGAAGCTTCTCCTGCTGTCGCGGGGGCGGCTCGGGCGGTACCGTCCATGTAAGCTGGATGCGGGACTCGAGTCCGTGCGAGGCAACGAGATTCGTCGGCGGTGCGCCGGTTGGTGCAAGAGCGGCGTTGACGTTGCGCGTCGTGTCTGTGCCCGTTACGACGACGTTTGCAACAGTCGTTGCCACGTAGCCGCGCTTGGAGAAGCGAACCGTGTAAGTCCCCGGCGGAACATTCGGGACAACGTAGCGGTCGGCCGAATCTGTAAGTGCTTGCCGAAGTGTGCCGAGCACCTGAACCAACACTCCACCTATGCTGGGTGCCGCAGTAGCCATCCCTGCAATTACCCCTCCCCCTAAATCCACACCGATGTTGTATACATTGCCTCCGTTGCCGAATTGTCGAGCGTGAACGGCTTTGCCGCCTGCAACCACGCTTCGACCATCGGCAGAGATTGCAACGGAGAACATGGAGCCGGGCGTGTTGACCGTAAAGACGGGCGTGTTGGAATTGCGCTCGAAGATGTACACGTCTGGCAGGGCATTGCCGAGATCGCCCCAGGTTACCGCGGCGCCGAAGGAGCCGTCATCCGAAAGCGCAACCTGCGCCACCTCGTCGCCGATGTTAGGCAGAATCCAATTCGGCATGCCTTCGCCGAACGTGTCGAACATGTAGATCGTCCCGTCGTATCCTCCGCTCAAGAAGATGAGCGACCCGGCCATGATTGTCGAGCCGTCTGCGGAGACATCCACCGCACTCGCCCAGTTGATGAATGTGCCCGCGGGGACTTTATACTGCCAGAGGAGATCGTAGCGATTCTGCGAGGGGTTCCAACGGTGCGCCTTGATGAATCCGCTCAGCTCGGCAATGGCCATCACCGATGCATCGCGGCTCAGTGCGATGCGTGACTCGGTGTTAGCGATTTCAAGTTCGGTGCGCACAGTGCCGTTGTTGGCGTTCAGAATCCACCCGTAGAACTTGCCGTTCACCGCAACAGTGGATTTGTCCGGGCTGATGTTGATGCCGTAGATGCCCGTGCTTTGCGCGTCGCTGAAGTCGAACGTCCAGACAGGAGTTGTCGATGGCGGCATAAATGCGTAGACACGATGCATCCCGCCCGAAAGGGGAGAAGCGGTTGCACACACCAGTAATGTCCCATCCCGGGACACGGCAACCGGTCCGGCACGATGCCCTCCGGGAATGGGAAAGTTGAACGTGATGTTGCCGGTGTTCTTGTCGAACAGAAAGATGTTTTGATACGAAGCAGAGGCAACGATGTTTGCGTCGGCAGAGAGAGCAACGTACACACGATACGCGTTCGGGTCGGCAGGTTGCTCCCACAGCGGTACGGCACTCACGTCATTATGGAACGACACCCGCGGCTCGTTTAGGTACCAGCCGATGAACGGATTGCCGCCATTGCTGTTGATAGTGACGTCCTGCGCAATGGATGTTGCGTGTGAGCTTGTCCACTTGATGTGCGACTGCACACGCTGCGAGTTGGGCATGGGACGGCTTCGTTCTTGCTCCAACGGACTCAACGGTACTGGAAGAAGCGACTTCGTCGGCGTAGTCTCAAGTCGTTCGACAAGCTTTCCATCCATGATCTGCGACGTTCTTGTTGTCCCTGCAGATTTCTCCTTCTCCGAAGCAAGAAGAGGCGCCGCCGTGGTAAACAGCATCAGAACAGGAATGAGCAAGAGGTTCATCAGAGATCTCCTTTACATTTGATAAAGCGAATGCACTGTACGTGCCTGTGCAAAAAGAGGAGGTTGTTGAGAACAGGAGTGAACTCCACAAGAATATCGAAATGAAGTTTCGGAAATGCAACCGACGGAACACCCCCCATTGCCCCTGCTGGCGTGAGGCCCCTCTCGCAAGTGCGCTCCTTCTCATGCAGTGGGGGATTGAGGGTAGAAGAAGAAGGCTAAGCCCTAAGTTGTGAATGCTAACGCTTGGGGAAAGGTTCCTCTGTCATCCCTTCTCACTCACTCGTCATCAAGAACAGCGGTTTCATCTCGAAACTCCGGTAATGCGGGCGCAGGCGGTCGGTGTTGTAGTGCTCCTTCACGTTCACGACTTTCTTCGTGCTGGTGACAACGTCGAGCGGGAGGTTGTCGTAGCGACCGTTCTTCAGCACCACGAGTCGGCCGTGAACGCCCTTGAGCACCAGGTCCAATGCGAGATTACCGTAGGCCATCGGAACAATGGAGTCAATGGCATCAGGGTCGCCGCCGCGCACGAGGTAGCCAAGCTTCTGGTTGATGATGTGGATGGGCTTGCCGTTGTTGTACTTCGGCGAAAGCTCCTCTAACTTCTTCGCAACGAGATCGCCGATACCGCCGAGCTTCGCATGTCCGTACGCGTCGGTGCGAGCATCCTGAAACACCATCTCGCTTCCTTCGAATGAGGCACCCTCCGAGACGATCACTACAGCGTACTTGCTCGGATTCCGGTTGCGGTCGTGGACGAGCAACTCCGCGAGGCGTTCAATGTTGAACTTGTACTCCGGGATAACGCAGCGGTTGGCCGCCCCTGCCATCGTCGGCACCATGGCGGTAAATCCCGCGTAGCGTCCGAACACCTCCATGACCAACAAGCGTTCGTGTGATCCTGCCGTGGTGCGCAGGTAGTTCGTCATTTGAATCGTCCGCGTCACGCACGTGCTGAAACCGATGCAGTAATCGGTGCCCGGCACATCGTTGTCCATTGTCTTGGGAATGGCGATGACGTGGACGCCGCGCTTGAACAGATCAACGCCATAGCTCAGCGTATCATCGCCGCCGATGGGAATCAGGTAATCAATGCCGAGGTAGTCGAGGTTTTTCAGCACTTCGGGCGTCAAGTCGTTCAGCTCGTTCGTGTACTGGTCCTTGAGATGATCAGGTACTTGTTCCTTCTTCACATGACTCGGACGTGTGCGGGAGGTGTGCAGGAACGTTCCGCCGGTTCGTCCCGCGCGGTTGACGATCTCTTCTGTCAGGATTTGATAGTTGTTGCTGTTGTCTGCATCCTTCTCGCGGATCATGTCAATCAATCCCGCCCAGCCGCGGCGGATGCCGATCACCTGATAGCCTTCGCGCAGCGCCCGAATCGTCACGGCACGTATTGCCGGATTGAGGCCCGGAACATCGCCGCCGCCCGTCAGAATGCCGATGACGCCGTGCTTAGTACTCACGTTTGCCATAGCCTTTTTGCTCTCCTTCCTTCCATACAAGAAACAACCCAGGCTGGATCTTCCCCCGACCTGGGTGTACACAGAATGTCTGTTGATTATCCTAGAAAAAACTTACATGATGTTTCGGCAAGAGTCAATAGAAGGAGGTGATGAGTTGATCTGTACGGTTCGTCACTGAGTTGGTGAGGTACTTGCGGTTTCTCGTGTACCACTCGATCGGCTGACGCTGGAGGCGTCAAAGCCTGCGGGCTGGGGCAACGCCCCAACCTGCAGATCAATGACGATGAACGCCCTGAGAAAGTGAAATATCGTGCCGTTACTCGATGTGTTCCGATAGCGGTGCAATCGGTGTTTCAACAGGCGATTCGCCGATGCTCGGCACCCAGTCACCGTGTTTCTCGAGCAGCCTGCTCTTGGTGAGCCAGGCGCAGACGTGGCGAACCCGGGCGTTGTCGGTGAACTGTGCCGTTCGGGAGATAGCGAAGTCGCCCATTGACGAACGCAACTCGTGCAGCGCAATCGCGGCGCTGACGCGTGCGCCGGCATCGCCCTTCTCGTCCTTCAGGATTCTCATCAGCGGGATGACAAAAGCCGAGTACGAGCGTTCGGGATAGAGTTTCTTCAGCTCACCCACAGTAACGGCAACGGTAGAGAGAATGTCGGGTCGTGTGTCCTGCAAACCTGCCATCAGTTCCTGTTGTGTCTGCTGGAACGTCGCTCGGATGAAGCGGAGCGTTGTGGACGAAGGATTGTCTGCCCTGACCGGGGGCGCAACCATTATGACCAGTCCCACAAGCAACGCATGCAGGGGTTTCATAATGACCTCCATGTGGTTGAATGCTGTGGACACCCCTTGGTACGAAGTGAGAGCTGAAGAGTTACAGGCGGCAGAGGATGACGAGAGGCGAGTGTTATTCTCGACGAAGACTCGAGAGCACAGAAGGTCCACAACGAGCGTGCAACGTGTTGTGAACCCTCAGTGCCCCCAGCGCCTTTGTGTTGAGCGTTCTACCGAATGGTCACCGTGACGTTTTCAACGAGAATGTTGGTGAAGTTTGCTATCGGCGTACCATCCGAGCGCTTGATCTCGAGTTTTGCCCTGTCGATGGCGAATGTTGCAGCACCTGCGGAAAGCCCGCGACAGCGAAGCTTGACGATGACGCCGCTTCCGGTCGATGTCCTGTTCGTTCCTGCCTTGTAGGTGATGCCAAAGGCGTACGCCGCATTGTTGTTGACCAATGTGCCGAGGGCGAGAATATCGGAAGAGGGGGTGAAGAGCGGCCCGATTTCAGCGCCGAGGATTTCCACGTTGGCCGGTACACTGAACTCCGCCGCCGCACCGAAAGCCTCGCTCACGTTATACAGCACAAGCTTCAGATAGAACTCGGCACCCACCGCGACAGTTGCACACTGCGAGTAGAGCGTGGCGGAAAACTTCGTGGCGTTTGCCGGGAAGCTGAAGTCGTTCGTGCTGACACAGTCGCTCGTGGGGGGTGGAGTTGAGCTATCTTTCTTGCATCCCCCAGCGGCAAGTGTCAGCATGCACAGCCCCACTACGATGATGCGTTTCATAGTCGTGTCTCCTTACTTGATCATCAACATGCGTTTTGTGGCGTTGTAGCTGCCGGCCTTCAGACGGTAGATGTACATACCACTGGCGAGTTTCATCCCGTCGGAGGAAGTCCCATTCCACTCAACTTCGTGGCGACCCAACGGCAAATTGTTCAGCGTCGTGGTCCAAACACGCTGGCCTGTGAGGGAGTAGATCGTCAATTCTGCCTTGTCGGTCTGCTCGGGCACCACGAAGCGGATCATTGTTGACGGGTTAAAGGGATTGGGATAGTTCTGCTCGAGAGCATACGCGAACGTGACGCCCAACTCGCGCTTCATGTACGTAACAATCGCGCTGCGGATCTTGAGGAAGCCTTCGGTCCTCTCGGGTTGCCGGTCAATTTCCCGCAAGAGGTCGTAGCAGAGCTTCACCTCATCGACGGGCGGACGGTCTGGCGAGCTTCGTGTGCGTCCGTAGTTGGTGATGATGCCGTTGACATCATTCTCATCGACAGTGCCGTTGCCATCGCAATCGGCGTAGGTCGCTTCAGGTATGCTCCATACCGTAGCCGTTTGCGCGCCCCAGGTGGTAGAGCCTCCGGGTCGTGCGGGCCCTGTTTGTCCGAAGAAGCGGCCGAGGGGCAAGAGATCGCGGATGTCGCATGCGCCGTCGTTGTTGGCATCGCCAGAATACACCGTTGTTGTCCCACCTCCTCCGCCACCGCCGCCGGTGCTGTATACGCCGTTGGCGTGCGTGCCGACGATGACCGTGCCGTCTGATGGACGCGCATCGATAAACGTCGCTACAACGTTGCCGATCGTCGTTGCACCCTCCTGTACCCACACCGTTGAACTTCCATTGAGTGAGGTCGTGGAATACACTCCGACACTTGTCGCAAGATAGTATGTCGTTCCGCCGCCGGAGGGAACAATCGCTGCGTAGCGGCAGGAGGGGCCGGATGAGCCGGCAAGGTTCCCCTCTACATCCGTCCAGCTCTGCCCGGCATTTGCCGAGTAGAACAAGCTCTGGACGTTATAGTTGGACACGACAACCAGCAGTTTATTCCCATCCGTTGGATCAACGGCGATACAGGAAATAAAAGCCGCCGACGCGAGCGGTGGCGTAATGGTTGTCGCCGAGGGATCGCCCGTGTTGGCTCCATCCACCCTCTTCACCACACCGGTTGAATAGCCGATGTACAGCCGATGCTGCGGATTGGATGTCGTGACAGCAAGTGCGCTGACCTGTGCGCTTCCACCTTCCATACTATTGTTCAGTCTGGTCCAGTTGATGGAGGTTGGGTTGGGATTGCCCAAGGGAATTGCGGTCACGTCGCTATTGCGCCACACGTAATTGCCTCCGCCGAGGAACATCATCACAGAGTTGTTAGGATTCAAGACAAACGGGTTGACGAACAGATAACCGCTGCCGCCTTGTGGATCGATCCGCGCACCGTTGCCCGTGCCCGGAATGAGACGATAGGTTATACCGTTCTGCGCCGAGGTGTAATACGAGCTGCTTCCCGGTGCAACGGCCGTGAACGCTCCGTCGCCCCCCGACAGGTCACTCCACGATGCAGTGGAACTCGATGAGGTTACTCCCCAGCATCCGTTATCTTGAAAGCCGGAAAGGATCGTCGAGCTTCCGGGGGTTGCTTTATCCAGCGCCACGGTATAACATTGCGTCGTCAGATAGCCGTTGTTGAGGAATGTCCATGTCACCGTGCCTGCGAGGATATCTGTTGTTTTGCTGATGCCGCCGTCGTGACCTGAATAGAGGATGGAACTGTTGTTCGGTGCGAATGCCAACGCGTGCTGGTCGGCGTGATGGTTAGGATAGCTCTCGTAGCTGTTGTTTGCCGATGTGTATCCGCCGATCCACGTTGTGGCTGCCGTGGAGGCAAAGCCGTTGGTGGAGCGATACAGGTTGGTGCCGCCGATGATGACCACGTTCTCGTCGTCCGGCTTCACTTTGATCACAAGATCGTAGGAGTTCTGTGAATCGAAGTTGCCCGTGAATCCTCCCGTGGCGGGGATGTTTGCGGAGCGATTCTCCCACGTCGTTCCGGTGCGCTTCCAGATGCTGTGATTACTTGTGCCGGTGCCGGGTGTTTCAGCCAGAATGTAGATGTTATTGAGATGGGTCGGCCCGATCACAATGCGGCGGACACTCGTCATATCGCCGGGCGTGATGTTGGTCCAGGTCGTCCCGTCCGCAGACTGCCACACGCCCTCCAATGTTGAACTCCCCGGACTTCCCGAGGCGACAAGTGTTCCATTGGGGGTGATGGCAACGTCGGTCATCTCGGAGTAGGGTGCGCTCGCGCCGCTTCCGCGCACAAGAGTCCAACTAGTGCCGCCATCGGTGCTGCGGAAGATAGCGTTATAGGCCGCAGCATAGACGTGACCTGTCGTCGGGTGAACGGCGATGTTCCAGACAATATCCCAAACATTATCGAACGATTGCGGGTTGCCGCCCGTTGTCGATGCGAGCTGCGTCCAGGTCAGCCCATTGTCCACCGACTTGAAAACTCCGTTGCCTACGTAGAATGCCCCTTGCCCGCTGGCGCTGTTGCCGATGAGTTCGCCCGTCCCGTAGTACCACGTGGAGGTTTGTCCCGATCGAGGGTCCTGGGCAATGCACGTAACGCTGTGATGTGAGTTAAGCGGAGTGCGTTTCGTCCAGCTTGCGCCGCCATCGGTGGAGCGCCACAGGCCGCCGCTGACGCCTCCGGCAAGAATGATGTTCGGATTGTTGATGTCGATCGCGAGTGCACGCGTCCTTCCGCCGACGTTCCACGGCCCTCGGGAAGTCCATGCGGCGTTCTGGACACTTCCAGACTTGTTTAAGCTCTGCATCTGTTCTTTCACCGGAAGAGTTCGTGCAAACTCCAGCTCCTGTTGGCGGAAGTTCTTCGGGATCGTTCCCGTAGCCGGATCGCGTAGCATCATCCATTCATACTTCAACCGCGCCTCGCGGTCTTCTTTCTCTCCCATCGACGTTTCCGCACGGGGGCGGAACTTCGCAGGTGGCTGATGAAGTGCAGTCGTGAACGAAAGGACATACAACGCAATGCCTGTTGTTGCGCCCACCACCGCGAACAAAAAGCTCTTTCTCGCCTTCATGGCATGTTTCCTTAGATTATGTGGAGGTTGATGAACTACCGTTGTCGTTCGTACGCGTAGATGGTAAAGGAAACCTCACCGCCGAGAACAGGCGATGCGATAACATCCGCTTTGAATCGTGATCCCGCTTGAAGTCCCGGCAATGCCGGCGTTAGCTCGGGCATCACGTCTTTGGTGGGGCTGAGTGTGTGCGCAAAGCGCGCGCGCAGCGTTGCACCCGCCCCGAGTGAAGTCGGGAACGCCGAGCCGTAGCCGATCACCGAGTCAATCTGCACCGTTGCAAAGCACGGCGCCTTGGAGCAGGGGTCGTTCGGGTCTGCGTCCGTCCGCTTCGAAGCAATCTCGACTACCGTTCCGATGAATCGGCAGGTGTTCGGTGCAAGCGGAGTGGGAAAGGCGATCGTTCCCGTTCCTCCTTTTGTTTCCTGTGTGCTCGACGTTTCCTGCTTCGACGCACTGCATGAAAAGGAGATAAGGGAAATGATAATCAGGAGAACGACCAAGCGAGTAACGATCATCGGGTGCTTCCTTTCCCGTAAGAGGTGGTTATTGGTTCAGAGCCTGCTTCGTGCCTCAGCACGACATCGAAGCATGAGGGGAGTGCCCGAAAGAGTACAAAAACAAAATCTCTTTAGCAAGTGTGCTCACATTTTTCCACGAGGGCTTGTTTGAAGCACCGGAATCAGAACGCGTGCAGTTCTCTGATACTCCTCAACCTTCCACCCCTCATTTGCGGATTTGTACGTGAGCAACAGATTGTCGAAGCTGGCGAGTTGGATCTTGCGCTGTTGGTTCGTGGAGAGGGCGGCGTCGGAGGAGGCACCGAGGTGTGCTTTGTAGCGTGCTTTCACCTCATCGCCCGCTGCGCCGAAGATGACGGGGGTTTCCCCTTTTTCAGAACAGTTCCTTTTGATGGATGGAACCCTGGTTATAACCTTTGGAACGGTAGTGATAGGTTGCCTTACCATCCAAGCCGTATATTGATCGCCGGTTAACGCATTCAGGCTAATCACAACGGACACCGATGGACAAGAAGTCAGGCAAGCAATTCCATAACGAGTTTGGGCTTTCCACTCGGGAGGAGCAAGTCGCAGCACTGCTGGCGACAGGGTTGACGGCGAAAGACACTGCCGCTCGTTTGAAGATTTCATCCGAAACCGTTCGCTCGCATACGAGGAGCATCTACTTGAAGCTCAGAGTGAAAAACAAAGTGGAACTGGCCGGCAAGATGTTTCGCATGCAGCAACAGAAACTGAAATAGCAGATCACTAACTCACGTAAGGTTCACAATTCTTCAAGGTGGTTATATGAAGAGAATTCTCTTCTCCATTCTGGCTGCCGTCGCAGTTGCTCTCTTCCCTACCACAGTCCTGTGCGAAGAGGATAGCAAAGGGCAGCAGCGCATTCCGGTGGCTCAAGGCAAGTTGATACAAGATCCTGACGCCGATGCTCCAGCGGAACGCTTTGGCTTTCTAGGCGGCAAGACTCTCAAGGCTGGATTTGAATGTTTGCCGAAAGCCTCGGTCAAATCACCCAGGATTCTGGGAGCCAGGCCGCTCGGTATACTGCGTCGTGTGCCTCAGCAGTACCCAACAATCCAGGCAGGCATCAACGCATCGGTCCACGGCGATACAGTACTCGTCTCCGAAGGAACCTCATCCACAAACGATAACGCAGTGTATACGTAACAGCCTTTAATACCGCAATCATAGTCGATGATCCACGATTGGCCGCCGTTGGTCGTACGAATAATTGAGCCATAACCGACTGCAATGCCCCGTTGGGCATCAGTAAAAAAGACGCGCCGCAAGGACCTCGTAGTCGCAGTAGGTTGAATGATCCAGCTTAACCCACCATCGGTCGTGCGCAACACAGTTCCGTACTCGCCCACGATCGTCCCAACATTTGCATCGACAAAATAAAGTCCACTCAGGGTCATGTTTGTGACGCTCGGAATTGTCGTCCATTGCAATCCACCATCTGTCGTTCGAAGAATGCTTCCCGAAGTGCCAACAGCAATGCCCGTCGTGGAGGTTGAAAACATGAAATCATAAAGGTTTTCTGAGGTGCCGCTCATACGAGGAGTCCACTCGAAGCCGGAGTTTGTTGTTCGCAGAATCGTGCCGGAATCACCGACGACTATGCCCATATTCGAAGTGGTAAAAAACACTCCTTGGAGGTCAGCCGTTGTTCCCCTCGTCTGCTTGCTCCATATCTGTCCTGAGTTATTCGTTCCGATGATAAGCCCAGATTCACCTACGCCGTATGCATGGCGACCAGTAACAGTAGAAATTCCCCATAGACCTTTGGCAAACGTTCCCGACATGACAATCCACGATAAACCGCCGTTTGTAGTTCTGGCTATTCTCGATCCACCGGAGTATTCACCAGCGGCAAAGCCAAGGCTATCATCTGTAAACGATACAGCGTAGAAGTTACCATAACCCGAACCGCCAAGAAAACGCTGCGCCCAAGTGATGCCTCCATCGGTGGTTTGATAGATGACACCTTGCGATCCAACCGCAGTTGCCAGCAGCGAATCATGCATGTCAAGTCCACTCAAATACCGATTAAGCCCAGCCGATTGATCATGCCAACTAGCACCGCCATCAGAAGTCCGCAGAATCATTGCATTGAGAAATCGGGATCCAACCGCAATTCCGTTATTAACATCAACGAAGTCGACGGCAAACAGCCAGGTTGTGGTATCTCTTCTCTGCGTGACCCACGTAAGTCCGCCGTTTGTTGTGCGGAGAATGATGCCCTGAGTGCCAACGGCGGTGCCATTGCTTTCATCGCTGAATGATATTCCGTACAACCAGTTTGGTGTTCCACTGATCTGTCGTGTCCACGTTGTTCCCCCATCCGTGGTTCGAAGAACGATTGCTGAATCACCAACGACGGTACCAGTTGTCCGGTTGGTGAAGGAGAGTGCGTTCAGGTTGGCGGCAGTTCCTGTTTCCAAAAGCGTCCACTCCGATCCTCCATCCGTTGTGCGGAGAAAAGCTCCGTAGTAGCCCACAGCAAACGCAGTGTTGGAATCGACTGCCTGAACTGCGGTGAGGCCGTAGCCCGTTGGCAAGGGATTCTGCCAGCGCCATGCCGTTTGAGCTTGCGGTTCAGAAATAACGAGTGCGCTCAGAATTAAACTCAAGGTGATTTTACTCGTCATACGCAAGAATTCAAATGGGACGAAAGCAAGTAGTTGCGAAGAAAGCAGAAATCGGTGAATGCTTTGCATACTGTTTCTGTTTCGTAAAATAGTGAGTAAAATAGTGACCGGGCAATTTCACATAATCGTTTACTGTAGCGAAGCAGCCCGCCGCATGAAGTCCGCCGCAGGCGGACGAAATAAGCTGACGTTGAGCGACATCAATCAAAAACTATAATTGATGGAGCGCCGTGAACACGATTGTTATGCGTCGTGGGCGAGGGAACACCCCCGTTTCATCAGAGCAACAGCAACTCCAAACCTTCACTCGCCTTTCAATACACAAGAATGTTCGGAGCGAGTTCGTCTCCACGGTAGCCAGCTCCTCGTTCCCGCATACGACAAAAAATTGGGAACCTCTTTTCCGTTTTTCGTGTTGAGCAAAGCGTGCTTGCGTCGCTTGCGAGTCCATCCCCAACACATTCTGCCGCACCTCGCCGTCCCTTCATGATGGACTCTCAGTTCCTTACCCGCTTTGCTCAACCCTCCGAACTCTGTCAAGCCCCCTCTTTGTTCTATGACTTCAAACCTCGCTCCCGTGTAGCCGAAGGCTACACGACGTTCTTGTTCTCTTGGACAACGTCCCTGTACACCCGAGCCCATGACGCCATAACGTCTCGCGCAAGCACGCCGCCCCGCACCGGCGCTTGCGAATGACTCATTTACTCCATGAGCCCCGGTGCGGGGTGGAGCGAGCACTTTGTGTTGCGCCAAACTTAGCTTCATCCTCGCCTCACCAGATGTGCGAGCGTCGTTGCTTGCGCGTGTTATGCGTTCGTGGCCGCCCTCTGTAGTACCCTCCAGGAACGTTCTGGAGACCACTCGCTGCTTGAGCTTTGTTGGAAGTATCATGAACAACGAGAACATGAAGCTACCACAACCTCAGGCAGGCGCACGGGCGGAGACACTGCCGCCTCTTGACTCACACCGTCCGTGAAGGCTCAACAACCAAAGAAAAGCTTCTCGACCTGCACTGCACACTCAATGGCTGACTGCAGCTCCTTAACCTGCACTCTCCTCGACACCGACATCTCTTTTCTCTCCCCACTGGGCGGATGACAACCACCACTCTCCCGCCCGTGCGCCACTGTGCCCGCTGACGACTTCACCACCCAAGCCCCGCCGAAAATCAGAGCGCTTCACCTTCCATCCCGCCTACTTCTTCCTGCGGGCGGCCATGACGCATAACGTCTCGCGCAAGCACGCCGCCCCGCACCGGCGCTTGCGAATGACTCATTTAC